>DATLQA010000186.1:0-36119 GCA_035535495.1 Actinomycetota bacterium | reverse complement strand
GGGATGGACCAGGGCGGCGGCCACCGCGGCGACCGCGCCGGGCCGGTCGAGGGTCAGCCCCGACCGTGGTGCCACCGGGGCGACGGTGGCTCCCTCGAACCGCAGCCCGCCGTCGACCGGCCGGCGGTCGACCCTCCCCGCCCAGGTGTCAACGGCCTTGGCCAGCGCGCCGCGGTCGTAGCTGACCGCCCAGGGCACCTGGATCGCGTGCAGGCGGCGGACGACCGGGCCGAGGAGCTGCCCGAGCGGGTTGCCTTGGCGTCCAGCGGCCAGCACCGCGGTGGCGGTGGCCTGCTCGTCGGCGGCGACGCGGACGGTGGCGGGTCGCAGCGCCAGCCGTGCCTGGCCGGCGCGGACGGTCAGCGGCTCGCGCTCCAGCCTCACCGCGGCGGCGCCGACGGCCTGGCGGGTGGCGAGCTCGGTGCCTCCCGACACGGCCACCCCGTCGAGGCGGACGCCCGGCAGGACCCTGCCCCGGTAGGAGACCCGTTCGGCCAAGGCGATCCCGAGCAGCAGGAACAGCGCGGCGGCGCAGCCTACCAGTACCAGCAGGGCAAGCCTGGCTGGCCTGGAGGGCAGGGCGGCCCGCGGCTCGGGCGCGGCGGCTGGTGGTCCGGGGGCACGCCTTCCAAGGCGCTCACCGGCCCGGGGGGCGAGCCCGGCGAGGCTGGGGAGGCGCTCGCCGAGCCGGCGGAGCGGGAGCATGCGGAGCAGTCTATGCCGGGATCGGCGAAATCTCCCCCCGGCCGCTGGCGGGACCTCCTCAGGCGGTGGTCTCGACCGGGTCGGCGCGGCCGAACTGGGTCTCGTACAGCTCGGCGTACAGGCCGCCGGCGGCCAGCAGCGTGGCGTGGGTGCCCTGCTCGACCACGCGGCCGCGGTCGAGCACCAGGATGCGGTCGGCCCGCACGATGGTGGAGAGCCGGTGGGCGATCACCAGGCTGGTCCGCCCGGCCAGCGCCTCGGCGAGGGCCTCCTGGATGTGGACCTCCGACTCGGAGTCGAGGTGGGCGGTGGCCTCGTCCAGGATCACGATGGCGGGGTCGGCCAGCAGCAGGCGGGCGATGGCGAGCCGCTGCTTCTCGCCGCCGGAGAGGCGGTAGCCGCGCTCCCCCACGATCGTCTCCCACCCCTCCGGCAAGCTCTCGACCAGGTCGAGGATGCGGGCGGCGCGGCAGGCGGCGGTCACCTCCTCGAGGGTGGCGTCCGGCTTGGCGTAGCGCAGGTTGGCCAGGATGGTGTCGTGGAACAGGTGCGGGTCCTGGGCGACCAGGCCGATGGCGCCACGCAGGCTCTCCAGGGTGAGGTCGCGGACGTCCACGCCGTCGATCCGCACGGCGCCTTGGTCGACGTCGTAGATCCGCGCGACCAGCATGGCGGTGGTGGTCTTGCCGGCACCGGACGGCCCGACCAGCGCGACCAGCTCGCCAGGCTCGGCGGTGAAGGTGACGTCGGTCAGCACCGGCCCTGCCTGCTGGGGGCCGGCCTGCCCGTCGAGGGCTCCGTCCGCGCGCTGGCCGTCCTCGACCCGCTCGCGGCCGGGTCGCCCCTCGGCGCCGCCGGCGCGTCCGTTCGGCGGTGGGCTGCCGGGGCGGCCCGGCGGGCCGGCGCCGATCAGGCTGGCGATGGAGGAGTCGTCCGCGCTCGGATAGGAGAAGCGGACGTGGTCGAACTCCACCCGCCCGGCCGGGTCGAGCAGGTCGCGGGCGCCCGGCCGGTCGGTGATCGGGCTCGCATGGTCGAGCACCTCGAAGACGCGCTCGAAGGACACGAAGGCGCTCATCACCTCGATGCGCGCGTTGGTCAGCGCGGTGAGCGGCTGGTAGACCTGGGTGACGTAGGCGGCAAGGGCGACCACGTCGCCGGCCTGCAGGCGGCCGTCGAGCACCATCCGCGCGCCGAGCCAGTACACGACCGCGGTCCCGACCGCACCGACCAGGCCGAGCGCGATGAAGAAGGTGCGGCCGACCATGGCCGACCGGATGCCGATGTCGCGCACCTTGGCGGCGTTGTCACCGAACTCGGCCAGCTCGCGGTCGCGGCGGCCGAACAGCATCACCAGCAGCGCCCCGGCCACGTTGAAGCGCTCGTTCATGGTGGTGTTCATGGCGGCGTTGAGGTTCATCGACTCGCGGGTGATCTCCTGCAGCCGCTTGCCGACTCGCCGCGCCGGGGCGAGGAACAGCGGCAGGACCACCTGCGCGACCAGGGTGATCCGCCTGTTCTGCACGAACATGGCGGCCAGGGTGGCCACCAGGCCGATCACGTTGGAGGCGACCGACCCGAGCGTGCCGGTCAGGGCGCGCTGGGCGCCGACCACGTCGTTGTTCATGCGGCTGATCAGGGCGCCGGTCTGGCTGTGGGTGAAGAACGCCAGCGGCTGGCGTTGCACGTGGTCGAACAGGGCGGTGCGCAGGTCGAAGATGAGCCCCTCGCCGATGCGGGCGGAGAACCACCGCTGCGTCAGGGAGAGCCCGGCGTTGGCGAGCGCCACGCCGATCGCCGCCAGGCCGATCAGGTCGATGAGCCGCAAGCTGCGGCGCGGGATGGCGTCGTTGATCAGCGTTCGGACCAGCAAGGGAGGGATGATCGCGAGCAACGCCAGCAGGCCGATGGTGCCGAGGAACGCGAGCATCTGCAGGCGGTAGGCACGGGCGAAGCCCCAGACACGCCGGACCACGCCGCGAGACAGCTTGGTCTCCGGCCCGAGGTCCATCTGGTATCGCATGCGCCACATGTCGGCGGTTCAACTCCCGGGGACGGCGAATTCATTCCGTGGCCGCCCGGCACGGACGGCCGCGGCCAAGGCGCTCGATCAGCCCAGGAAGTGGACCTTGGCGGCGGGCGGGACGACGATCTTCACCGGCTGGCCGAAGCCGGAGAAGTCGGCGGTGACCCCCACGCCTGGCCCGCTCACCAGGCGCTTCTCCTCGAGCGTGTAGCGGATGCGGCGCAGGCGGCCGGACCCGTCCAGCCAGACGTCGACCGGCAGCGCGGTGATGCCGAGCTGCTGGAAGCGCTGGCGCATGTCGGGCGGCAGCTCGCGGGTCACCTTGCGCAGGTCGGCGACCATGCGGTAGCCGCGCACCGACCCGAGCTCGGGCAGGATCGTGGGGCCGAGGTCCTCTGGCTCCCCGGTGAGCCCGCGCACGATCCCCATCTCCGCCACCGGGTCGGTATCGGCGGGCAGGCGCGAGGTGCCGAGCAGCCTGGACCGTTCACCGGCGCCGAGGTTGGCGGTGTTGATGCCGACCCACGGTTTGCCCTTGGCGAGGCGGGCGACCTGCGGGCTCCTCGCGTAGTAGGTGGTGCCCACGTTCACCACCGCCAGGCTGCCCTGGTCGTTGGGGAGCGTCAGGGCGAGCTGGCCGGCGTGCCTGGCGATGTCGAACTCGCCTTTCCCAGCGATTTCCGCCGGGTCGCCACCGACGACCTCGGCGTTGATCCGCATCTGAACGGTGCGGGCGTGCATGATCTTGTCGGCGGCGGCGAGGATGGCGCGGCTCGGGTCCTGGGCGGACGGGACGGCAGGCGGGAGCGTGGTGGTCGGAGCCGGGATGGTGACCACCGGCGGGGTCGGGTTCTTGAGCCTCGGGTCGAGGTCATAGCTACAGCCCGCCGCCAGCAGGCAGGCGGCGGCCAGCAGGCCGAGGCTGCGTCGCAAAGGCGGTCGCTCCTCGTCGGCATCCGGGCTACGGGAGAAGTCTGAACCTCTTCCCGGAACCGCGCGATTCTCCCGCAATGCACCCTGGCCGCCCAAATCAGCCTTCAGCCCGATCGCGGTCTGTTTCGGGCACTTCGACGCTCGTTTATCGAAGCGATACCCACTCGTACCCGCCCTGTATGCCCGGTTGGCCTGATAGCGGCCTGTCATCGGCTACAGTCCGAGTCCGTCACGATCGTGCTCGCGACCACGTCAATCCCCCGAATGCCGGTTGCGTGAAGGCGGGCCCCCGGTCAGGTGCGTCGATCGTCGACCGCCGCACGACAGCGAGAGGTGTTGAGGTTCGCTTATGCAGAGGCGTGTGTTGGTCGTCCTGGTTCTTGCTCTGTGCGTGGCAGCCATCCCGGGCATCGCCCTGGCCCACTTCCCCGAGGTCCAGGGCACCGAGGACTGCAGCGGGAACGTGAGCTACACGGTCCGGGCATGGAACGGTCCGACCGCGGAGAGCAAGACCAACCCCGACATCGGTGTGTACATCGACGGGCAGCTCGTCCAGCACGGCGCGTTCACGCCCGAGAACGACTTCACCTTCACCGGCTCGGCCAAGCTCGACGCGCCCAAGACGGTGCACATCAAGGCAGTCGCGCTGGCCCCGTGGGCGAGCGGCGTCAAGCCGGGTGGCAGCAGGGAAACCACGGTGAGGGCGCCGAAGGACTGCGAGACCACCACCACGACCACGGAGTCGAGCACCACGACGACGGTCGCCCCGACCACCACGGTCGCGCCGACCACCATCCAGCCGTCGAGCTCGGTCTCGCCCTCGACGACGGTCGCCGGCAAGCTGCCCTTCAGCGGCAACTCGACGGTGCCCACGCTGGTCGTCGGCCTGATCCTGGTCGCGAGTGGCGTCGTGTTCGTCATCTCCGGCAAGCGCCGCGGCTTGAGCAGCTGAGCCCGGCTCCCACCGACCCGAAGCGGCGCCCGCCATCGCGGGCGCCGCTTCGCCTTCCAGCGGCGGCGAAGGGGCGGCGCCAGGACTACGGGCGGGTGAGGGGGGCGTAGCGCAGCAGCAGGCGCTTGCGACCGAGGCCGGGGAAGTCCACCTCGGCCGTGGCCCGGTCGCCCTGGCCGGAGACGGCCACCACCTCACCGTTGCCCCACTGGCGGTGGACGACCGTGTCGCCCGGAGCGAGACCCAGGTCGAGCGCGCCCCGCTGCTGGTCGGCCAGGCGCGCGGCAGGGGTGGCCGGGGCGGCCGGCTGCCGGCCGCGCGACCCGGCACCCGAGCGGCCGCCGAAGGACGAACGGCCGGCGCCGAACGCCGGGCTGGCATCGTCCCAGCTGGATGGCGACCAGGAGGAGCGGCGTTCCTTCGCCGAGGACGCGGCCGAGGCCACCGTGACCAGCTCGTCCGGGACCTCCTTGAGGAAACGGGACGGCAGGTTGAAGTTGGTCGCGCCGAACAGCGACCGGCTCCAGGCATGGGACAGGTACAGGCGCTCGCGCGCCCTGGTGATGCCGACGTAGGCCAGGCGGCGCTCCTCCTCGAGGTCGCGCGGCTCCACCAGCGAACGGATGTGGGGGAAGACGTTCTCCTCGAGCCCGACGATGAACACCACCGGGTACTCGAGCCCCTTGGCGGTGTGCAGGGTCATCAGGGTGACCGCCGTGCTGCCCGACTCGACCTCGTCGGCGTCGCTCACCAGCGTGATCGACTCCAGGAAGCCGGCCAGGCCACCGTCTGGCTCGCGCTCGGTGTACTCCTCGGCCACCGAGCGCAGCTCGCGGACGTTCTCGACCCGGCCCTGCCCCTCGATGGAGTCGTCGGCCTCGAGCTCGCGCATCAGTCCGGAAAGCGTCCAGGCGTCCTCGACCAGCTGGGCGGGGAGCCGTCCCTCGTCCATCCCCGCCCGCAGCTCGTCGAGCACGGCCACGAAGTCGGCGGTGGAGCGGGCCTGGCGGGAGCCGAGGCCGGGCACCTCCCCGGCCCGGCGCAGCGCGTCGGCGAAGGGGATCTCCTCCTCGGTCGCGAACCGCTCGAGGGCGCGCTCCGAGGTGTCGCCGATGCCACGGCGAGGGACGTTGAGCACGCGCCGCAGGCTCACCGTGTCGAGCGGGTTCACCGTGGCTTTGAGGTAGGCGAGCAGGTCCTTGACCTCACGGCGGTCGTAGAACTTCACCCCGCCAACCACCTTGTACGGCTCACCGGCCTTGACGAACACCTCCTCCAGCACGCGGGACTGGGCGTTGGTGCGGTAGAAGACCACCACCTGGCCGTAGTCGAAGCCCTGGCGGCGCAGGCGCTCGATCTCCTCCACCACCCAGGCCGCCTCGTCGTGCTCGTTCTCGGCCTGGTAGCGGACGATCGGCTGCCCGCCCCCGAGCGCGGTCCAGAGGTTCTTCGGCTTGCGCTCCAGGTTGTTGGCGATCACCGCGTTGGCGGCGGACAGGATCGTCTGGGTGGAGCGGTAGTTCTGCTCCAGCAGGATGACCTTCGCCTCCGGGTAGTCGGACTCGAAGTCGAGGATGTTGCGCATGGTGGCGCCGCGGAAGGCGTAGATCGACTGGTCGCCGTCGCCCACCACCGAGAGGTTGCGGCTCTTGGCGGTGAGCAGCTTGAGCAGCTCGTACTGGGCGACGTTGGTGTCCTGGAACTCGTCCACCAGCACGTAGGCGAAGCGCTGCTGGTAGGAGGCGAGCACGTCGGGGTGTTCCCGGAACAGCCGCACGGTCTGCATGATCAGATCGTCGAAGTCGACCGCGTTCGACTCGACCAGGCGGCGCTGGTAGAGCTTGTAGGCCTCGGCCACCTTCCGGTCGAAGAAGGTCATGGCGATGTCGGCGTAGGCGTCGGGGTCGCGCAGCTCGTCCTTTGCCGCGCTGACCGCGTGCCGCACGGCCCGCGGGGCGAGCCGCTTGGGGTCGAAGTCGAGCTGCCGGCAGACCGCCGTCATGAGCCGCTCGGCGTCGCTCTCGTCGTAGATGGTGAAGCTGGAGCTGTAGCCGAGGGGCGCGCCGCTGCGGCGGAGGATGCGCACGCAGGCCGCGTGGAAGGTCATCACCCACATGGCCTTGACCACCGGCCCGACCAGGTGACGCAGGCGCTCCTGCATCTCCCTGGCCGCCTTGTTGGTGAAGGTGATCGCCAGCAGCGAGGTGGGCGGCACGCCGAGGTCTTTGACGAGGTGGGCGACCCGGTGAGTGAGCACGCGGGTCTTGCCCGACCCCGCGCCGGCGACGATCAGGGTCGGGCCATCGGTCGCCAGCACGGCCTGCCGCTGGGCGTCGTTGAGGCCGTCGAGCAGGTCGGACGAGTCCGGCTCGCTGTCCGGGAGGGGAGCTGTGTCCATGACGCCCCGAGTATATGGCCACCGTCTGCCAGTCCACCCCGGACGGCGCTCGGCGCCCGCGTGCCGGTAGGCTGGCGGCGGTCCCGCCACGTAGACGACGAGGAGCGCGATGACCGCAGCCGGCACCGCGCTCTCCGTGCGCGGACTGCGCAAGGCGTTCGGCGCCAAGCTGGCGGTGGCAGGGATCGACCTGGACATCCCCCACGGCAGCTTCTTCGGCCTGGTCGGCCCGAACGGCGCCGGCAAGACCACCACCTTGCGCATGGCCACCGGGTTGCTGCGGCCCGACGCCGGCCTGGTCGTGGTCGACGGCGTCGAGGTCTGGCGCGACCCGGTCGAGGCCAAGCGGCGCATCGGCGTGCTCCCGGAGGACCTGCGCCTGTTCGAGCGGCTGACCGGCGCCGAGCTGCTGACCTACAACGGGTTGCTGCGGGGCATGGCGGCCGCGACCGTGGCCGAGCGCTCCGGCGAGCTGCTCGCCGTGCTCGGTCTCAGCGACGCCGCCGGCGGGCTGGTGGTCGACTACTCCCACGGCATGCGCAAGAAGCTCGCGCTGGCCGCCGCGTTGCTGCACGCGCCCCGCGTGCTCTTCCTCGACGAGCCCTTCGAGGCGATCGACCCGGTGTCGGCGCGGACCATCCGCGCGCTGCTCGAGCGCTACACCGACGGCGGCGCCACGGTGGTGTTCTCGAGCCACGTCATGGAGCTGGTGGAGCGGCTCTGCGACCGGGTCGGCGTGATGCATGCCGGCCGGCTGATCGCCGCCGGCCCGATCGACGAGGTGCGCGGCGGTCACTCGCTGGAGGACGCCTTCGTCAAGCTGGTCGGTGCCGGCGAGAGCACCACCGGCGAGCTGGACTGGCTGGGCGCCCCACCAAGCTGAGGCGGCGCCGTCAGGCGCCTGGACCGCTGAACCATGCCGCGAGGCGGGAACCCGGACAAGCCATGCCAGGACTACGACGACGGTCCCCCAACCGTCGGAGTCCACCGGGCGCTGGCCGGGTCCCCGCCTCGCGGGTAGGGGTGATGCTCTCCGAGCGGCGAGCGCAAACCTCCGACGCGCCAGCGTTGCCGACCCGATACATTCGACCGGCAGCGGAGACACGCGATCCCGCCGAAGGGCGATGCGACCGCCGCTCCGGACAAGGAGGCGACCATGAGCCCAGGCCCGGTGGTGCCGTCCAGGGTTGCCGAGGCCGCCGGACCGGGCGCCTGGCTGGCGTTCCGCGCGCCGGGCCGCGCCAACCTGATCGGCGAGCACACCGACTACAACGACGGCTTCGTCCTGCCGGTCGCCCTGGAGTCGGCCACCTGGGTCTGCGGCCGCCCGGCCGACGGCGTGCTCCGCCTTGACTCGCTCGACCGGCCAGGCACCGTCGAGGTGGACCTGGCCAGCGGCGAGGGGCCGACCGAGGGCTGGGGCCGGTACGTCACGGCGGTGGTCCGTGCGCTCCGCGACGCCGGTGCCGACCTCCGCGGCTTCACCGGCGTCCTCGCCTCCGACCTGCCGCTCGGCGGTGGGCTGTCCTCCTCGGCCGCGCTGGAGCTGGCGGTGGCAAAGGCCGTGCTCGCCTCCGACCTGCCCCACACCGAGCTGGCCCGCATCTGCCTGCGGGCCGAGGACCACTACGTCGGCATGCACGTCGGCATCATGGACCAGCTCGCCTCGGCGGCCAGCCGGGCCGGCCACGCGCTGCTGATCGACTGCCGCAGCCTCGACCTGCGGGCGGTGCCGTTCCCCCGCTCCCTTCGGGTGCTGGTGCTCGACTCAGCCGTCCAGCGGGAGCTGGGCGACAGCGAGTACAACGCCCGCCGGGCCCAGTGCGAGCAGGCGGCCAGCGCCCTCGGCGTGGCCGCCCTGCGCGACGCCGACCCCGAGATGCTGGAGCGGCACCGCCGGCGGCTCGACGCGGTGGTCTACCGCCGCGCCCGCCACGTGGTCACCGAGAACGCGCGGGTGCTGGCGGCCGCCGCCGCGCTGGAGGCGGGCCGCGTCGAGGAGCTCGGCCCGCTGTTCGCCGCCGCCCACCGCAGCATGGCGGAGGACTACGAGGCCTCGATCCCGGAGCTGGACCTGCTGGTGAGCCTGGCCGCCGAGACCGACGGTGTGGCGGCCGCCCGGCTCACCGGGGCCGGCTTCGGCGGCTGCACCGTCAACCTGGTCGAGGTCGACCGTGCCGAGGCGGCCGCCGCCGAGATCCTCGACCGCTACCGCGCCGCGACCGGCCGGCAGGGCCGCGCCTGGATCTCCACCCCGGCCGATGGCGCCGGCCCGGCCGAACGCCGATGACCGCCGTCCTACCGGTAGGTTGGCTGGCGTGATCCGCTACTTCGCACTGCTCAAGCTGCGCCTGCTTCGCAACGGCTTCAAGCTGGGCTGGCAGCAGGTTGTCGGCATGGTCACCGCCGTCCTGATCGCCGTGCCGGTGTCGCTGTTGTCCGCGGCGCTGCTCGCGGTCACGCCGAGGGTGCGGCCGATCCTGGGCGAGGCGCTGCTGATCGCGGTCTTCCTGCTGCTCATGCTCGGCTGGGCGGCCGGCCCCTTGGTCGCCTTCGGCACCGACGAGACGCTCGATCCCTCCCGGCTCGCCCTGCTCCCGCTCCGCCCGCGGCAACTCCTGCCCGGCCTGCTGGTGGCGTCCAGCCTCGGCGTCGCCCCGCTGGCGACGCTGGTGGTGCTGGCCGGGGCGGTGATCGGCTTCCTGCCGTTCGGCCTCGGCGTGCCGCTGGTGGTCGCGGCGGCGCTGGTCCAGTTCCTGCTCTGCATGGTCACCAGCCGGGCGGTGACCACCGCGCTGTCGACCGTGCTGCGCTCACGGCGGGCGCGCGATCTGTCGATCGTGATGTTCAGCCTCGCCCTGCTCGCCGTCGCCCTCGGCGGGCCGATCCTCACCGGGCTGGTGCACGCGCTCTCCCACGGCGAGGGTGAGGCGGTGCTGGACGTGGTGCGCCTGCTGCCGCCCGGCCTGGCCGCCGGCGCCATGATCGACGCCGCCCACGGCCAGCTCGGCACCGCCGCCACCGAGCTGGCCGGCGCCGGACTGGCGGTACTCCTGCTGGCCTGGGCCTGGCTGGCGGCAACCCGGCGGCTGGCCACCACGGTGGAGCCACGTTCCGAAACGGGCGAGCGTCCAGGGGACCTGTTCCCCCGCCTAGCCCGGTTCCTGCCACGCAACCGCGTCGGCGCGGTTGCCGCCAAGGAGCTCCGCTACGCCGGGCGCGAGCCCCGCCTCCGGGTGAGCTGGATCTTCGCCTGGCTGTTCGCGCTCGCCGTGCCGGTGACGATCGCCGTGGCCACGCCGCTGCGCCGGCCGGAGATGGTCCTGGTCGTGCCCGCGCTGGTCTGGCTGACCAACGTCAACACGCTCAACCAGTTCGGCTTCGACGGCCGCGCGTACTGGATCCACGTTGCCGCGCCCGACGATCCAAGGGCGGACCTGGTCGGCAAGAACCTGGCCGCGGCACTGCTGACGCTTCCCCTGGTGGTGTTCGATGGCGTCGCCCTCGCGGCGGTGACGGGCGGCTGGGCCTACCTCCCGGTCGCCGTCGGCGTGGGCGCTGGGCTGCTGGCCACCATGCTCGGCGTGGGCAACTACGCCTCGGTGCGGGTGCCCCAGCCGATGCCGGAGATGACCAGCAATCTCTGGGCGCTCAGCAACACCGGCCAGGGCGCCACCACGGCGCTGATCCAGCTGGCCGCGTTCTCCGTGCAGAGCGTCACGCTGGCCCCGGTGGTCGGGCTGCTGCTGCTCGGCCTGTTCGTGTGGCCGCCCGCGCTGGTCGCCGCGCCGCTGCTCGGCCTCGCCTACGGCGTGGCCATGTGGCAGGCGGGTCTCCGCCTGGCCACCGACTGGCTCACCGCCCACCAGCCCGAGCTGCTCGTCACGCTCAACCCGCGTCGTACCGGCTGAGCCCTTGGTCAGGTGCGCCGGCGGCTGGCCAGCTCGTAGAGGTGGCCGTCGGGGGCCCGGACGTGGACCCAGTCCCAGTCGGTGTCGCGGCCGGACGGCCCGACGATCTCGACGCCGGCCGCCTCCAGCTCCTTGCGCGCGGCGTGGACGTCGTCGACCTCGAACAGCGGCACCGGCCCGCTGGCATGGCGCTCGAAGAACTCGAAGTACGGGTCGCCCGGCGCCATCAGCTGGACCCGGTCGCCCTCCGTGGTGGAGAACTCGATCGTGGTCGGCTCCTCGAAGCTCACCCGCAGGCCGAGCACGTCCCGCAGGAAGCCCACCATCGCCTGGTAGTGCGTGGTCTGGACGCCGACCCAGCGCAGGTTGCGAACCTCCATGCCCCTTCCTTCCCTGTATCCACAGAGTGGTGACTCGAACTGGTAAAGAGGTCTCGGAGGGTGTAGAAGACCCAAGACGATAGGGCCCCCCGCGCTGCGCGAACAGCCGGGGGGCGTGGCCGACGCTGCTAGGAGCGCCGACATGTTGCACCTTACCGCCGCGTGGTCGGCTGGAGCAGCAGCCATCTTGCTGCTCGCCATCCCCGCCATCATCGTCGAGTTTCCGCACCGGAAGCGACGGTGGTAGCCAGCAGGATCGGCCCGGCAGAGATCGCCGAGGCGGCGCTGGCCGCCAGCGCGCTCCTGCACAGCCTCCGTTGGGCGGGCGTCGCCGTCGCCATACCGGCGCCGCCCGAGGTCCCGCTCGCTGTCATCGCGCTGCGTACCTGGGCCGACGATCTGAAGACCCTGGCCGCCGTTGAGCGGCGGCCTCCGGCCTGAGAAGCCGGGGGCCGGCGGCTAGGCGTCGACCCTCGGTCAGGGAGGGGGTGGCCGGCCGTGCGGCGCGCGAACGCCATGCGGCCGGTCCCCTCCCGCACCACGCCTTCCCGCCGGATCCGGCGGGCCAGTCGCCCGAGGTCGGGGATGGCCCGCCCAGCTTCGGTCGGGCACACTGCCGGCCATGTCCTCCGCCGACCGCAAGCGCGAGCGGCTGCGGGTCACCTTCGACCAGGCCGCCGAGCTGTACGACCGGGCCCGGCCGGGCTACCCGCCGGCGCTGTTCACCGACCTCGCCGAGCTGGCCGGCATCGGGCCAGGCTGCCGGGTGCTGGAGATCGGCTGCGGCACCGGCCAGGCGACGGGGCCGCTGGCCGAGCGTGGCTGCCAGGTCGTCGCGGTCGAGCTCGGCGCGGCCCTCGCCGCCGCCGCCCGCCGCCCGCCGCAACCGGATGACCGGCTGCGCCCCTGCGGCTACTCCCACTCGATGGTGGCGGGGGGCTTGGAAGTGACGTCGTAGGCGACCCGGTTGATGCCGGGCAGCTCGCCGATCACCCGGGAGGAGATCCGTTCGAGCAGGTCCCACGGCAGCCGGGCGAAATCGGCGGTCATGGCGTCCTCGCTGGTCACCGCGCGGATGATCAGCGGGTGGGCGTAGGTGCGGCCATCACCCATCACCCCGACCGTGCGCACCGCCGGGAGCACCCCGAAGTACTGCCACAGCTCGGTGTCGAGGCCGGCACGGCGCACCTCCTCCACCACGATGCGGTCGGCGGCCCGCAGGGTCTCGAGGCGCTCGGCGGTGACCTCGCCGATGATGCGCACGGCCAGGCCCGGGCCTGGGAACGGCTGGCGGCCCACCACGTCCGCTGGCAGGCCGAGTTCCACCCCGACGCGCCGCACCTCGTCCTTGAACAGCAGGCGGAGCGGCTCGACCAGCTCCAGATCCATGTGCTCGGGCAGGCCACCCACGTTGTGGTGGGTCTTGATGGTGGCGGTGCGCTTGCCACCGGACTCGACCACGTCCGGGTAGAGGGTGCCCTGGACCAGGTGGCGGGCGTCGCCGTGCTCGCGGGCGACCTCCTCGAAGATGCGGATGAACTCGTTGCCGATCGCCTTGCGCTTGGCCTCCGGGTCGGTCACGCCGGCGAGCCGCTCCAGGAACCGGTCGGCCGCCTTGACGTGCACCAGGTTGACCTCGAAATCGCGCCGGAAGGTCTCCTCCACCTGCTCCGCCTCACCGTCCCTGAGCAGCCCGGTGTCGACGAACACACAGGTGAGGCGGTCGCCGACGGCGCGGTGGACGAGCAGCGCGGCGACCGAGGAGTCGACCCCGCCCGACAGCGCGGCCAGGACGCCGGCGTCGCCCACCCTGGCGCGCACCAGCGCCTCCTGCTCCTCGATGATCGAGGTGCTCGTCCAGTTCGGCCGGCAACCCGCCGCCTGGTAGAGGAAGTTCCTGAGCAGGTCGAGACCGCGCGGGGTGTGGGCCACCTCGGGGTGGAACTGCACCCCGTACAGCCCGCGGCCCGGGTGCTCGAAGCCGGCCACCGGGGTGGCCTCCGTGCTGGCGACCACCCGGGCGCCGGGCGGCGGCGCGGTCACCGTGTCGCCGTGGCTCATCCACACCGTCTGCTCGGCGGGCAGGCCGGCGAAGAGCACGCTCTCGGTGACCGCGCTGAGCGCGGTGCGGCCGTACTCGCGGACACCGGTCGGCTCGACGCTGCCGCCGAGAACCCTGGCCATGGCCTGCTGGCCGTAGCAGAGCCCGAGCACCGGCAGGCCGAGGTCGAGCAGGCGCGGGTCGAGGGCTGGCGCGCCGGGCTCGTACACCGAGGCCGGACCGCCGGAGAGGATCAGCGCCTTGGCGCCGCTCGCGCGTGCCTCGGCGGGGTCGAGGTCGCAGGGGACGACCTCGGAGTAGACGTGGCACTCACGCACGCGGCGGGCGATGAGCTGGGCGTACTGGGCCCCGAAGTCGAGGACGAGAACGGTGTCGTGCCCGGCGGCCGGCGCGCTCATGGCGGCAGCATAGCAGCCCCCTCCCACCAGCCCTGGGGGGACCTCGGCACCGCCTTGGAAGCATGAGGTACCCGGCAAATCGCCCGGATTGGTTGCCTGGCTGGCGGCCGGAGGAGTACCGTGAACGAGCAGCGAAACGGGGCGCTGCCGCCCCCCTGGTGCCCAGACCTCGCACCACGCCGGTCCAGCGTGGTGCGTTTTTCGTTAGGCAGCGGTAGGCGCTCCGGTGGCCCGCGTCAGCGCGCCACGGGCCTGGCAGCTTGGAGGGCGCATCGTGCAAGCCGGGGAAGACCCGACCGCACCGCCGGGGACCGACACCGTGACCGGCGGTGACGATGCCGACGACGTTGCCGCGAAGACGCGGCGGCGGGCGCCAGGCGCCGACCCGGAGGTCCGGTCGTTCGGCACCGCCCGCACCTGCTCCGCGGACGGTTGCGAGACCCAGCTCTCGCGCTACAACCCGGACTCGTACTGCTCGGTCCACCGCGGCTGGGACCGCCAGGTGGTCACCCGCCGCCGCCGGACCGGCTCCAACGGCGTCGTCCAGAACGGCGCGTAGGCGGCGCGGCGCACCATCGCGGCGGGGGCGCCGCACCGCGCTGGATGGCCCGCTCAGCCCATGCCGACGCCCTGGCTGCGCTGCAACCCCTTGCCCTCGGTCTGCAGCGCGGGAGCGACCATCACCTCGGCATTCTGGAACTCCTTGACGCTGGCGTAGCCGCAGGTGGCCATCGAGGTGCGCAGCGCCCCGAAGAGGTTCATGGAGCCGTCGTTGACCGGCGCGGGGCCGAGCAGGATCTCCTTGAGCGTGCCGAGCGTGCGCGTCCGGACCCTGGTGCCGCGCGGCAGGTCCGGGTGGAAGGTGGCCATGCCCCAGTGGTAGCCGCGGCCGGGTGCCTCCACCGCGCGGGCCAGCGGCGAGCCGAGCATGACCGCGTCCGCGCCGCAGGCGATCGCCTTGGCCACGTCACCGCCGGTGCGCATGCCGCCGTCCGCGATCACCTGCACGTAGCGGCCGGTCTCCTCCAGGTGGCGGGTGCGGGCGCCGGCCGCGTCGGCCAGCGCGGTGGCCTGGGGCACGCCGATGCCGAGCACGCCCCTGGTGGTGCACGCCGCCCCGGGGCCGACCCCGACCAGGACGCCGGCGGCGCCGGTGCGCATCAGGTGCAGCGCGGTCGCGTAGGAGGCGCAGCCGCCCACGATCACCGGCAGGTCGTAACGGGCGATGAAGGTCTTGAGGTTGAGCGGCTCGGTGGTCACCGAGACGTGCTCGGCCGAGACCACCGTACCCTGGATGACCAGGATGTCGAGGCCGGCCTCGAGGGCGTGGGCGTGGTAGCGGGCGACCCGCTGCGGGGTGAGGGACGCGGCGGTCACCACGCCGGCGCGCTTGATCTCCTCGACCCGGCGGCCGATCAGCTCCGGGTTGATCGGCTGGGCGTAGAGCTCCTGCATGCGTTTGGTTGCCTCGTCGTCGGCGAGGCCGGCGATCTCCTGGTAGACCGGGTCCGGGTCCTCGTACCGGGTCCACAGGCCCTCCAGGTTGAGCACGCCGAGGCCGCCGAGGCGGCCGAGCTCGATGGCGATCCGGGGCGAGACCACCCCGTCCATGGCCGAGGCGAGCACGGGCAGGCCGAACTGGTAGGCGTCGATCTCCCAGGAGACGTCGATGTCGTCAGGGTCGCGGGTGCGCCGGCTCGGCACGATGGCGATGTCGTCCAGGCCGTAGGCGCGGCGGCCGCTCTTGCCAATCCCGATCTCGACCTCAGCCAAGGGTCCCTCCACTCGAAGGTTGCGGCGGCCCGGGCGTACCCGCCCGGCCGGTCATACCAGACCGGCCGCCGGGCACGGTCCACCGGGGTGGGGAAGGGATTCGAGGCCACCAACCGACCCGCCCGTCAGCGGGCGACAGGTCCAGGTCGTGGTGCATACCAGAGCGTAGCAACGGGGTTTCGACAGGGTCAAAGATAGGGGTCCCGAGGCATGGCAACACCCTGTACCATGCGACGGTTGGCGGTGTGTCTGCCGCCATCGGAAAGGTTCGTTCTTCGCAAGGTTTGTCTTCGCAAGGTTTGTCACGAGGTGCCCGTGCCCGATCCTCTCGATCCGTTCGGATTCGATGACGATGACGCGCCTTCCGCTCCGGTCGACGACGAGGAGCGGGGCGCCCTGCTCGAGGACCTGGCCGACCTGGCCGAGTTCCGTGAGGCGCTGGAACCGCGCGGGTTCCGGGGCGTGGTGATCCCCTGCCCTGACTGCGAGGAGGATCACTACTTCGGCTGGAGCCTGCTGCGCGAGAACCTCGAGCACATCCTCCAGCACGGGGAGCCGCGGGTCCACGAGCCTGCCTACGAGCCGGACGTGGACCGGTACGTGACCTGGGACTACGGCAAGGGGTTCGTGGACGGCGTGCTGGAAGCCGAGAACGAGACCGGCTCGCTGCGCGACGGCTGGACCTCTCCCACCGAGGCGGCCCGGCGCATCCGCCACGCCCTCACCACCCGCGGGCTGACCGAGGACGAGGTCGCCGAGGTGCTCAGCGAGGGCGGGCTGCCCGTCAACGAATCGCCAGACTGACCGCACCGCGGAAGCGGGAGACGGCGGTCGGGATGCCCGGCTAGTCGCAGATCCTGCGGCGCATCCGGTCCTTCGCCAAGCTCACCAGCATCGGCTCGCTGCCGGTGCGGCGCTGGCGGGCGACCGCCCTGGCCACCGCCGCGCTGGCCGCGCCGCCGGCCAGGCCGGCGGGGAGCCAGAACAGCCACAGGCGGCGGTGCTTGCGGAAGTCCTGCACCGGCCAGCCGCGCTGGCGGGCCAGCTCGCGGAGCTGCCGGTCGGGGTTGACCGCGACCGGGTGGCCGACCCCTTCGAGCATGGGGCGGTCGTTCAGCGAGTCCGAGTAGGCGCTGCAGTCGCGCAGGTCGATGCCCTGCTCGGCGGCGAGCTTGGTGACCGCGTCGAGCTTGGCCGATCCGTGCAGCACCGGCCCGAGGATGCGGCCGGTGTAGCAGCCGTCGACCAGCTCCGCCTCGGTGCCGAGGGCGCCGTCCATACCGAGGTAGGCGGCGATCCGCTCGGCCAGCTCCCGTGGGGCCGCGGTGACCAGGTAGGTCTTGTCGCCCTCCGCGTGGTGGACGTCGATCACCCGGCGCATGCCCGGGTAGATACGCGGCCCGATCACCTCGACCACGATGTCGTGGCCGAGCTGGATCAGGTCGGTCTGGGACTTGCCCTCGATGAAGGCGAGCGCCGACTCCCGCGCGGCCTCCATGCCGCGCTTGCCCTCGGCCCCGGTGACCCGGAAGGTGATCTGCGCCAGGGCGAACCCGGCGAGGTCGCGCCAGGTGTAGTAGCCCCGCCGGTACATGCCGCGGGCCAGCAGGTACAGGCTGGAACCGGGAAGCAGGGTCTTGTCGACGTCGAAGAACGCCGCCCGTCCGGACGGGAGCGCCGTCATCGTCCGGCTCGCTCCAGGGCCCGCCGGAACCACGGCAGGGTCTGCTCGATCCCCTCCTCCAGGCTGACCGACGGCTTCCAGTCCAGCATGGTCATCGCCCGGGTGATGTCCGGCTTGCGCACCTCCGGGTCGTCGACCGGGCGGGGCGTGAACTCCACCCTGGACTCCTCGGCGCCGGCCGCCCTGGCCACCATCTGGGCGAGCTCCAGGATGGTCACCTCGCGCGGGTTGCCGAGGTTCACCGGCCCTTCCACGTCGCTCCACAGCAGCCGCCAGAACCCCTCGATCATGTCGTCCACGTAGCACAGCGAACGGGTCTGGCTGCCGTCCCCGTGGATGGTCAGCGGCTCGCCCCGGAGCGCCTGCACCGCGAAGGTGCAGAAGGCACGACCGTCATCGATGCGCATATACGGACCGAAGGTGTTGAAGATCCGGACGATCCGCACCTGGACGCCGTGGTTGCGCTGGTAGGCCATGGCGAGGGCTTCGGCGAAGCGCTTGGCCTCGTCGTAGACGCCGCGAGGGCCGATCGGGTTGACGTGGCCCCAGTAGGTCTCCGGCTGCGGGTGGACCTTCGGGTCGCCGTAGACCTCGCTGGTCGAGGCGAGCAGGAAGCGGGCGCCCTTGTCCTTGGCCAGGCCGAGGGCACGGTGGGTGCCGAGCGCGCCCACCTTCAGGGTCTGGATGGGGTAGCGCAGGTAGTCGATCGGGCTGGCCGGTGAGGCGAAGTGGAGCACGGCGTCCACCGGCCCCGAGACGTGGATGTAGTCGGTGACGTCCACGTGGACCAGGCGGAAGCGGTCCCCGATCAGGTCCTCGACGTTCTCGGCCCGGCCGGTGATCAGGTTGTCCATGCAGACGACGTCGAACCCCTCGGAGAGGAGGCGGCGGCACAGGTGCGAGCCGAGGAACCCCGCACCACCGGTGATGACCGCGCGTGGCACGGCTCAGCCCCGCGCCGCGTCGGACGGGCCGGCCACCGGACGCCCCACACCAGCCACGGTGAAGCCCTCGCTCACGAAGCGCTTCACGTCGAAGAAGTTGCGGGCGTCGACGATGATCGGGTACCGCATGCGGGCCTTCAGGTCGCCCGGATCGAGCTCGGCGAACTCCGCCCACTCGGTCATGAGCACCAGGGCGTGAGCGCCGTCGGCCACCTCGTGCGCCTTCTCGGCGAGCTGCAGGCCTGGCAGCAGCGTGAGCGCCTGCCCGCCGGCGACCGGGTCGTAGGCGACCACCTCGGCACCGCCGTCCAGCAGGCCCCTGACCACGTCGACGGCGGGTGCCTCGCGCAGGTCGTCGGTGTCCGGCTTGAAGGCGAGGCCGAGCACCCCGACGCGCTTGCCCTCGAGGTGCCAGAGAGCGTCGCGCACCTTCTCCACGACGTTGCGGCGCGCCTCGAGGTTGACCTTGGCCACCTCGCGCAGGATGCCGAAGTCCACGCCCAGCTCGCGCGAGCGGTGCGCGAAGGCGGCCACGTCCTTGGGGAAGCAGCTCCCGCCGTACCCGGCGCCGGCGCTGAGGAACCTCGACCCGATGCGCGGATCCAGGCCCATGCCCCTGGCGACCAGCTCGACGTCGGCCCCGGAGCGCTCGCAGACCGCCGCCACCGAGTTGATGAAGCTGATCTTGGTCGCCAGGAAGGCGTTGGAGGCGTGCTTGATGAGCTCGGCGGTGGCCCGGTCGGTGGCCAGGAAGTCGCAGGCGCTGGCCTCGATGATCGGGTCGTACAGCTCGCGCAGGACGCGGGTGCCGCGCTCGGAGTCGGTGCCGACCACGATCCGGTCGGGCCGGAGCGTGTCCTCGACGGCCGTGCCCTCGCGCAGGAACTCGGGGTTGGAGGCGACCTCGTAGTCGGCGCCGGCCGGGGCCTCGCGCGCCATCACCTGGGCCACCCGCTGGCCGGTCTGCACCGGCACGGTGCTCTTCTCGCAGATCAGCCGGAACTCCCCGGCGGGCAGGTGACGGGCGACGTCCCTGGCGACCGCCTCGACCAGGCGCAGGTTGGGGCTGCCGTCCTCGCGGCTGGGCGTGCCGACGCAGATGAAGATCACCTCGCCGTGGCGGACGGCCTCGGCCTTGTCCGAGGTGAAGGTCAGCCGACCGGCGGCCAGCGCGTCGGTCATCAGCTCCTGGAGCTGCGGCTCGTAGAACCATGCCTTGCCCTGGCGCAGCAGTTCGAGCTTGGCCCGGTCGTCGTCGTCGGCGACCACCTCGTGGCCGATCCGGGCCAGGCAGGCGGCCGTGACGAGCCCGACATGGCCGGCTCCGATGACCGTGACGCGCATTCGTTGCTCTCCTTTGATCCCAGACGTTCGCTACTCGAGCCTCACACCCTTGTCCAACGGGGCTATCGCTTCGCTACTTGAGCCCCCCACCCCCCTGATCGGCAGGGGGAACCGCGATTTTATCGATGCTGCCGGGCACCGGCCGATCTGCATCTGCACCAGGCTGGATCAGCCTGGTTGTCCGGCTGGGAGGAGGATGAAACACTGCCCGTCCCCACGTCCGCCGCCGAGGCAGGGAGACCCGCGCGACACCATGACAGCCAGGCGTGATCCCGCCCCGCCCGGCAGGCCCACCCGGCGCGCGGCTCCGGGCCACCTCGCTCTGCTGCTCGCCGCGGTCGTGGCACTCGCCGTCCCGGCGCCCGCCGGGGCGGCGTCCCCCGCCACCCTGGCCGCCCCGGCCACCGCCAAGGCGCTCGCTGCCGGCGCGCCTGCCGCCGGGCCGCGGGTCGCCTCCCGCTACGCCATCCTGGTCGACGCGGGCACCGACCAGGTGCTGTGGGGTCGCAACTACAACCTCGCCAGGCCTCCGGCGAGCCTGACCAAGATGATGACCGTGCTGCTGGCCAATGCCAGCCTGCCACGGCGGCAGATGGCGGTGGCCGACCGCAACGCGGCCGTCCGGCCGGCGACGCGGCTGGCCCTGCGGCCGGGCCAGAAGATCCTGGTGGAACAGGCGCTGGCCGCCGCCCTGATCGTCTCCGCCAACGACATGGCGGTGCTGCTCGCGGACACCTCCGCCGGCTCCATCCGGCGCTTCAGCCTGGCCATGGATGCCGAGTCCAGGCGCCTCGGGCTGCGCCGCTCCCGGTGGCGCGTCCCGGACGGACTGGACACGCCCGGCCACGTCTCCAGCGCTTACGACCTGGCGATCCTGGCGCGGGCGGTGCTCCGCGACCCGTGGCTGGCGCGGATGGTCCGCACCAGGCACCTCGCCTTCGTCACGCCGGACGGGCACCGCCACACGCTCACCAGCCGCTCGCGCTTCCTCCGTGACTACCCTGGCGCGGTGGGGATCAAGACCGGCTTCACCGACGACGCCGGCCGCTGCCTGGCCGCGGCGGCCGCCAGGGGTGGCCGCACCCTGATCGCGATCGTCCTGGACAGCCCCGACCCGCCTGGCGATGCGGCCAGGCTGATGGACTGGGGGTTCGCGGCCGGTGCGGCGGCCGGCAGCGGGCTCCGCCTGCCGCCGTACACGCCGCCGGTCGGCGTCGCCACGCTGCTCCCGCGCCCGTCGCGGCCGACTCCCGCCCCGCTCGCTCCCCCCACCACGGCCTCCTCGGCCCTCGACCAGACCGCCGATGCCCTCCGGCCTCGCCGCGCCTTGGTGCCGGTCGCGCTCACCTCGGCGACGGTGCTCCTGGTCGGCCTGGGCAGCCTGGCGATGGCGCTGCGCCGGCCTCGCCGGCGCGGCAGCGGCTGACCGGCACCCACCGTCCCGCGTCACGGCAGGCCGGGTCGGGTTGGCGCTCCGGTGGCGGCGAGCACCGCGGCCACGGCGGGCTGGGCGAGCCAGCGGGGGCAGGCGTCCTCGTCGATCCCGGCGGCGATCGCGTCGACCGAGTCGCGGGCGGCCGCCAGGGCCGCGGCCGCCTCGGCGGGCCGGCCGGACCGGGCCAGCAGTGCGCCGAGCAGGGCGCGCGCCGGCCAGACGAGCGGGTGGGCGCCGAGCAGCTCGGCCAGG
The DNA here is from genome assembly GCA_035535495.1 of Actinomycetota bacterium. Lineage (GTDB taxonomy): Bacteria > Actinomycetota > CALGFH01 > CALGFH01 > CALGFH01 > DASUZB01. The sequence continues at coordinate 14,922 of DATLQA010000186.1, read as the reverse complement.
CTGGCGGCGCGGGCGAGGGTGTCGGCCGCCGCCTCGGCGTCGGCCCCCTGCACCTGCGCGACGCCCTGGAACAGCAGGCTCTTGGCCACGTAAGGGGCGGCGGCGGCGTGCTCGGCGGTGGCGGCGGCGGCCGCCGCCGCGCTGGCCGCGTCCGCCGGCCGTGCTTCCAGCAGGGCCAGCTCGGCGGCGACCCAGCCGGTCCTGACCTCGACCCGCCAGTCGTCGTCGACCGCGAGCGGCTCGGCCGCGGCGAGGTGGCGGCCGGCCTCCCCGGCGTCACCAACGCCGACCGCGTCGGCGGCAAGGCCGAGCAGCGGCCAGACGATCGCCTCGCCCTCGGCGACCTCGAGCGCGCGCTGGTCCCAGCCCCGCGCGGTCGGATGCTCCCCCAGCTGCCGGTGCGTCTCGGCCAGGCTGGTGGCGACGTGGACGGCAAGCGGCGTGGCGCGCGCCTCGGACCAGGCCGCGTCGAGGGCTCGAATGGCCGCCGCCGGGCGGCCGACGCCCTGCTCGGCGACGCCGAGCAGCCAGCGGGCCCTGGCCCCGCCGGCCTGGTCGCCGGCGTCCAGCGCCACGTCCAGGGCGTGGGCGAGCAGGTCGGCCGCCTGTGCGGGAGGCCCGTGCACGGTCGCGCGCTCGCCCTCGTCCAGCAGCTTGCCCAGCTTCGCTCGGCTCATCCGGCCTCCCTGGTCGCGAAGGCGGCCCAGCCGGTGATGGACGGCGAGCCTCCCACACCGGGACTCCTGTTCGTCCGTTTCGACAGGAACGGCGGCTGGCTTGACGGCGGGTCGGCGAGTGTTCGAACATGTGTTCGAGCACCAAGAGAAGCTGCAGCCGACCGACGACCGACCGATGAGGAGTGGGCGCATGATCGAGCAGAGGAGCGGGCTGGTGATCCAGCCGACCATCGGGCGGGACGACGCCGCCACCGTGTGCGGGCTGCTGCACGGGATCAGCCGGGCCGCCGGGACCCCGGACGACATCAGGGACGCCGCCGCCTACTGGGCTTCAGCGGTCGACCCGGAGATGGAACGCGGTGACCTGCAGACCGTCGCGTGGCTCCTCCGCGACGCCAGCGCCAGCCGCCGCCTCCCCGCCACCATCCGCGACCAGGCCCGCTACTGGGCCGCGTACCTGGAGGGCCGCCTCTTCCGCTAACGCGCCGCGGCCGGGCCGGCGGCGGCACCACCCGCGATGGTGTGCTCCTCGATGAACGTGGTGACCAGCTCGCGGATCTGGGGCGCGTTGGCGCCCTCCTCCAGCAGGCCGATGCCGTGGATCCGGCCAGGCACGATCACCATGCGCTTGGAGCGGGAGCCGGCCCTGCCGTACAGGAGCCTGGCGGCGCGGCTGTACGAACCCTCTTCGCTGGAGGCGATGAACAGCACCGGCACCCGCATCCGCTTCACGGCTAGGCCGGCGTCCATCTCGTAGAAGCGGGACGGTCCGGAGATGCTGATCACCGCGGCCACTCCGGCACCGCCATCGGCCTCGCCGTTGGCCGCGTCCATCAGCGCGGCGGTGGCGCCCATGGACGCGCCGACCAGCACCACCCGGTCGACCCCCTGGCGGCGCAGGTACTCCACCCCGGCGGCCACGTCGAGGTCGAGGCTGCGACCGGCCTTGCCCTTGGCCGCGCTGGAGGCACCGAAGCCGCGGAAGTCGAAGGCCAGCACCCGGTAGCCCTGCTCGGTCAGCTCACGGGCGAACGGCATCCACGAGCAGAGGTTGAACCAGCGCTGGTGGGCGAGGATCACGCCGGTCCTGCCCTGCCCGAGCACGACGCCGGAGAGGCGGGTGCCGTCGGCCGCCTCGAACCACACCTCGGAGCTCTGCTCCGCCGGCGCGAGGCAGCGCTTGTGCGCGCCTGACCGCGGGGTGTTCGCGGGGATGGTCGGCCCCGCCGGCTTGGCCCCGAGCCGCCCGGACGAGGCGCTGGTCGCGTCGTGGCCGGCCGAGCAGGCCGCGAGCAACACGGCGAGCACGAGCGACATGATCACCGGACCGACCCACCGGCCAGCTGACAGGGTGACCTCCAGGCTCGATCCGGACTGAATGAAGCGAGGAAGCGGGGATTCGTAGCTTACGACATGTGCGCAAAGGCTGGGTCAGTTCTCCCAAAGTGTTCGAACCGCAGCGAATCCAGCCAGGCGCGGGCCGGCAGGTGGCAAGGCAGGCGCCTGCCCACGGTGCTGCTTCGGAGCGTGCGCTCGCGGCCTGGAGCGCCGACGCCGAGGGGCCCCGGCGGCTGGCCGGGGCCCCTCGAGCGATGTTGCTGGCAGCGTCACATGCCGAAGCCGCCGCCGTGGTCGTGGCCACCGCCCGCGGGAACGGGCTCCTTCTCCTCGGGCTTTTCGACCACCAGCGTCTCGGTGGTCAGCAGCAGCGCCGCGATCGACGCGGCGTTCTGCACCGCCGAGCGGGTCACCTTGGCCGGGTCGAGGATGCCCGCCTTGAACAGGTCACCGTAGTCGCCGGTGGCGGCGTTGAACCCCTGGGCGTCGGTCAGGTCGCGGATCTTGGCGACGATCACCGCGCCCTCGTAGCCGGCGTTCTGGGCGATCCAGTAGGCGGGCAGCTCGAGCGCCTTGCGCACGATGCTGGCGCCGGTGGCCTCGTCGCCGGCCAGATCGAGCTTTTCCAGCCCGGTCTGGGCGCGCAGCAGGGCCACGCCGCCACCTGGGACGATGCCCTCCTCGATGGCCGCACGGGTGGCGGAGACGGCGTCCTCGATGCGGTGCTTCTTCTCCTTCAGCTCGACCTCGGTGGCCGCGCCGACACGGATCACACCGACGCCACCAGCGAGCTTGGCGAGCCGCTCCTGCAGCTTCTCGCGGTCCCAGTCCGAGTCGGTGTTGTCGATCTCCGCCTTGATCTGGGCGATCCGGCCCTTGATGTCCTTCTCGGTGCCGCCGCCCTCGACGATGGTGGTGTCGTCCTTGGTCACCGTGACCCGCCTGGCCCGGCCGAGCAGGTCCAGGCCGACGTTGTCGAGCTTGAGGCCGACCTCCTCGCTGATGACCTGGCCACCGGTGAGGATGGCGATGTCCTCGAGCATCGCCTTGCGGCGGTCACCGAAGCCGGGCGACTTGACCGCGGCCGACTTGAAGGTGCCGCGGATCTTGTTGACCACCAGGGTGGCGAGGGCCTCGCCCTCGATGTCCTCGGCGATCACCAGGAACGGCCGGCCGGACTGCATGACCTTCTCGAGCACCGGCAGCAGCGACTGCACCGAGGAGATCTTCTGGTTGGCGATCAGGATGTAGGGGTCCTCCAGCACCGCTTCCATGCGCTCGGGGTCGGTGACGAAGTAGGGCGAGATGTAGCCCTTGTCGAACTGCATGCCCTCGGTGAACTCGAGCTCGATCCCGAAGGTGTTGGACTCGTCGACGGTGATGACCCCGTCCTTGCCGACCTTGTCCATCGCCTCGGCGATGACCTGGCCGATCTCGGGGTCCTGGGCGGAGATGGTGGCGACCGACGCCACCTCGTCCTTGCCCTCGATCTCGCGCGCCTGGTTCTTGATCGACTCGGCCACCGCCTCGACGGCCCTCTCGATGCCGCGCTTGAGGCTCATCGGGTTGGCGCCGGCGGCGACGTTGCGCAGCCCCTCGTGGACCAGGGCCTGAGCGAGCACGGTGGCGGTGGTGGTGCCGTCACCGGCGACGTCGTTGGTCTTGGTGGCGACTTCCTTGGCGAGCTGGGCGCCGAGGTTCTCGTAGTTGTCGTCGAGCTCGATCTCCTTGGCGATGGTGACGCCGTCGTTGGTGATCGTGGGGGCGCCCCACTTCTTGTCGAGCACGACGTTGCGGCCCTTGGGGCCGAGGGTGACGCGGACCACGTTGGCGAGGTGGTCGACGCCTGCCTCCAGCTTGCGCCGGGCGTCGGCGCTGAACAGGAGCTGCTTGGCCATGACGTTCCTTCCTGACAGTGGCACGGAGCGGGCCGGCCGCGACGCTCGGGTGGTCGAGCGACCGCGCCGGCCCGGGATCGGAGACCTTGGCTACTTGGTGACGATCGCGAGCACGTCGCGGGCCGAGAGGATCAGGTACTCGTCACCGCTGACCTTGACCTCGGTGCCGCCGTACTTCGAGTAGATGACGGTGTCACCCACCTTGACGTCGAGGGGCACGCGGGCGCCGTCCTCGAAGCGGCCGGGGCCGACCGCGACGACCTCGCCCTCCTGCGGCTTCTCCTTGGCGGTGTCGGGGATGACCAGCCCAGAGGCGGTCTTCTCCTCGCCCTCGCCCGGCTTGACCACGATCCGGTCCTCGAGCGGCTGAAGGTTGACGCTCATTGATTCCTCCTTGTGCGGCGTGCCGTGCTGGACGGCGCACGTGCGGGTCGCGGGCCGCGCGAGCGGGCCACGGAGCACACTGCTGGTGTGGTCGGCCCACGCCTTGGGGCCAGGTGCAACGCTGCGGCGGATGCTAGCACTCGCATGAGGAGAGTGCTAGTCGCCCGGGCGCTGCTCCGCGGTGAGGTGTCCGCCCAGCGCCGCGCGGGTCAGCGGCGGCGGCGGTTGGCCGGCCGGCGGGTGGCGCGCCTGGCCACTCCTGGGGCGATCGGGAGGTTGGGATCGGCGCCCATGTCCATCGGGCTGCGCTCGCCCCGCTCCAGGGCGAACCAGCCCGCGCACGCCACCATGGCCCCGTTGTCGGTGCAGAGCTCCGGCGACGGCACCAGCACGTTGATGCCGAGGTCGGAGGCTGCCGCGCTGATCCGAGCCCGCAGCCGCGAGTTGGCCGCCACCCCGCCGGCAAGCAGGACCGTGCTGAGCCCTTCCCGCTTGGCCGCGCCGACCACCTTGCTGACCTGCACGTCGACCACCGCCTCCTGGAAGGAGGCGGCCACGTCGGCGACGTTGAGCTCCTCGCCCGCCTGCTCGGCCGCGCGGACGTGACGGAGCACCGCGGTCTTCAGGCCGGACAGCGAGAAGTCGTCCGAGCCGTCGTCGATCAGCGCCCGCGGGAACCGCACCGCGCCGGGGTCGCCCTCGACGGCGAGGCGGTCGATCGCCGGCCCGCCCGGGTAGCCGAGGCCGAGCACGCGGGCAACCTTGTCGTAGGCCTCGCCGGCGGCGTCATCGATCGTCTGCCCCAGCCCGCGGAACCCGCCCCGCTCGTCCATGACCAGCAGGCTGGTGTGGCCGCCGGAGACCACGAAGACCACCGCGGGCAGCGGCAGGCGGCCGTGCTCCAGCACGTTGGCGTAGACGTGCGCGACCAGGTGGTTGACCCCGATCAGGGGCTTGTCGAGGGCGAGCGCGTAGGCCTTGGCCGCGGCCACCCCGACGAGCAGCGACCCGGCCAGCCCCGGACCGATCGTGACGGCGAAGGCGTCGACGTCCTCGAGCCGCGCCCCGCCCAGCGCCAGGGCCTGCTCGACGGCCGGGTGGAGCAGGTCGACGTGGGCGCGGGAGGCGACCTCGGGCACCACCCCGCCATAGCGGGCGTGGAGCGTCTGCTGGTCGGCGATGACGTTGGAGCGGACCCTGCGGCCGTCCTCCACCATGGCGACGCCGGTCTCGTCGCAGGAGGTCTCGATGCCGAGCACCAGCACGGTCAGCCGACCTCCCTCGGCTCGGGGATGCGCCGGGCCAGGTCCGCCAGGCGCGCGGCATAGGCCGCGGTCTGCAGGCCCTCGGCCCACATGATCAGGGCGTCCTCGCCGGTCTCGGCGTAGTAGTTCTTGCGGATCCCCACCGGGGCGAAGCCGAACTGGTGGTACAGGGCCTGGGCGGCGTGGTTGGTGACCCGGACCTCGAGGGTGCAGGCGCTCGCGCCGCGCCGCCGCGCCTCGGTGACCAGGGCGAACAGCAGGCGGGCCGCCACCTTCCTGCGATGGTGGTCGGGGTCGACCGCGATGTTGGTCACGTGCGCCTCGTCGCCGAACACCATCAGGCCGGCGTAGCCGACCACCCGGCGGTGGGCCCGCGCCACGATGTAGAAGCGGGTCGACCGCTGCACGATCTCCGACAGGAACAGCGTCATCGTCCAGGGCCGCGGGTAGACCCGCCGCTCGATGTCGAGGACCTGCCCGACGTGGCGCCGCCGCATCGGCACCAGTTCGATGGCGAGCGGCGAACGGGGTCCCTCGAGCCCACGGCGGGGCGGGTACAGGGTCGCCACGATCAGGCTCCCGCCGCCACGGCGCCTCCGCCGGGGCGGCCAGACCGGCTGGCGGCCAGGCGCTGCTCGACGGTGGGGTCGACATCGGGCCGGCGCAGGTACATCGGGGTGACGTCGAGCGGGCGGCTGGTCTGCTCCCGGTGGAAGCGGGGCAGCGCCAGCTCGACCAGGGACTCGGCCGACGGCGTGGCCTGGGCCGAGCCGCCCGCCTCCTGGCAGAAGCGTTCGAACAGGGAGCCGTGGAGGACCACGGCCTCGCCGCAGAGCAGGACGTCCTCGCGCCGCGCCTCGAGCTCGGCGGCGAGCCGGTCGGGGCGCATCACCGCGTAGCGGGTGGTGCGCTGGATGCCGAGGGGTGCGTGGCGGTACAGGGCGGCGAACAGCTCGCCGCGGCGGGCGTCGATGGTGGCGCAGATGGTCCTGGCCGCGTGCCGGTGGGCGAAGGCCACCAGGTCGAGGCTGGGCACGGCGACCATCGGCAGCTTCCAGGCCTGCGCGAGCGCCTTGGCGCTGGCCACGCCGACGCGCAAGCCGGTGAACAGGCCCGGGCCGGTGCCGACGGCGATGCCGGCGAGCGAGCTCGGCTCCATCCCGGCGTGGTCGAGGACCCAGCGCACCGAGGGCGCGAGCAGCTCGGCGTGGGCGCGCTCGTGGCGGATTCCCACCGAGGCGCGGTTGCCCACCTCGTTGCCGACGGCCACGCTGGTGACCGCCGTGGCGGTGTCGACGCCGAGCACGAACACGCGGGAGCCTCCGGAAGCTGGTAACCGGCGCGCCTATTGTGGCACTTGCGGGCACCGGGGCGCCTGCGCTCGCTCAAGCCTGGCGCCCGCCGACCGATGAAGCTGGCATGGCACGGGTCCTCATCGTCCAGGCGGACGAGCAACTGCGCGCGGACGTGGTGGCGGACCTGCGCGCCGAGGGCCACGACGTGCTCGAGGCGGCGTCGGCCGACCGCGGCGTCGAGGCGGCGCGTGACGCCGACCCCGAGATCATCCTGCTCGACCCGATGCTGCCCGACCGCTCCGGCTACGAGGTCTACGCCACCCTCCAGCGCGACCCCGACACGGTGACCATCCCGGTGCTGTTCCTGCCGGGCAAGCGCCGCGCCGGCCAGGGCCAGCCGCTCGCCGGCGGCATCGACCTGGTCACCCGGCTGGGACTGGCGCTGCGGACCAAGAGCCTGCACGACGAACTCCGCCTCGGCGACCCGCGGCTGCGCACGGCGGTGCTCAGCGACTCCCTCACCGGGCTGGCCAACCGGCGCGCCGCCGAGGAGCGCCTGCGGCTGGTGACCGGCCTCGCCCAGGCCGGTGGCGGGCCGCTCTCGATCGTCCTCACCGACCTGGACGGCTTCGCCGCGGTCAACGACACCTGGGGCTATGCCGTCGGCGACCACGTCTTGCAGGCGTTCGCCGGCCTGCTGCACGAGTCCTGCCGGGCCGACGACGCCATCGCCCGGTTCGAGGGCGAGGCGTTCCTGCTGCTGCTCGCCGGGACCAAGCTGGACGAGGCGTGGCACGTGGCCGAGCGGGTGCGGGAGCGCACCGTGGCCCTCGGCATGGTCCTGCAGGCCGGCGCCGCCGGCCCGGCCCTCTCGGCGTCCTTCGGGGTGGCCGCCTACCGCCCCGCCGACACCTGGGACGGCCTGCTCACCCGCGCCGCCGACGCGCTACAGCGCGCCAAGCGCACCGGCCGCAACCGCTGCGAAGTGGCTTGACCAATTCGGGGGAGCCCGAGAACAGCTCCCGCCGAACCCCCCCATGGGGCCCTTCGGCGGGATCCAGTAGGGCTGGCACGGCACGGAGCAAGTCGTCCTGGCGCCGCCGTCGCCCTGCTTGCGGGGCAGTCGTCGGGTCCTTCGCCGGGATCCCGCAGGTCGGCTGTGGCGTCGCCGCGGGCTCAGGTTCCAAGGCGGCGGGCGGCTTCGTCGACGTCGATCTCGCCGCTGGCGAGCTGGCGCAGTACCTCTTCGCGTGATGGCGCCGAGCTGTCACGGTCGAGTCCGAGCCTGCCGAGCAGGGCGTCGAAGCGCATCCGCGCGGTCGGGTAGCTGACCTTGAGGTGGCGTGCCAGGTCCTTGGTGTTGCCGCGTGAGCTGAGGAAGACCCGGAGCAGCTCGCGCTCCTCGTCGGAGAGGGCGCAGAACTCGCAGGCGCGGAACGCGCCGGAGATCTCCGTGCCGCAGGACTCACAGCCGAGCCGGGTCAGGGCCAGGGAATGCCCGCAGACCGGGCAGTTGCTCGGCGGGCGGTGGGCACCGTTCATCGGTCGGCGCTCACCACCACGCTGCCCATGTTGGTCTCGATCTCGAGCAGGGCCTCGCCGTCACCGACGGTCACCTCGCGGGCCGCGTCGCTCCCGCCGATCCAGTTGGCGTCGCCGGGTAGGAGCACCTTGCCGAGCTCCGTCCTGGCACGGACCCTCACGCTCGAGCCGCGCTCCAGGTTGATCTTGACCGAGCCGGCCTGGCAGCGGATCCGCGAGGAGCCGGCGGCGAGCAGGCCGCTGCCCTTGAGGCTGCCCGCCTCCACGGAGAGGTCGAGCGGTCCGTGGAAGCGGTCGAGGCTGGCCGAGCCGCCGGCGACGGCGACCCGCAGCGGTCCGGTCATCCCGGCGACCTTGAGCGAGCCGGCGGTGATGCCAGCGTCCAGGGTGAGGTCGGGCCGCATCCGCACGGTCAGCTCCTCGCCGCGGCGGCGGAAGGCGTCGAACAGGCCCCAGCGGCCCGCCCAGCCGGGAGGGCTGCCCCACGAGCCGGGCCACCGGTGGAAGTCCTCCCCGGCACCACGAGGATCGCGCCCGGACCGCTCCGGCCGCGAGGGATACCAGGGGCGGTCGCCTCGCGAGAAGGCGAAGCCGTGGGCGCCGGGCACGTCGTCGCCGTGGACGACCAGGACGTCGCCCTCCCGCTCGGCCACGTGGGGGCCTTCGACCACCGCCTCGGCCACGTCCGGGTCACCGACCACGCGCGCGGCGCGGAACGTCTGCACCAGCCGGACGCGCTGGATACCGGCGGTACCAGCGGAGGGGCCCTGCTCGGAGGGGCCGTCCGGGTGCTCGTCGTCCCTGACCTCCTCAGCCTCGTCGAGCAGCTGGGCCGCGTCCTCGGGGCTCAGACGGCCCTCGGCCACGTCCTGCAGGATGGTTCGCTGGCGCTCGTTCACGTGCATCTCCATTCCTGTCATGCGATGTCTCGACAAATAGGAACTTATACTTGACATTCTGTCAAGAGAGTAGTTAAGAATTGTGAACGAACCGCCGACGGCGAAAACTGGTACCAGGTGGCAGCGACTGCCACTACCATCGACGGGGCCCGGCGGCTGCGTGTGTGGACCGCGAACCGCGGCGGTCCGCCCGAGCACCGGCCTCACCTCTGCGACTCCGCGGTCCCCAGGACGGACGCGATCCCTGGGAGGGGCGGAGCGTGTGACCCGAAAGGACTCAGCCCCGGTTGGTGGTCCCGCGTCGACGGTGCGGGTGGCGTCGTAGCGGCGGCGGTACGGGATCGTTACGGCCTGCTTCACCTATGATCCGGCGCATGACGGTTGCGCTGAAGGAACGGGCCAGGCAGCGGGTCGTCGCCGCCCGCGGCGACCTGGTGGCGCTCAGCCGTCGTATCCACGGCACGCCGGAGCTGGCCTTCCAGGAGGAGCAGGCCTGTGCCTGGCTGTGCGAGGCGCTGGCCGGCGCCGGCTGGGAGGTCGAGGCGGGCGTCTACGAGCTGCCCACCGCGTTCGCCGCCAGGGCCGGGTCGGGACCGCTGCGGCTGGTGCTCTGCGCCGAGTACGACGCCCTGCCCGAGGTGGGGCACGCCTGCGGCCACAACCTGGTCGCGGCCATGGCCGTCGGGGCCGGCCTGGCACTGGCGGAGGTCGCCGACGACCTCGGCATCGAGGTGACCGTGCTGGGGACGCCGGCGGAGGAGACCGGCGGCGGCAAGGCGCTCCTGCTCGAGCGGGGCGCGTTCGCCTCCGCCCACGCCGCCATGATGGTCCACCCGACCCCGTTCGACCTGGCCGACACGCCGGTGATCGCCTGCACCCAGTTCGACGTGCACTACACCGGCAAGGAGGCCCATGCCGCGGCCTACCCGGAGCTGGGGGTCAACGCGGCCGACGCCCTGGTGGTGGCGCAGGCGGCGATCGGCCTGCTCCGCCAGCACCTGCGGCCGAGCGACCGGGTGCACGGGATCGTCACCAAGGGCGGCGACGTCGCCAACGTCGTGCCCGCACGGACCAGCGCCCGCTACATGGTCAGAGCCGCGACCCTGGAGGAGCTGGCCACGGTCCGCGCCAAGGTGCTGCGCTGCTTCGAGGCGGGCGCGCTGGCCACCGGGGCCCGCCTGGAGGTGACGGCGGAGCAGCGACCCTACGCCGAGATGCACCACGATCCCGACCTGCTCGCCGCCTACCGCCGCAACGCTGAGGCCCTCGGCCGCCACCTGCTCGACGACCAGGGCGGCCCGCGCGTGCCGATCTCGACCGACATGGGCAACGTCTCCCTGGCGCTCCCCGCGATCCACCCGTCGATCAGCATCGACTCGCTCCCGGCGGTCAATCACCAGCCCGAGTTCACCGCCCACTGCATCAGCGAGGCGGCCGAGCAGGCGTTGGTCGACGGCGCGGTCGCGATGGCCTGGACCGCGGTGGACGCCGCCACCGACGAGCGCCTGCGTGCCCGCCTCCTCGGCGGCCCGGCCGCCTGAGGTCTGGCGCGCCGGTCAGCCGGCGTCGGCGAACGGGTCGGGGCCGGAAGGGACGCCGGTGAACGGGCCGAGCGCGGCCTCGAGCTGCTCGTGGCGCGCCTGCCAGACGGGGCCGTGGGGGCGGGCGACGACCTCGCGCACGTCGTCGGAGCGGGTGTGGAGGACCAGCTCGAGCCAGCTCTCCGGCAGGGAGGCGAGCACCCGGTCGGCCCACTCGACGAACATCACCGCGTCGGGCTCGAAGATCTCCTCGACACCGAGGTCCTCCAGCTCGGCGGCGTCGGCGAGACGGTAGGCGTCGACGTGGTGAACGAGCAGGTCGTGGTCGCCTTCGTACTCGCGGACCAGCATGAAGGTCGGTGAGATGACCGGCTCGCGCACGCCGAGGGCCGCCAGCGCTCCCTGGACCAGGCGGGTCTTGCCCGCACCGAGGTCGCCGGTCAGCCCGATCAGGTCACCTGGGATCAGGATGCGGGCCAGGGCCGCCCCGACGGCCTTGGTGGTGGCCTCGTCGGCCGCCAGCAGGCGCAGCTGGTGCTCGCCCATGGTCTAGAAGAGGCCGAGTTGCTCGGAGCCTGGCGGCTCGCCGGCTGGGACCTCGCGCCCGGCACCGGGCGGCCCGGTCGGCGGGTGCGCCTGGGCGGGCTCGGCCGCCGAGGGGGCCGGGGCGGGCTCCGCGCCGGCCGGATGCTGCTCGGCGAGCAGCTTGGCCAGCAGGCGGAAGTCCTCCTCCATCCCCTCCTGCGGGTTGGGCCCGAAGCCGCGGTTGCCGGCGTGCAGGGCGGCCGCCGGGTGGAAGGTCGGCAGCAGCAACCGGCCCTGGAAGGGGTAGGCGCGGCCGCGCAGGCGGGTGATGCCGGTGGTGGTGTCCAGCAACGTCTTCGCCGCGAAATTGCCGAGGGTGACCACCACCTTGGGGTCGACCAGGCGGACCTGGGCGTCCAGCCAGTAGCGGCAGGCGGCGATCTCGTCGGGCTGGGGGTCGCGGTTGCGCGGCGGCCGGCTCTTCAGGACGTTGCAGATGTAGACGTCCTCGCGGCGCAGTCCGATGCCGGCGAGCAGGCGGTTGAGGAGCTGGCCGGAGGGGCCGACGAACGGCCGGCCCTGCTTGTCCTCGTGGTAGCCGGGAGCCTCGCCCACGAACATCAGGTCGGCGTCCGGGCTGCCCTCCCCGAAGACCACCTGAGTGCGGGTCTCGTGCAGGCGACAGCGGGTGCAGGTGGCCGCCTCGGCGGCGAGCCGCTCCAGCTCACCGGCCATCAGCAGTGCCCGCAGGCGCCGCCGCAGCAGCCACCGCCGGCGGAGGCGCCGTCACCGCCGCGGACCGGGCTGGCGTCCGGCCGCACCGCCGCGATCACGCTGAAGAGCCGGCGCACCGGCGCGCTCCCGCAGGCGGGGCAGTCGGCCCGGTCGGCGTCACGCACGCCCACCAGCGCCTCGAACTCGTGCCCGCAGCCGGCGCAGCGGTACTCGTAGAGCGGCACGCTCCCTCCCCTTCCTCAGCGCGCGGGCGTCGAGCTCGCGCAGCGGCCGCCGCTCCCGGCTCGGGGCCCGCGGGGCCGGCGCCACAGGCCGGCCCGGACTCGGGGCACCACGGACCGGGGGCTTCCTCGGCGAAAGGCTACCAGGTCGGGTGGGTCGCCGAGGAGGACGGCGCCGGCGCCACCCGCAGCCACTCGTCGAGTTGCGCGGCAGGGACGGGCCGGCTGATGTGGTATCCCTGCGCCACGTCACAACCGAGCCTCGCCAGCTCCAGGAGGTGCTCCTCGGACTCCACGCCCTCCGCGACCATGCGCAGGCCGAGCGCGTGGGCGAGGTCGACCGTCGACCGCACGATCGCCGCGGCATCCGGGTTCTCGAGCATCGGGATCACGAACGACTTGTCCAGCTTGAGCTCGTCCACGGCCAGCTCCCGCAGGTAGGCGAGGGAGGAGTAGCCGGTGCCGTAGTCGTCGACGGCCAGGCGGACGCCGAGGCCGCGCAGGGCCTCGAGCACTTCCTTGCTCCGCACCGGGTCGATCATCAGCGTGCTCTCGGTGATCTCCAGCTCGAGCGCGGTCGGCGGCAGGTGGAACGAGGTCAGGAGCCTGGCGACCTCGAGGGGCAGGTGAGCGTCGAGCAGGTTCGCGACCGACAGGTTGACCGCGACCGCAAGGTGGCGGCCGGCGTTGCGCCAGGCCGCCGCCTGCTCCAGCGCCATCTGCAGGACCGCCGAGGCGAGCGAGCGCATCAGCCTGGTCTGCTCGGCCACCGGTAGGAAGGTGTCCGGGTACAGCAGCCCCTGGGTCGGGTGCTGCCAGCGGACCAGCGCCTCGACCCCGACCACCTGCCGGCTGGCCGCGTCGACCTTCGGCTGGTAGTGCAGGACGAGCTGGTCGGTGGTGAGCGCGGCGCGGAGGTCCTCGATCAGCTGCAGGCGGCCGCGGCCGTACTCGGTCGGCTCGGCGTCGTAGAGGTGCCAGCCGGTGCGGGCCTCCTTCGCCTGGTACATGGCGATGTCGGCGCGCTGGAGCAGCTCGGCGCCGTCGGCGGCGTGGTCGGGGTAGACCGCGATGCCGATGCTCGCGTCGATATGGAGGGCGACCCCCTCCAGGGTGAACGGGGTATCGAGGACGGAGAGCAGGCGCGTCGCCACTTCGGCGGCCCGGTGGACGTCCGCCTCCCTGACCAGCACGGCGAACTCGTCGGCACCGAGGCGGACGAGCACGTCCACCGGGATGAGCGCCCGTTCCAGCCGGGGGCCGACCAGCCGCAGGAGCCGGTCGCCGATCTCGTGCCCGAAGGCGTCGTTGATCTCCTTGAACCGGTCCAGGTCGACCACGAGCAGGGCCAGCTTCTGCGGCTTGCCGCCCGGCTTGAGGGCGGCGTTCATCTCGGAGTGGAGCAGCCGCCGGTTACCGAGGCCGGTGAGGTCGTCGGTGTGCGCCTGGCGGCGCGAGTCGGACAGGGAGCGGACCTCGAGGAAGGCCGCCACCGTCCGGACGACGCAGGCCAGCAGGCATCCGGTGGCCAGCGCCGCCGCCAGCGTGGAGATCCCGGTGAAGTGGTCGAGCAGCAGGACCCCGAGCGAGCTGACCGCGAACAGGGAGGGGACCACCAGGACGGTCCAGCCCTCCATGCGCACCGGGTGCCCGGCCCGCGGGGACGACCAGGCGGCCAGGCCGATGATCAGGATCGCGGCCGGCCAGACCACCTCCAGCCAGGTGCCGGGAAGGTAGGTGCCGCTGGCCACCCGGAACAGGTACAAGGTGTCGGCCAGGGCGAACAGCACGAACCCGGTGGCGAGCAGCAACCAGGCCCGACCCGGCCGCCAGCCCATCAGCGCGACCACCCCGACCACCAGGACGAGGAGCAGGAGGTCGGCGAGCGGGTAGGCGAGGTTGGTGGCGACCGCGGACGCGGGCGCGCCGCCGGTCGCGTCGACGATCGTCTGGAACGCCAGCGCGGCACCGATCGCGGCCGCGCCGAGCCCGCCGATCACGCCGTCCAGCCAGAGGCTGCGATGGAACTGCGACACGCGGCGCCGCACCAGCAGCACCAGCGTCGCGTAGGCAAACGGGTAGAAGGCTAGAAACAGGGCATCGACGACGGAAGGGAACGGCTGCGGGTCGAGGTGGATGATCCAGGCCAGGTACACCACGTTGCCGGCCTCGTAGCAGGCCAGGCCCGCACCCATGCACAACCAGGCGGCCCGCTCCTGGCGGTCCAGCACCGCCCTGGTCAGGCAGAGCACGGTGGCGGTCGCCGCCACACCGCTCGCCAGCCAGGCGCCGAGTTCGCTCCCCCGGTCGCCGGGCCAGGCCAGCACGACAGCGCACGCCACCAGGGCGGCCACCGCCAGTCCCCGCAACGAGGCGACAGCCAGCCGGTGGCGTCGTGGTAGGGCACCGATCATCAAGGGCTCCTGCATCGTGGCAGCGTCACAGGCTAAGTCGGCTGGTCGGCGCCAGTCCTTAGCGATCTGACCGGACGATCGACTCGACAGTCGCGAATGAGCCCGACCAGGAAGGTCGGCTCGACCGCTACAAAGGGCGCTCGCAGACCACCGCATAGTCGTTGAGGCTGAACAGGAACGCGCCGCGC
>DATLQA010000185.1:0-32491 GCA_035535495.1 Actinomycetota bacterium | reverse complement strand
CGCGATTTCAAATCAGGGCAGGGTCCTGGCTGAACCAACGAACAGGTAAATCTGGATGAAGCTGTTACAAATCGCCACCATAGCCAAGGGTGTCAACCCACTCAAGCAGGCAAAGGACTGTCCGCGTAGCCTGGCGACTCGAGTTGACAGCGCTCGAGGAGAACCGGCACTGGACCTGCGGCGATCACCGACGAAGACGCCGACAATGTCAGCAAGATGACAGGCCTTTGTTCAGGACCACGACTCCCAGGCCCGTTGCCTAATGCAAGGCTCCCTGCTCGGGGCAGACGGTCCGCACTCGGGGGGAGCACCGAACGGACACGACGCCGATCCGCGCAGAGCGTCTCTGTTTGGATGACCGCGTCTGCCGTGGGTTCATGGTCGATGCCCGGGTTAGGTTCTCAGCCGGTCGGTGAGGACGTCATGCCTGCCGTCGTCCCATCGAACTGTCTGCTCCACAGGAGACCCATATCCGTGACCGAGCCCGCTACCGGCGCTGTGCAACGCGGCACCCTGACCATCCGACAGCCCCACACCGTGTGCCATCTCGAGATCTCAAAGAGAGGCAGCACATGGGGGCGGTAGGCGGCGTTCTGATGCTGAAGGTCGCTGCTGGGCCTGGTATCGGTCTCCTCGTCACGGCCGCCATGTACGTCCTCCTGTCCACGGCTGCGACGATCCTGCAACGGCGCTTCGCCCTCAGGCATCGGTACGACGCAGACAGATGGGATGTGAGAGGCAGATCGGAGTACCACCCAAGCATTGACGTTGTGGTTACGTGTTTCAACGAACCACCCGAGTCGTTCGAGCGATGCTTGGAGTCGTTGGCAGGCCAGCGGTACGACGGTGAACTGCGCGTGTGGATCGTCGATGACGGATCGTCAAACAGAGCGGCGCTGCTCCCCGTCTATGACCGGTATCGGATACGGCCTGGGTGGCAAGTCCTCATGCTGCCTCGCAACCTCGGCAAGCGCCTCGCTCAGGACGAGGCCGTGTACCGCAGCGATGGCGAGTTGGTCGTCAGCATTGACAGCGACACCGTCGTATCGGAGGACGGGATCGCGATCCTCGCAGCCTCGTTCAGCGATCCCAAGGTGGGCATGGCAACAGGCGACGTGCGCGCCTCGAACAGAGGCACGAACTGGCTGACGGCCCTGGTGGACAGCCGTTACGAGATCCTGTTCGCGCACGAGCGGGCCGCTCAGAGCTACTTCGACTCGGTGCTCTGCTGCTCTGGGTCGTTCGCCATGTACCGGCGCAGCGCGATGCGCGAGGTTTGGCCCCGATATCTTGCCCAGACGTTCGCCGGGGTCCCATGCACCTGGGGCGAGGATCTTCACTTGACTACGCGCATCCTGGCCAAGAGATACCGATCGCTCTACCAGCCCTGGGCCAAGGCCACGACATCCGTTCCCGACACTATCGTGCGCTATGTCCGTCAACAGCTCCGTTGGAACCGGAGCTTCTACCGGGAACTCTGGTGGATCATCCCGCTGCTCATGCGACGTCCGCCCTACCTGGCATTGGACGTTGCGGCTCGGCTCCTGCTGCCGCTGATGCTCCCGGCCGCGTTGGTTCTTACTGCGCTCGACACTGTCGGGCAGAGCGGCACCTTGCCGCGTGACGCCGCCGTTTTCGTTGGCATGGTCTTGACTCATTGGCTCCTTGGTGTCTGGCAGACACGGAAGCTGGGATTCTCACTGCTCTACGGGGTGATCTACGCCGGGTTGCTCATCCCAGCTCGCATCTGGGCCCTGTGCACACTGGGCGACACCCGCTGGGGTACGCGCCGCGACCGGCCTCTGCCAGCCGGCTGGGTCGCGGCAAGCCATCGAGTTTGGCGTGGTGGTGTCGCGCTCGGTCGGGCGGCTCGCGACTGGCTTGCCCGTATGCCGCTACATTGGCTCGGGTCGGCTCTACAGGTCAGCCAGATATGGCGACATGGCGACGGACTCCCGGTCGACCTTCCGACCGACACCTTTGAGGTCAGGTTCGCTCGTGGCACCGACGCGGCCGATCAGGTCCTGGACGCCTCTCCAGATCTGGTCAACAACTCAGCTGCCGAGTCGGCCGCGCTGTCGTAACCCCACGGATGCTGCTTCGCCGTTGCCTCCTGACCCGCGGTCCGGGTCAGGCCCGGAGGCCATGCAACGGGAAGAGGTTGTGGCGCAGGGTGTCGAGGGCGGCGGCGACCTGGCCCTCGACGCGGCCGCGGTGGTCGGTGGCGAGGGCGACCACGTCGTCGGCCATCTCGGGGTCGAGGTCGGCGCCGAAGCGGCTGGCGGCCTCGTCGCGGTAGGCCTCGGGGAGCTGGTCGGGCAGGTCGGCGCCGACCATCTCGGCGAGGTAGCCGCACCAGGCGCGGGGGACGACCGACGCCCACTGGTAGCCGCCCCCGCCAGTGGCCAGCCAGCGGCCCTGGGTGACGGTGTGGGCGAGGTCGTGAAGGCGGACGGCGAGCTGCCGGTAGGCCCCGGTGGTGAGGGCGAGGTGGGCGAGCGGGTCGGTGTAGTGGGTGTCGCAGCCGAGCTGGGACACCAGGATCTCGGGCTCGAACGCGCGCACCAGCGCCGGCACCAGCGCGTCGAAGGTGGCCAGGTAGAGGTCGTCGGTGGTGTATGGGGGGAGGGGGAGGTTGGCGATCGTGCCCTTGGCGTCGCCTTCGCCGATCTCGTCGGGGAAGCCGGTGCCGGGGAACAGGTAGCGGCCGGACTCGTGCAGGGAGATGGTGAGCACGCGCGGGTCGGCGGCGAAGATCGCCTCCACCCCGTCGCCGTGGTGGACGTCGACGTCCACGTAGGCGATCCGGCGCATGCCCTGGTCGAGCAGCCAGGCAATGGCGACGGCAGGGTCGTTGTAGACGCAGAAGCCGGAGGCGCGGTCGGCCATGGCGTGGTGCAGGCCGCCGGCGGGCGAGAAGGCGTGCTGCGCCTGGCCGTGCAGGATCGCGTCGGCGGCGGCGACGGTGGCGCCGCAGACCCGGACCGAGGCGTCGTGGATGCCGACGAACGACGGGGTGTCGCCCGGCCCCAGCCCGCAGCCGGGCGCGGCGTGCCCGTCCTCGCCGCACGCCTTGACGGTGGCGAGGTAGTCGAGGGTGTGGACGCGGGCGAGGTCGGTGCCTGACAGCCGCGCCGGTTCGATCAGCCGGGCGCGGTCGAGGAGCCCGGTGGCGCGCGCCAAGGCGATGGTGAGCCGCACCCGCTCCGGCCGCAGGGGATGCTCAGGGCCGAAGTCGTAGGCGCCCAGCTCCTCGTCCCAGACGACGGTCACCGGGCCGGGCACGAACCCTCCTGACCGCGATCGCAC
Organism: Actinomycetota bacterium; assembly: GCA_035535495.1. Taxonomy (GTDB): domain Bacteria; phylum Actinomycetota; class CALGFH01; order CALGFH01; family CALGFH01; genus DASUZB01. The sequence goes on along the minus strand of DATLQA010000185.1, from coordinate 29,182 downwards.
ATGCCGTCAGGCTACTACTGCCCCGCAGGCAGGGTGACTGTGAAGGCTTTGGCGGACGGTACGGCTCGTTGAACTGGGGCGCGGACGGTGCCCCATCGTGGCGGGCGGCTGAGGACCGTGGTGCGGGCTTCGTGTTCGGTAGGAACTACGACTGCCCCGCAGGCAGGGCGACGGCGGCTGCCGGGACGATCCGCTCCCGGCGGTGCCGGCCCCACGGGATCCCGGCAAAGTGCCCGATGGGGGGTTCGGGGGGGAGCTGTCTCGGGCTCCCCCCCGAATCAATCAGAACTTGAAGTTCAGCGGGGTGTTCTGGCAGGTGCCCTTGACCAGGACGCCGGTGACGCGCTTGGTGGCGGTGCGGCCGCTGGTGGGGCTGGTCACGGTCACGCGGACGTCGTAGCGCTGGTTGCGGGCGAGCTTGTAGACGCTGTAGAAGCCGTTGTCGGCGCCGCTGCCGATGGCGAAGCCGAGGATCTTCGTCCGCGGGTCGGTGTCCGGGTAGGTCGACCAGGCGATCGCGCGGCTGGGCTTGATGCGCTGACCGTGCAGGGTGACGTAGCCGTGCACGCCGCCGGTGAGGCCGCCGGACTGGCCGCAGACGACTGGCAGGCGCAGGTTGATCCCGGGAGCGATGTGCACCTTGCGGCGCATCGAGCCGCCGTAGTAGCGGGTGTCGGTCGTGCCGGTGGAGTTCTTGGGGTAGGTCTCGATCCACGCCGACGCGGCGTTGGCGGGCAGGCGGACCTGCCAGCTGACCTGGCCGGATCCGCCCGTCGGTGGCAGGCCGCGGTTGATGTGCACGTGGGTGGTGTAGCCCCGGCCGCCTGGGCAGCCGTTCAGCTGGATGTGACGGCCGGCGCTGTCGTGCACGTCGAGGCCGATGAACACGTTGGCCGCGCGGCCGTCGGACCCGCGGACGCTTCCCGAGATCGCGCGGGCGTTGGTGGCGGCGCAGGCGGCGTCGGCGCGGGTCGCCGGGACGGCCATGGCGAGGCCGCCGGCGAGCAGGGCAAGGGCGAGCAAGGGCGCAAGACGGCGCAAGCGGTCGACCTCCATCCGTGAGCGGTGCCGGTGAGGGGTTCTCGAACGACTCGATCGGAAAGAACGGCGCACAGCTTAGGACCTCCCGAGGAAAACCTTCCACAGGAGCCCACCAGTCAATACCGATTCGGATACCGTGGTAGGAGGCTGCTTGACCTTCTTCCAGGGGGCTGGGAAGGTGGCGGCCGTCCGTGCCCGCTCCCGACCGTGGAGGTCTGTCGCAGGTGCCCGTCGCGGAGGCCCGCAGCCTCAGCAAGCGCTACGGCTCGGTGCTGGCCCTGCGAGGCGTCGACGTGGCGGTCCAGTCCGGCTGCACCGGCCTGGTGGGCTCCAACGGAGCCGGCAAGTCCACCCTCATCAAGCTCCTGCTCGGCCTGCTCAGGCCGGACGAGGGGTCGGCCAGCGTGCTCGGCCACGACGTGGCGGCCGACCCGCTGGCCGTGCGCCAGGCGGTCGGCTACCTCCCCGAGGGCCCGTGCCTGCCGGGTGACGTGACCGCCGCCGACTTCGTGGCGTTCATGGCCCAGCTCGGCGGCCTACCGCCACGGCAGGCCCGCGAGCGCGCCAGCGAGATCTGCTACCAGGTCGGCCTGGAGGAGGAGCGCTATCGTGCCGTCGGCGGCTTCTCCACCGGCATGCAGCAGCGCGTCAAGCTGGCCGCCGCCCTGGTCCACGACCCGAGCATGCTGCTGCTCGACGAGCCCACCGACGGCATGGACCCGCAGGGCCGCGAGGACATGCTGGAGCTGATCAAGCGCATCCGAGCCGAGCTGAGCGTTGACGTACTGGTCTCCACCCACCTGCTCGGCGACGTCGAGCGGGTCTGCGACCACGTCATCATGGTCCACGCCGGCCAGGTGCTCCTGCAGGGCTCGATCGTGGAGGCGGCGGGCACCGCCTCGCCCGGCTTCGGCGTGCAGCTCGGCGACAACGGCCATGCCGTCCGGGACGCGCTGGCCGGCGCCGGCCTGGAGGTCAGGCAGGCCGGGGACGAGCTGCACGTGCAGGGCCGGGATGACGCCGCCGACCTGATCCGCGACCTGGCCGCCGGCAAGGGCTGGCCCCTGCGCCGGCTGGTGCCGAAGGCGCCCAGCCTCGAGGAGACCTTCCTGCGCCTGCAGGCCACGGCGGCTGCCGAGCAGCCGCCCCCGGCGCCGGCGCCAACACCCGCGGGGAGGGCGTCGTGAGCGAGCTGCCGGCCGGCGCCATCTACGACCGGGGCTACCGGCACTACGACGGCCCCAGGGAGGGCCGCTCGCGCCGCATCACCGCCATCCTGGTGGCCGGCGTCCGCCGCGCCCTCGGGCTGAAGCGCAACTGGAAGACCAAGGTGGTGCCGTTCGGCCTGATCGTGGCGGCGTTCGGACCGGTGCTGGCGTTCATCGGCATCCGCCTGCTGGTCGGCGACGCGGCCGGCGAGTTCCTCGGGTACGCCGACTACTTCTCGATCGTGGCGGTGGTCCTGCTGCTGTTCGCGGCCACGGCAGCACCCGAGCTGCTCTGCCCGGACCGCCGTCAGCACGTGCTCGCCCTGGTGTTCACCCGGCCGGTGACCCGGCCCGACTACCTGGCCGCCAAGCTCGGTGCGCTGCTCCTGCTGATGGGGCTGGTCGCGCTGCTGCCGCTGGTGATCCTGTACCTCGGCAACGCCCTGACCGCGCCCAGCGCCGCCACCTACCTGCGGGAGCACCTTGGCGACCTGGGCCGCATCCTGTTCGCCGGCACCGTCCTGACGATCTTCTACGCCGCCGTCTCCCTGGCCGTCGCCAGCCTGGCCGAGCGCCGCAGCCTGGCCACGGCCGGCCTGATCGGCTCCTTCGTGGCCTCCAGCGCGCTGGCCAACATCCTGTTCTTCACCGCTCCGCCCACCCTCCCGCTCAGGCGGTGGCTGACCTTCGTCTCGCTGCAGGGCCTGGCCGGCCGGTTCGTGGAGTGGGTCTTCGGCGAGCCCTTCGACGACGGCAGCCTGGCCCAGCAGGCGGGCTTCAGCGGCTCCGCCTACCTGGCCGCGCTGGTCGTGCTCACGGTGGCGGCGATGGGACTGCTGGCCTGGCGGATCGCGAGGCTGCAGCCGTGAACCAGACGGCGTCGAGCCCGGTCGTCGAGCTCAGGCACGTCTCCAAGTGGTACGGGGACGTGGTCGCGGTCGCCGACCTCTCCTTCGAGCTGTACCCGGGCATCACCGGCCTGCTCGGCCCGAACGGGGCGGGCAAGACCACCACCCTCAAGGCGATCACCGGCCTGCTGCAGCCGTCCCAGGGCGAGGTGCTGCTGTTCGGCCGGCCGCTGATCGGCGACCCCATGCTCTACCGGGCCATCGGGGTGGTGCCCGATGGCGACCGCCTCTACCCGCGCCTGACGGTACGCTCCTACGCCCGCCTCCACGCCGAGCTCCAGGGGCTGGAGCATCCGGCGGCAGCAGCCGACGAGGCCATCGCCAGGGTCGGTATGGAGGCGCTGGCCTCACGCCGCCTCTCCGGCCTGTCCAAGGGCGAGCGGCAGCGGACCAAGGTGGCCGGCGCCATCGTCCACCAGCCCTCCCTGCTGATCCTGGACGAGCCCATGACCGGCATGGACCCTGGCCAGCGGGCCCGCTTCATCGAGCTGGTGCGCGCGCTCGGCCAGGCGGGGGTGACGGTGCTGGTGTCCAGCCACATCCTCGGCGAGGTGGAGCGGCTCGCCACGCAGATCCTGGTGCTGGTCGGTGGCCGGCTGGCCGCCTCCGGCGACTTCCACGCGATCCGCGACCTGATGGCGGACCAGCCCCGCACGGTGGTGGTCGAGGCCTCCGGCGCCCGCCAGCTCGCCGCCGGGCTGATCACCATGCCGACCACGGTCGCGGTCGAGGTCGACGGCGACCGGATGCAGGCGCGCACCCGCTCGGTGGAAGCGTTCGCCACCGAGCTGCCGCGGCTCGCCCAGGAGCAGGGGGTGAGCCTGCGCGAGGTACGCACCACCGACGAGTCGCTCGAGCAGGTGTTCCGCTACCTGGTGGGGCGGCGATGAGGCGCGCCTGGGTGGTCTGCCGCCACGCTCTCGGCCAGCTCCTGTCCGGCCGCCGGCTGCTGGTGATCGTCCTGCTCACCGCGATCCCGCTGCTGCTGCCGGCGATGCTGTTCGCTGCGCGGGGCGAAGGCGACGCGGCCGACTTCAGCCTCGGCCTGTTCCGCAACCTGGTCCTGCCGGTGCTGTTGCCAGTGGTCAGCCTGGCGTTCGCCACCCACGCGCTCGGCGCGGAGGTGCGCGACGGCACCGCCACCAACCTGCTGCTCAAGCCGATCCCGCGGGCGGCGATCCTGGCCGCCGAGTACCTCGCCGCCGTGCTCGCCGCCCTGGTCGTGCTGCTGCCGCTGGTGGCCGCCAGCCAGGTGATCGCCGGCAGCGCCGGCAGCTCGTCCAGCCTGCTGGTGGGCTCGCTGGCCGCCACCACGGTGGGCGCGCTGGTCTACGGCGCCCTCGGGCTGCTGCTGTCCCTGTTCATCGGCCGTGCGCTGCTGGTCGGCCTGGTCTACACGGTGCTGTGGGAGGGCGCTCTGGTCAGCGTGGCACCATCGGCCTCGTCGCTGGCCGTGCGCGGGTACGCCGAGGGCGTGCTCGCGGCGGTCACCGCCCAGGACGGGCCGGCGGTTTCGGCCCGCCTCGGCCCGGTCAGCGCCATCGTGATGGCCGCGGTGGTCACCCTGCTCGCCCTGGTGTTCGCCACCCGCCGCCTGAGCCGCATGGACATCCGCTGACTACGAGCCCGTCGGCGTCGCGGACCTCGCCAGCAGGTCGGAGGCGTCCGGCGCGTTCCGGCGCAGCCAGTCCTGGATCTCGGGGTCCTGGTCGACCTCCTGGCGCAAGAGCTGCTCGTCGGTGGCCACGGCGCGGAGGTCGGCGAGGATGCGCTCCCTCGCCGCGGCATCGGACGGGAGGCCGGCGGCTTCCCGCTGGTTGTCCAGCTTGATGTCGAGCGCCGCCCGGTTCAGCTCGTAGTACAGCCAGCCCGGCTTCCCGGTGTGGTCCCGCAGCCGGATGGCGGTGTCGAGCTCGTCCCTCGCGCCGTCGTAGTCGGGCGGATCGCTGTCCTTGAGCGCGTAGCCGAGCTGCCCGTGGTTGCGGTGGAAGCTCGCGTCGGCGGCGATCAGGGCGCGGAAGACCGGGATGGTCCGCATCATCACGCCGCGGTCGGCAGCCATCCAGTTGGCGTTGCGCTGGTCCCTGGCGAGCGTGAAGACCTGGCTACGCAGCGACGGAGAGGCGGCGCGGACCGCCCGGTCGAGCTGCTCCTGCGTCGGCGGGTCGGTGCCGGCGGGCGGCTTCAGCTGCCAGGCGATCTGGCTGAACGCATCCGCGTCCCGTTGCTGCTGCCTGGCGACCTCGTCGCGGACCGTCTCGGTGGCGACCTCCGAGGCCTTCCGCGTCACCACGGCGGCCAGGTCGGCGAGGCTGAAGGCACGCAGCAGCAGCAGGCGGGTGAGCAGGTAGGCGGCGAGGAAGCCGAAGATCGGGAAGAAGACCAGCACGGCGCCGACCATCAGGCGGTCACCGGCCTGGCCGCCGAGACCCTCAGCCAGCGTGTCCACCAGCCGGCCGAGCGGTCCAGGGGCGCGGCCGAGCTGGATCAGCCCGACACCGACCAGGATCTTGGTGAGCCAGTCGGAGATCTGCTCGAGGTTGGTGTTGGCCGCGTAGGAGCGTTGCCGGTCGCCGCCGATGACCGGCTCAGAGTTTGGCGCGCCGCGCTGGTCCTGCAGGCTCCGGGGGATGCCGAACAGGAAGCCGAGCAGGCTCCCGACGGCGGTCGCGGCGGCGGCCACCATCACCAGCATCCCGAACACGGCGAGCTTGTCCTCTGGCGCCTGGATGGCGAACAGGGCCAGCATGACCAGGCTCGCGGCCAGCACCGCGATGATGATCGGCCGGAAGTTCCTGGCTGGACGCGGGTCGTCCTCGAGCTCGCCGTCGGTCCCGCTCCCCGCGGCCCCTTCCGGCGCCGCAGCGCTCGTGCTTCCGTCGGTGGCCGGTGGGCCGCTCGACGCGGCCTGGCCGCGCAGCGCCCGCCAAACACCGTCCAGCCAGGAACCAAGATCCATGCCGCCCCCCGCGTCGCAGCCGGTGTGAACCCCCCGAATCCGGGTGAAGCATCCTAACCGGTCCAGGACCGGGACACGCGTCGGGAACCGGGCGGCTCAGGTCGCGTTGAGGCCGGGCGGTGGCACCGGCGCGTCCGGGGGTGGCCCGGCGACCGGCACCGGCGGCTGATCCTCGGCGGAGGCCTCCATGGCCAGCATCCAGTCGGGGCGGAGCAGGCGGACAGCCACCACGATGGCGAGCAGGGCCATGCCGGTGACCGCGGTGACCAGGGGGAGGCCGACGCGGTCGCCGAGCCAGCCCTGGACGACCAGGCCGAGCGCGTGGCCGCCGCCGACCGCCAGCATGAACAGGCTGGCGATGCGGGCGCGGAGCGCGCGGGGAGCGCGCGACTGGCACACGGTCGAGGTCCCCGAGAGGACCGCCAGGTAGACGAAGCCGAGCAGGCCGATGGCGGCGACCGCCAGGGCGAACCGCGGCGCGAGGCCGTACAGGGCGGCGACCGGGCCGACCGCGAGCAGGGCGGTGACCAGCAGGCGGCGCCGGCCGAGGCGGGCCGCCAGCGGCGTGGCGGCCAGGGCGGAGAGCACCGCGCCGACGCCCTGGGAGGTGACCAGCGCCGAGGTGCCGCTGGCGCCGGTGTCGAACACCTTGATGGCCACTGCCGGCACCAGCCCGATGAACGGTGAGACCAGGAAGGTCGTGGCCAGCAGGAGCAGCAGCGCGGTGCGGATGCCGACGTCGGCGCGGGCGGCGCGGACCCCGTCGGCGATGTTGACCAGCAGCCGCGGCCTGGCCTCCTCGGTACGCCGCAGCGGCGGGATCTTGATCAGCGCCAGCGCCACCAGCACCGCCCCGAAGCTCAGCGTGTTCACCCCGAACGCCCATGCCAGCCCGCCGGCGGCGATGACCAGCCCTGCCAGGGCCGGCCCCACCACCCGGCCCAGGTTGTACTGGGCGGCGCCGAGGCTCATCGCCCCGAGCAGGTCCTCGGCCGGCACCAGGTCGGGCGTGATCGCCGAGAACGTCGGCATGTACACGGCGAACGCGCAGCCGGCCAGGAGCACGATCGCGGCCACGGCCGCCAGCGACAGGCTGTCGGTGGCGGCCAGCACCGCCAGGGTGGCGGCCAGCAGCGTCTGGAACACGATCACGCCGACCAGGAAGCGTCGCCGGTCGAAGCGGTCGGCGAGCGCGCCACCGATCGGGCCGAGCAGGACGGTGGGGACGTAGGTGAGCGCCGCGACCGTTCCGGTCCACGCCGCCTGGCCGGTGGTCTGGGTGACGAACACGCCGACGGCCACCGTCTCCATCCAGGTTCCGATATTGGAGACGAACGACCCTGTCCAGAGGACGGCGAAGCCGCGGTGGCGGAAGGGTCGCAGCGGGGACGACCGGGCGGAGCCGGTGGTGCTGGTCACGAAACCAAGGCTACCGGGACCGTGGGGATGCGGCACGGTGCCAGCGGCGTGCGCGGGCCAGACGGCGGGGGCGGTTCACGCCGCGTGCTGGAACCGGCTACCCTGCCGGTATGTCTCTGGTCGAACTGAGCGAGCGTCCCGAGCTGCGCGACCCGTTCCTGGTGGTCCACCTGACCGGCTGGACCGATGCCGGCATGGCCGGCCAGACCAGCGCGGTGTTCCTCCGGGCACGCTGGAACGCCCACCGGCTGGCGGCGTTCGACAGCGACGAGCTGATCGACTACCGGGCAAGGCGGCCGGTGGTGCGCCTGGCTTTCGGCACCATCGAGCGGGTGACCTGGACGCCGATCGAGCTGTCGGTGGGCAACGCCGGAGAGCGGGACGTGGTCCTGCTCACCGGGCCAGAGCCCGACCTGCGCTGGCATGCGTTCACCGACGCGGTGATCCAGGTCTGCCGGGACCTGTCGGTCCGCGAGGTGTTCGGGCTCGGGGCCTTCCCCGCTCCCAGCCTGCACACCGATCCGGTGGCGGTGCTCGGCACGTCGGCCGATCCGGACCTGGCCGGCAGGCTCGAGACCGTCAGGGCGACCGTGGAGCTGAACGCGGGGATGCAGAGCGTGCTCGAGGAGCGCCTGCATCAGGCCGGCATCCCGGCCACCGGGCTGTGGGCCAGGGTGCCGCCGTACGTGGCCGGCGGCAGCCACCCGCCCGCCGCGCTCGCCCTGGTGCACACGCTGGCGCGGCTGGCCGCGGTGGAGGTGGACACCGCCGAGCTGGACGCGGCCAGCAAGGAGCACCTCGAGCAGGTGGAGCAGGCGGTGCGGGAGCGGCCCCAGATCGCCGAGTTCATCGACCAGATCAGGTCGCTGGTCGAGCAGGGTGATGACGACGAGCGCATCCCCTCAGGCGACGAGATCGCCGCCGAGCTGGAGCGCTTCCTCTCCCAGCAGCTCCCCCCGGACGACGAGCAGGCCTGACCCGCGCGGTTACCGGGTCGGCCAGCGGCCGCCGCTGGACCAGGGGTCGCGCTCGTCCTCGTCGGGCCACGGATCCTCGCCAGCGCCCGTCCCCGGCGCGCCCGTCCCGCGATCCGGCCAGGAGCCAGCATCCTGCGAACCGCCTGGCCACGGATCCCCGCCGCCAGCTCCCGGCTTGCCCATCCCGCCGCCAGGCCATGGGTCGTCGCCGCCCCAGCCCGGCCACGGGTCGGTACTCGTCCCGCCGGTGGCACCGGCCAGCCGGCTCTTCACCCGGTCGACCAGCTCGGTCGGGTCGAAGGGCTTGATGATGCAGTCGTCGGCGCCGACGTCGCGGGCGAGCGCCCGATCGGCTTCGAGGGACTTGGCCGTGAGCATGATGATCGGCGTCTGGAAGGTCCGCTCGTCGGCCCGCAGCTTGGCGCAGACCTCGTAGCCGTCCATCCGGGGCATCATCGCGTCCAGCAGGATGAGGCTGGGGCGCTGGTTGAACGCCTTCTGCAGTGCCTCCTCGCCGTCCTGGGCCGTGATCACTTCGAGGCCTTCGAGACGCAGGTTGATCTCGACGAAGCGGATGATGTCCTCCTCGTCGTCGGCGATGAGCACTACCTCGCCCACGTTGCAGTCCTCCTTCGGCGTGGAGCGTTCGGCGCAGGGCCGGGCTCCCTCCTCGTCGGCGTTTCAGGCGGGCGTCGAGATGCACAGGATACGGGTGGGCGCCATTCACGCCTAACGGTCCCTACCCCGAGACCCGAGAGAGACACCTCAGATGCCTCGTCAAGGCCCATCGGCGAGGAGGGCGCGGCAGAGCGCCGGCGGGGCCCTGATCGGCCCCGCCGGCGCCGGACGGGTACTGCTATGGCCGCCTGCTGCCCTCCCAGCTCAGCTGGTCGGGGCCGGCGTCAGCTCGACTGGTCGATCCACAGCGCGGGCAGCTCCGGGTTCGCCCCCCAGCTGGTGAACTTCCAGTTGCGCAGGCGCGCGGACCAGAAGAGCTGGGTCTTGTCGTACAGGAACGGCGCCCAGACCGCGTCCTGCATGGCCTGGCGGTCGATCTCGGCCCAGAGCGCGGCCCGCTTGTCCCGGTCCCCCTCGGCCAGCGCCTGGTCGATCTTCGCGTTCACCGCGGGGTTGTTGTACTCGGAGTAGTTGCTGTTGTTGGCTGGCTGGATGCTGCGGCCGTCGATCAGCGGCACCATGAACGAGCGCGTGCCGTCGCCCGGGTAGTCGAAGCACCAGGCCGCCTGGCCGATCTGGTGCTGGGCGCGCTTGGCCGGCAGGCCGAGGGAGTCGGTGTAGACCTTCGACCCGGCCAGCGTGGTCATCTTCAGCTTGATGCCGGCCCTTGCCAGCGACGCCTGCACGGCCACGTTCACCTGGGCGCCCTGGCCGGAGTCCGGCCCGACGTAGGTGAGGGTGAGGCCGTTCGGGTAGCCGGCCTCGGCCAGGAGTTGCTTGGCCTTGGCCGGGTCGCCCTTGGAGTTCGGCGAGGGGTAGAGGTCGTACTTCTGGTAGCCGAGCAGCGGCGGCGTGAGGATGGTCGAAGCCGGGTCGCCCGCGAGCGGGCCGCCGCGCACGCGCTGGATGGCGATCTTGTCGATGGCGTAGTTGACCGCCTGGCGGACACGCACGTCAGAGATGGCGCCGGCGCCCTTGTTGGTCCCGAGCGTGAAGTAGCGGATGCAGCCGGTGGTCTCGACCGCGAAGCGCGCCTTGAGCTGCGGGTCGGTCGAGAGGCGCTGCAGCGAGGCGTTGGGTGGCTGGGCGTCGAGCGAGAAGTCGGCGTCACCGCGCTCGATGGCCTGCTGGATGGCCTCGGGCTCGAGACCGATGCGCATCTCGATCGCGTCGACCCACGCCTTGCGCAGCTGGTCGGTGGCCGGGTCCCAGTTGGTGTTGCGGACCAACGCGATCGACTTCTCGGGGGTGTAGCTCTTGAGCGTGTACGGGCCGGAGCCGACGATGTGCTTGCCGTAGTCCGGGCCGACCTTGAACTTGGAGGCGTAGGCGCGCGGGACCGGGGCGAAGAACGGCAGCGACATGATCGACAGGAAGTCAGGCGCCGGCTTGTTCAGCGTGAAGGTGATGGTGTCGCCGTTCACCGCGATACCGGAGATGGACTTGGCCTTGCCGCTGGCGAACTCGGCCGCGCCCTTGATGAGCAGGGCGTAGGACTGGCCCGGCGACGGGTTGGTCTTGTCGAACAGCCGCTCGACGGCGTAGACGAGGTCGTCGGCCGTCACGTCGCCGGTCGCCGGTGGCGCCCAGCCGACACCGCTGCGCAGCTTGAAGGCGAATACGGTGTTGTTCCCCGAGATCTTGGCCTCCCCGTCGGCCAGGTCGGGCACTGGGATGCTGTGGGCGTCGCCGGTCTTGTTGATGTCCCACGAGTAGAGCGTGCGCGCGAAGGTGCGCTGCAAGGCGAGGGTGACGGTGTAGTAGCCGAGCGCCGTGTCGAGGAAGTCCACGTCGTCCTGGTTGTAGATGCGCAGGGTCCCGCCCTTGACGGGATTGCCACCCTGACCACCCGTGCCGGTGCCGCCCCCGCCGCCACCCCCACAGGCGCTGGCGACCAGGACGATCACCAGCGTGAGGATCGTCATGCGCAGGACATGTCTCGATCGCACTGCCATCCCACCTCTCTGGACGCGGGTGCGCCCGGCGCACCACGTCGGCCACTGGCCGGTGCCGCCCCGCCGACGCATGCGGCCGCCGGCGCCAGGGCGGGCGATGCACAGTCTGCTGGTGGCGCCTGAGATGGCCCTGATGGGGTCCTGAGACGGGGCGAAGAACCTGATTTGGGTTCGGTTAGAGCGTGGTCCGGGCGGCGGCCTGGCCACGCGCCGCCGCCTGGCCGTTGCCTGCCGGTGACAGGGGGATGCGGAGCTGGAAGATGGTCTCCCCGGGCCGGGAGTCGACCGTCAGCTCGCCGTCCATGGCGCTGGCGGCCGCGGCCGCGATGGCCAGGCCGAGACCGGTCCCGGTGCGGCCGCGGGCGCCGGGCCCGCGCCAGAAGCGCTCGAACACGTGTGGCAGCTCCTCGGCGGCGATGCCGCGACCGTCGTCGCGGACCCGCACCACCGCGCCGCCACCTTCGACCGCCACCGCCACCACGACCTGCCTGCCGCCGTGGACCACGGCGTTGTCGATCAGGTTGCCGAGGGCGCGGTCGACCAGCTCGTCGTGCGCGGCCACCAGCACCGGCCGGTCGGGCAGCTCCAGGCGGAGGTCGTGCCTGGACGCGACCCTGCGCACCCGCGCCACCTCGACGGCGACCAGGTCGACCAGGTCGACGGCGGTGGCGCCGTCGCGCACCTGCGCGTCACCCCTGGCCAGGTGGAGCAGGCCGTCGACCAGGCGGCTCATGCGTTCGGCCTCGGCCCGCAGCTCGGCGACGGCGGCGGCCTGCTCGCCGGCTGGCATGCCGGGGTTGCGGGCGAGGATGTCGAGGTTGCCGCGGAGGCTGGTGAGCGGTGTGCGCAGCTGGTGGGAGGCTTCGGCCATGAAGCGTCGCTGGCTGTCGAGCGCGCCGGCCAGCTCGGCCTGGACCGCTTCGAGCCGGGAGAGCATCTGGTTGAAGGTGCGGGCCAGGTCGCCGACCTCGTCGCGACCGGTGGGGGCCACCCGTCGGGACGGGTCGCCGCTGTCGGCCACCGCCCTGGCCGCCGCGCTGATCCGTGTCACCGGCCGGGTGGTCGCCCTGCCCACCACCCAGGCCAGCGCGGCGGCCAGCGCCAGGGCGAGCAGCCCGGCGCCGATCAGCAGGCGCCGCACCCGGCCGACGGTTGCCTCGGTCGAGTCGACCAGTCCGACGCTGACCGCGCCGACCCGGCCGAAGCCGATCACGTTCACCGGCGTGGTCAGGGTCCGCACCGGCATGCCTTGCAGCTCGACGCTGATGTAGGTCGGGCCTGCCCGGCCGCGCGCCACCGGGACGGCCACCTGACCCGCGATCGGCTCGGGATTGGTCGAGCCCGGGATCGGCCTGCCGTCGGTGTCGAGGACCTGGAACAGGGTGCCTGGGATGCGCTGCTCGAAGCCGACCCCCGGGTAGTTCCTGAGCAGCTTGCCCGCCGCCGGTCCGGTGGCGTAGGAGGCCTGCTCGGCCAGGCGCTGGTCGAGGGCGTCACCCAGGGAGTGGCGCAGGATCGCGGTGACGGTCGGGACCAGCACCACCAGCACCACCAGCACGACGCCCACCGCGGCCAGGCTGGTCCGCGCGCGCAGCGACATGGCCCTAGCCCTCCCGGAGCGCGTAGCCGGCGCCGCGGACCGTGTGGACGAGGCGCGGCTCCCCCTCCGCCTCCAGCTTCCGGCGCAGGTAGAGCACGTACACGTCGACCACGTTGGTGTCGGTCTCGAAGTCGTAGCCCCAGACCCTGGCCAGCAGCTCGTCACGGCTGAGCACCTGCCTCGGGCGGCGCATGAACGCCTCCAAGAGCTCGAACTCGCGCGGGGTGAGCACGATCCGGCGGCCCGCGCGGGTCACTTCCAGGGCGCCCCGGTCGAGGCTGAGGTCGGCGAAGCGCAGCACCGGACCTTCGCCGGTCTGGCGCCGGCGTAGCAGGGCCCGCACCCGGGCCAGCAGTTCCTCGAAGGCGAACGGCTTGACCAGGTAGTCGTCGGCGCCGGCCTCGAGGCCGGTGACCCGGTCGCCGACGGTGTCGTAGGCGGTGAGGATGATGATCGGCGTGCTGTCGCCGGCGTGGCGCAGCCGGCGGCAGACCTCGAGCCCGTCGACCTCCGGCATGCGCACGTCCAGGACGATGCAGTCCACCGGGCGGGCGCGGAGCAGGCCGAGGGCGTGCTCGCCGTCCTCGGCCACGGTGACCTGGAAGCCCTCGTAGCCGAGGCCACGCTGCAGCATCGCGCGGATGTGATCGTCGTCGTCGACCACCAGCAGCGAGCTCGACATGGCCGCTCCGATCGGTCCACCCTTGGCGGCCGTGGTGCGCTGCGAGGGCGACGGTCGCCGCTCGCAGCGCACCTCGGTCCCGTTCGTGCCGAGCGCCGACCGGCGCGGGACAGGGAGAGGGTGGGCTTCACCCCGTCCCCGCCGGCCCCCGGCTGCCAGGCGCGCTCGAACGTTCTAACGCCCACAGGTAGGACGAGCCTGTGTGGAGCCTAAGAAACCGATGAGAACCCGACCGCCCCGCGGAGCGGGCGGTCGGAGGGTTTGACGGCGGTGCGGCTCGTTGAAGTAGGCCGAGCGCGGCACCCATGGCTGAGGTACGGTCGCCCGTCGTACCGCAGTCGTGTTGCCTGCGGGGCAGTCGTTATTCGTAGCGGAGTGCCACCAACGGCTGCATCCGGGCGGCTTTGCGGGCGGGCCAGACGCCGAAGAAGATCCCGACGGCGACGCTGACGCCGAACGCAAGCGCCACCGACCACCAGGTGATCAGCGCCGGCAGCGGCGAGAAGCGGGCCACCACGACGGCGACGGCGATGCCGAGGGCGATGCCGACCACCCCGCCGCTGACGGTCAGGGCGACCGCCTCCAGCAGGAACTGGCGGAGCACGTCACGGGTGCGGGCGCCGACCGCCTTGCGCAGGCCGATCTCGCGGGTCCGCTCGGAGACGCTGACCAGCATGATGTTCATCACCCCGACCCCACCGACCACCAGCGAGATGCCGGCGATCGAGGCCAGCACCAGGGTGAGCACGCTGAGCACGCGCCCGATCACGCCGAGGATGTCCTGCTGGGTGAGCACCTGGTACTCCTGCTCCGGGTGGGCGGCGGTGATCACCTCGCGGATCAGGCGCTGCTCGGTCGGGATGTCCTCGTTGCGGACCGCCTTGACCGCGATGGCGTCGACCCGGTCGACGCCGAACAGGCGCTGGGCGGCGGTGACCGGGACGAACACCTCCTGGTTGCGGTTGACGCCCAGGGCGGTCCCGACCCTGGTGAGCACGCCGATCACCCGGAAGCGGACCCCGCCGAGGGTGATCGACTTACCGATCGGGTCGCGGCCGGGGAACAGCGTGTCGGCCGGGTCGGCGCCGAGCACCGCCACGCGGCGGCGTACCTCGACGTCGGAGGCGGACAGGAACGTCCCCCTCGCCACCACCCGGTCGAACACCTGCGGGATGTTCTCGTTGGTGCCGTTGACGTTCACGTTGGTCCGGCGGGCTCCCACCCTGGCGGTCTCGCCGGACTGGACGGTCACCGCCACCCGGCGCGGGTCACCGACCGCGTCGCCAACCCGCCGCGCGTCCTCCAGGCGGAGGCGCGACACCGCCGGGGTGGAGGCGAGCGACAGGTTCCCGGGGGCGACGAACAGGATGTTGGAGCCGAGCGACTCGACGCTGAGGGTGACCTCGCGGCGCGCCCCGCTGCCGATGGCGACCAGCAGGACCACGCTCATCACGCCGATCACCACCCCGAGCATGGTGAGCGCTGAGCGGAGCTTGTTGGCGCGCAGTGCCTCCCAGGCCACCCGGATGGCCTCGACGAAAGTCACCCCTGGCCTCCCGGCCTGGCCGAGAGCTTACCGAGCGGGCCGTAGCGGGCGGTCGCGGCCGAGCGGACCCGCTCCTCCTCTGGCACCAGGCGGCCGTCGCGGACCACCACCACCCGGTCGAAGCGCTCGGCGACGCCAGGGTCGTGGGTGACCACCACCACCGCCACGCCGCGTTCGGCGTGCAAGCGGGCGAGCAGGCCGAGCACCTCCTCACCCGAGCGCGAGTCGAGGTTGCCGGTGGGCTCGTCGGCGAGCAGCATCGCCGGCTCGGTGACCAGCGCCCTGGCGATCGCCACGCGCTGCTGCTCGCCCCCTGAGAGCTGCGAGGGCCGGTGCAGCATGCGCTGCCCGAGCCCGACCGCCTGCAGGGTGGCGGCCGCGCGCTGGCGGCGCTCGGCGCGGCCGAGGCCGCGGTAGACCAGGGGGAGGCCGACGTTGGCCACCGCCGGGGTGCGCGGCAGCAGCTGGAAGCTCTGGAACACGAACCCGACCACCTGGTTGCGGACCCGGGCAAGCTCGTCGTCGGACATGGTGGCCACGTCGCGGCCGGCGAAGGAGAGGCTGCCGTCGGTCGGCCGGTCCAGGCCGCCGAGCAACCCGAGCAGGGTGGACTTGCCGGATCCGCTCGGCCCCATGATGGCCAGGGAGTCGCCGGGCACGACCTCCAGGTCGACCCCGTCGAGGGCGCGTACCTCGACCCCGTCGAGCCGGTAGACCTTGGTGACGCCGCGGGCGGCGACCACCGGCGGCGCGCCGGTCAGCTCCCCGGCCACGTCTGCCCGTCCCGCAGCCGCTCGGCGCCCCTGGACACCACCCGCTCGCCCTCGCGCAGGCCGGACGCGATCGCCACCCGGTCCTCGCCGTCGGCGGCGACCCGCACGGTGCGGAGCCGCACCTTGCCGTCCTCGATCACGTAGACGGCCTGCCCCCTGCCCCTGCCGACCAGCGCCGAGCCCGGCACGGAGAGCGCCGCGGTGGCGTGGCGGACCTCGATCTCGGCGGTGGCGGTCATGCCCACCCGCGGGGCCGGCCGGCGCCCGTCCTCGGCCGGCTCCAGCTCCTTGCCCAAGGCCAGATCGACCTGGTAGCTGACCCCGCCGGCGGCCGAGGACCCGCTCTGCGTCGAGGGCGCCACCGCCACCCGGCGCACCCGCGCCTCGAAGCGCGCGCCGGGGAAGGCGTCCAGCTCCACCGCGGCGTGCTGGCCGACCCGGACCAGCGCCACGTCGGTCTCGTCCACCAGCGCGGCGACGTTGAGGCTGGCGACGTCGTAGATGGTGGCCACCGTCTGGCCGGCGTCGAGGTCGGAACCGACCCGCAGCACCGGGCCTTCCTGGCCGCTCCCACCGCCGCCGCCGAGCCCTTCCAGCGCCTGCTCGGCGCCTTGCGGCAGCGACGGCAGCGAGGGCAGGCCGCCGCCACCGCCGGTCTGCTCGCGGCCGAGCTGCACCGTGCCGGCCAGGGTGGCGCGCAGGGTGAGGCGTTCCTGCTGGCTCTCGGCGGCGGCGACCGCCACGGCGGCCTGGGACCGCTGGGCGGCGGTGGCCGCCTCGAGCGACCGGCTCATCGCGGACGTCTGCGCCTCGACCGCGTCCGCCGCCAGGCGGACCGCCTCGCTGGTGCGCCGCCGGGTGGCGGCGAGCTGCCGTTCGGTCCGGTCGAGGCGGGCGAGCAGCCGCCCGCGCCTGGGCTCCGGCAGGGTGCCCGCGACCGACCGGAGCGAGGTGATCACCGCCAGGCTGGTCGCCGTGACCTGGTCCTGGACGTCGCCGAGGGCGGCGACTGCCTGGTCGGTCGGGAGCGACGGCACCGCCGCGCCGAGCGAGGACGCCGCCGCCAGCGCCGCCCTCGCCTGGCGCAGCGACTCCTCCACCTGCTCCGAGGAGAGCTCGGCCACCACCTGGCCAGGGCGGACCTTGGCGCCGTCGACGACCAGCAGGCGCTCGACGGTCGCCGCGGCGGGCGCGGTCAGCTCGGCCTGGGCGGCGGCGGCGACCGTGCCGGGCGCGTTCACGCGCTCGACCACGTCGGCTGGGCGCGCCGCCTCCGCCGCGAAGCGCCGGTCAGGACCGGAATCGCAGGCCGCGACGGTGAGCGCGATGACGAGCACGACCACCGCCGGCGCCTTTGTCCATCCAGGGGCTACCGCCAGCGGCTGCTTGAGCCCCCGGACCCCGCGCATCCGCACCTGCCCACCCCGACCGTGCCGCGCCTGCAACCACACCCGCCTCCTCAGCGCACCACCTCCTGAGGTCCACGGACCCTGCAAGCAGGATACGGGCGGACCGGGAGGAGCGCTGGCCGCGTCGCTACCGCTTCACCAGGTTCGACAGGAAGAAGTAGAGGTTGGCGGGCCGCTCGGCGAGGCGGCGCATGAAGTAGGGGTACCACTGGGTGCCGTAGGGGACGTAGACGCGCAGCCGGTATCCCTCGGCGACGACCTGTTGCTGCAGGTCGCGGCGGACGCCGTAGAGCATCTGGAACTCGAACGTGCCACGGTCGCGCCGCTGCTTGGCGACCAGGCGCTTGGTCAGGCGGACCATCGCTGGGTCGTGGGTGGCCACCATCGGATAGGGGTTGTGGGCGATGACGTCCTCGAGCAGGTCGGCGAACGCCCGGTCGACCTTGGCCTTCTCGGCGTAGGCGACCTCCGCCGACTCGCGGTACGCCCCCTTGACCAGCCGCACCGGGACCCCCCAGCCGTTCAGGCGTTCGAGGTCGTCGCGGGTGCGGTACAGGTAGGACTGCACGCAGACGCCGACGTTGTCGTAGGACTGCTTGAGGCGGCCGACGGTCTCGATGGTGTCCGCGACGTACCGGTACGCCTCCATGTCGACCCCGACCATGGCGCCGATCTCCTTGCCCCGCGCCGCCACCCTGGACGCCTCCTCCAAGGCCAGGTCATGGCGGATGTCCAGGCCGAGGGCGGTGAGCTTGACGGAGATGTTGGCGTCGAGCCGGTGGTCCTGGATGCGGTCGAGCGCGGCCAGGTAGGCGGCGGTGGACTCGCGGGCCTGCGCCTCGGACTCGGTGTTCTCGCCCAGGTAGTCGAGCGCCACCGAGACGCCACGGGCGTTCAGCTCGCGGATCACCCGGTCCGCGTCGTCCAGGTTGTTGCCCGCGATGAACCTCGCGGCCACCCGCCGGGCGACCGGGTTGGACGTCACCTGCTTCTGCAGGGTCGGCGACCCGGCGGCCTTCAGCAACGTTGCCTTGAGCACGCCTCCACCTCCGCTTCGCGAGCAGCGTACTACTGCCCCGCAGGTGGGGCGACGCGGCCCTTCGGCGGGCGGCTCGCTCGACAATGGTTGTGCTCATATGCTCCTGGGACGGGGTGCGTGGATGTCGGTGGGAGGCTGTAGATGCGGGTGCTGGTGACGGGGGCGCGGGGCAAGGTCGGGCGGGCGACGGTGGCGGTGTTGCAGGGGGCGGGGCACGAGGTGACCGCGACCGACCTGACGGCGCCGGTGTTCGAGCGGGCGGTCCCCGGCGAGCCGGAGTACCTGCGGGCCGACCTGACCGACGCTGGCGAGGCGTTCGCCGTGGTCGCCGGCGCCGACGCGGTGGTCCACGCGGCCGCCATCCCCGACCCGGTGCACCACCCGCCGCACGTGGTCTTCCAGAACAACGTGATGGCCGTGTTCAACGTGCTGGAAGCGGCGGTGCGGTTCGGGGTCCGGCGCTTCGTGAACATCTCGAGCGAGACGGTGCCCGGTTTCTTCTTCGCGGAGCGCGAATTCCTCCCCGACTACCTGCCGATCGACGAGCGGCACCCGGTCCGCCCGCAGGACCCCTACGCCATGGGCAAGCACGTCTCCGAGCAGCTGATGGAGGGGGCGGTGCGCCGCTCCGACGTGCGGTGCATCTCGATCCGCCCGAGCTGGGTCCAGCATCCGGGCAACTACGAGCGCAACCTCGGGCCGGTGGTGCGCGAGCGCATCCTGACCGCGCCCAATTTCGGCTGCTACGTGGACGCCGACGACCTGGCGGAGGCGATCCGCCTGGCGGTCGAGTCGGACCTGCCCGGTCACGAGGTGATGTACGCGGCCGCCGCGGACAACGCCGCCGGCGTGCCGCTCGGAGAAGGCATCCGGCGCCGCTACGGCGACCGCATCGAGCTCCGCCTGGACGGCCTGGCCCGCGAGGACGCGAGCGCGATCTCGTGCGCCAAGGCCGAGCGCCTGCTCGGCTGGCGCCCCAGGCGGTCCTGGCGCGACCACCTGGATGCCGAGGGCCGCGCGAGGTGACCAGCCGGTAACAGCGGGACCAACCGGGGTATCCAAGTTGTATGGCGTGGAAGCGGAAGCCCCGGATGGACCGTCGTCCTCCGCGATTGCGGCTGTTGCGATGTCGAAATGCGCGGATGCGATGTCGAGACCATTACGGCGGTGCTTCGCGACCTGGAAGCTGCGTAATAGTCGGACAAGAACGTATTGAGCTTCCGACCCGCGCCGGTCCGGCCATCACTCGATTGGAGTCCGACATGGCTCGCTACCAGCCCCGTCATGCACGGTCGATCTCGCGCCGGCGACGCCTGGTCGCCGCCTCGGCGGTGGTGGTTCTCGCCGGCGCGCTGACCGCCGGGCTGGTCGCCGGTCCCGCCGACGCCGCGACCCCCCGGGTGCTCCGCCTCGGCAGCCGCGGCGCCGACGTCCTCGCCCTGGAGCGGCGCCTCGCCGGCCTGCACTACGACGTCGGCAAGGTCGACAGCGTCTTCGACAACAGCACCTTCCACGGCGTGATCGCCTTCCAGAAGGTGAACGGGCTCGGCCGCGACGGCGTGGTCGGCCCGATGACCCGTGCCAAGCTGGCGCGCCCGGCCGCACCCCGCGTGATCGTGCGCCGGAGCGGCAGCTCGCTGGAGATCAACCTGTCCAGGCAGGTCATGATCTACGCCCGCGGCGGCGGGGTCGTCCGCATCTTCGACATCTCCAGCGGGTCGGGCCGCCTGTACACGGTGGACGGGCAGACCCGCAGGGCGGTCACCCCGACCGGCAACTTCCACGTCACGCGGAAGATCAACGCCTGGCGCACCAGCAAGCTCGGCCGCCTCTACCGCCCCGCCTACTTCTACGGTGGCTACGCCGTCCACGGCTCCTGGTCGGTCCCGGCCTATCCGGTCAGCCACGGCTGCGTCCGGGTGACCATCGCGGTGATGGACCGCCTCTACAACGGCATCCCTGTCGGCCTGCCGGTGAAGGTCTACCGGTAGCCGACCGCTCGGGCGGCTTCCTGCCGCCCTTGCTCCCCGGGGCTCCCGCTGCTCGGCAGCGGGAGCCCCGGACGCTACGTCCTTGCCTCGACCGCGGTGCGGCGGCTGACCACGGCGGCCAACGCCACCAGCGCCACGATCACCAGCACGGTGACCGCCACCAGGGTTGAGGCCGTGACCACCTGGTAGGCGACCGCGGCGACCAGGGCGGCCGCCGGGATGGTGAGCACCCAGGCCCAGACGATCCGCCTGGCCACCCCCCAGCGGACCGCCGACAGGCGGCGGGTCGAGCCGGCCCCCACGATCGCGCCGGTGATCGTATGCGTGGTCGAGACCGGCACCCCCAGGAAGGTGGCGAGGTAGATCGCTGAGGCGGCGGCGGTCTCCGCCGAGAACCCGCCGACCGGTTTGAGGGCGGTGATCCGCGTCCCGAGGGTCTTCACGATGCGCCAGCCGCCCACCAGCGTGCCGGCCGCGATGGCGGCGTGGGCGGACAGGACGATCCACAGCGGGACGGGCAGGTCGCCGTCGGCGCCGATGTGCAGGTAGCCCGAGCTCACCAGCAGGGCCGCGATGATTCCCATGGTCTTCTGGGCGTCGTTGCCGCCGTGGCCGAGGCTGAACGCGGCCGCCGACACCAGCTGGAGGCGGCGGAAGATCCCGTCGACCCGCCGCGGCGCCGTGTGGCGGAAGATCCAGGTCGCGGCGACCATCAGCAGGAACGCCAGGATGAAGCCGAACAGTGGCGACAGCACGATGAACAGGACGGTCTTCTCCATGCTGGAGGCGTTGAGCACGCCGAAGCCGGCCTTGGCGACGCCGGCGCCGGCGAACCCGCCGATCAGCGCGTGGGACGACGAGGTGGGCAGCCCGAACCACCAGGTCAGGAAGTTCCAGCTGATGGCGCCGACCAGGCCGGCGAAGACCACCGCCTCGCTGACCGCGGCGGGGTCGACCGTCTTGCCGACGGTGTTGGCCACGTGGGTCTGGAAGACCAGGAAGGCGATGAAGTTGAAGATCGCCGCCCAGGCCACCGCCACCCTGGGGGTGAGCACCCGGGTCGAGACGACCGTGGCGATCGAATTGGCGGCGTCGTGGAACCCGTTGGTGAAGTCGAACAGCAGCGCCAGCCCGACGATCGCCGCGACGACCAGCAACTGCCCGTCAGGCATGCTTCAGCACGATGCTCTCGACCGTGTGGGCGACGTGTTCGAGCGCGTCCATGGCCTCTTCGAGCTGCTCGACGATGTCCTTCCAGACCAGCACGTAGCGGGCCGGGTGCTCGGCGTCGAAGGCGTACAGCTCGGCCCTTGCCCGCCGGTACAGCCGGTCGCCCTCGTTCTCCAGCTCGTTGATCCGGATCCAGTAGGCGCGCAGCTCCTCGGCGGCGAGCTTGCGCAGGTGGCGGAGGCCCACGGCGGTCTCGCGGGAGGCCTCGTCGATCAGGCGGACCTGCTCGCGCACCGCGTCGATGGGCTCGACGACCTTGTGCAGCACCAGCATGTCGGCGGCCTCCTCGACCGCGTCGGTGACGTCGTCCAGCTTGGTGGCGAGGTCGTAGATGTCTTCGCGGTCGAACGGGGTGACGAAGGTGGAGGCGAGCCGGGAGAGGATCGCGTGGGTGATGCGGTCGCCCTCGTGCTCCTGGTCGAACAGGCGCTTGGCCTTCATCTCGGGATCGACGAAGTCGTCTACCATGTCGCGGAGGAGCGCGGCGGCCTCGGCCACGTTGCCGGCGGCGGCGTCGAGGAGATCGAAGAAGGTCTCCTCGCGGGGAAGGAAGCGCAGCTTCACCGGCGTCTCCCGTGGTCCGGGCGGGTGGTCCGAACCGTAGCAGTTCGTGCGGGTGCCGAACACACCTGACCGGCGGATCTCCCGGCAGCGAAGCGCGCAAACCAGACGGTGCGGCTACGCGTCGTGGCTACCCGAAGCGGCCGGTGACGTAGTCCTCGGTGCGCTTGTCGGCCGGCCTCGTGAAGATGCGGTCGGTCTCGTCGAACTCGACCAGCCGGCCGTAGCGTACGCCCTGCTCGTCGACCTCCGCGGTGAAGAACGCGGTGTAGTGGCTGACGCGGGCCGCCTGCTGCATGTTGTGGGTGACGATCACGATCGTGTAGGTCTCCGCCAGCTCGCTCATGAGGTCTTCGATCTTGCTGGTGGAGATCGGGTCGAGCGCGGAGCACGGCTCGTCCATGAGGATCACGTCGGGCTGGACCGCGATCGCCCTGGCGATGCAGAGCCGTTGCTGCTGGCCACCGGAGAGCGCCAGGGCGCTCTGCTTGAGCTTGTCCTTGACCTCGTCCCACAGCGCGGCACCGGTGAGCGCCCGCTCGACGTGGTCGTCGAGCTTGCCCTTGACGCCGTTGATGCGCAGGCCGTAGGCGATGTTGTCGTAGATGGACTTGGGGAACGGGTTGGGCTTCTGGAAGACCATGCCGACGCGACGCCGCACCTGGATCGGATCGACCTCGGCGGCGTAGATGTCCTGCCCGTGGTAGGTGACCGTGCCGCTGACGCGGGCACCGGGGATGAGGTCGTTCATGCGGTTCAGCGCGCGCAGGATGGTCGACTTGCCGCAGCCCGAGGGCCCGATCATGGCGGTGATCCGGTTCTGGTCGACCGGCATGCTGGTGTCACGGACCGCCTTGAAGTCGCCGTAGAAGACGCTCACGTCCCGCAGCTCCATCACCGGCGCGATCGACGGCTCCCGGCGTTCGGTGTCACCGCTCCGCGCCGCCCCGGCGGGAGCGGCGAGCTGCACCTGTGGCTTATCGGCCGACCGGCCGTTGGCCGCCTGCGGATCCTGGCCTTGGGTGCGCTCGGCCGGCGCTTCCTGGCTGGAAAGTTCGCGCATCTCAACGCTCCTTGATGGCAAAGCGGCTGACCACGACTCTGGCGAGCATCGTGAAGATCAGCACGATGGCCACCAGGGTCAGCGCCGCTCCCCATGCGCGGCCCTGGGCCGCGGCGAACGGCTGGCTGGCGTTCCGGAAGATCTGGGCTGGCAGCGCGGTGTTCTGCCCCTCGAAGAGGCCGGTGTTCACGCTGAAGGTCAGGCCGACCGTCGCGATGATCGGGGCGGTCTCGCCGGCTGCCCGCGCGATCGCCAGCAGCGCCCCGCTGGCGATCCCCGAGAGCGCCGCCGGGAGGACCACGGTCAGGATGGTGCGCCACTGGCGCGCACCCAGCGCCAGGCTCGCCTCGCGCAGCTCGCCGGGCACCAACCGGAGCATCTCCTCGCTGCTCCGGATGACGATCGGCAGCATCAGGCAGGCCAGCGCCAGCGCCCCGGCAAAGGCGGTCTTGGCGCCGACGACCACCACGAAGCTCACGTAGATGAACAGCCCCATCACGATCGACGGGACCCCGGTCATGACGTCGGCCATGGTGCGGATCACCCGCGCGAGCGGCTTCCGCTTGCCGTACTCGTTCAGGTAGATCGCCCCGAAGACACCGAGCGGGATCGCCAGCAGCGCGGCCATGCCGGTGATCACCAGCGTGCCGACGATCGCCGGCGCCATTCCGCCACCACTCCGGCGATAGGAGTTGGGGATGTCCTCGGTGAGGAACTGCCAGCTCAGCACGTCCAGGCCGCGGGAGATCACGGTCCACGTGACCAGGAACAGCGGGGTCGCCGCGACCACCAGCGCCAGCGTGATCGCCGCCATGGCCACCCGGTTGGTGGTCCGGCGGCGCAGCGACAGCGCCGAGCGGCGCAGATCTGGCTGGCCGGCGGCGGCACGGGTGGCCGGCGGGACGGTCGCGGTCATCCCGCTGCTCCCCTCATCCGGAGCTCCGCCCGGTTGACGACCACCCGGGCGGCCAGGTTGACCACGATCGTCATCGCGAACAGCACGACGCCGAGGCCGATCAGCGCGGCGGTGAACAGCCCGGTGGACTCGCCGAACTGCTGCACGATGATCGCCGCCATGGTGTTGCCGCCGGCGAAGATGTTCGGGGTGATCGCGGTCGCGCCCCCGATGACCAGCGCGACCGCGATGGTCTCGCCCATCGCGCGGCCCAATCCGAGCATCACCGCGCCGACCAGGCCGGCGAAGCTGTGCGGAAACACCGCCCCGGTGATCATCTCCCAGTGGGTGGCGCCGACGGCGTACGCGGCGTCCTTGTTGGCCTGCGGCACCGTGCTGAGCACCTCCCGGCTGATGGAGGTGATGATCGGCGTGATCATGATCGCCAGGATGACCCCGGCGGTCATGAAGCTCCGCCCGGTGCCGACCGGGACGCCGAACACGTCGCCAAGCAGCGGGATGCCACCGAGCACGTCGTTGAGCCACCGGTAGACGTGGACCAGCGCCGGGGCGACGACCAGCACCCCCCACAGGCCGAACACCACCGAAGGCACCGAGGCGAGCAGGTCGATGATCGTGACCGCCGGTGCGCCCAGCCGCCGCGGCGCCAGCTCGGTCAGGAACAGCGCGATGCCGACCGAGATCGGCACCGCGATGAGCAGCGCGATCAGCGAGGAAACGGCGGTCCCGTACATGAAGGACAGCGCCCCGAACACGGCGTCGCCGGTCTGAGGGTTCGGGTCCCAGGTGCGCTCGGTGATGAAGCGGAAGCCCCCCGCACGCAGGACCGGCCAGGCTTCGTTGGTGGTGGTGATCAGGATGAGCGCCAGGATCGCCAGCACCAGCAGACCGGTGGCGAGCGTCCACAGCGAGAAGAGGCGCTCGGCCCGGACGCCGCCGCCACCGCCGGTGAGGGCCGGTTGCTCTGGCTCCTGGGTGGTCTGGGTGGTCACATCAGCTCTGGACCTTGTCGAGCTGCGCGAGCGCCTTCTGCTGCAGGGAACTCGGCAGCGCCGCGAAGTTGACCTCCTTGGCGAGCGCCTGCCCGTCGGTCAGCACGTAGCGCACGAACGCCTTGACCAGCGTCGCCTTGGTGGGGTCGTCGTACCTGCTCTTGATCAGGAGGTAGGTCGGCGAGGTGATCGGGTAGGAGGCTGCGCCAGCCGCGTTGAGCGGGTTGTAGGTCAGGTCGTCGGCGAGCTCGGCGCCTTCCAGGGCCGCCGCGGCGGCCTCGAGCGTCGGCTGGACGAACTGGCCGTCCTTATTCTTGATCGAGGCGAACGCGAGCTTCGACTCGGTCGCGTCGCTCAGGTCCACGTAGCCGATCCCGCCGTCAGACTGCTGGATGATCTGGGCGACGCCGGTGTTCTTCTCCCCGCCCTGGGTGCCGGATGGCCAGGCGACGGTGTCGCCGGAGCCGAGCTTCCAGGACGACGGTGCCGCCGCCTTCAGGAACCTGGTGAAGTTGTTGGTGGTGCCCGAGCCGTCGGAACGGTGGGCGACCGTGATGTCCTTGTCCGGCAGCGTCACGCCCGGGTTGTCCGCGGCGATCGCCGGGTCGTTCCACTTCTTGATGTCGGTCTGGAAGATCTTGGCGACGGTGTCCGCGCTCAGCTGCAGCTTGTCCACACCGGAAAGGTTGTAGGAGACGGTGATCGGGGCGGCCACGGTCGGGACGTACAGGAACGAGCCTGCCGCCACGCCGTCGCTGTCCTTGACCAGGCTGTCGCTACCGGCGAAGTCGGTCAGTCCCTGCCCGAATTCCTTCTTGCCGGTGCCGGAGCCGACCGCGTTGTAGGTCACGTTGGCGTTCGGCGCCTTCTCCTTGAACGCGGAGACGACCTCCTGGTAGTAGGCATCCGGGAAGCTGGCGCCGGACGCCTTCAGCTCGCCGGAGAGGTTGGACAGGTCGGATCCACCGCTCTGGTTGTTGTTGCCGGAAGTCCCACCGTTGCCGCCGCCGCAGCCGGCCAGCATGGCAAGCGCGACGCCGACGAGGAGGAGCCGCGAAAGCAGTTTGCGGTTCACCTCAGCCTTCCTTCTCTGCCGTAGGTCCGTACTCGGGTCAGCCGACGGTACTGATGACCCTTGAAGCCACACCCGACATCACTTGACGAGTTGGTGAACGGCCCACGAAGAATGCGTAACCTCCCTGCTCACCCGCTTCACCGGCTTCTGCGGAAACGCGTCGATCATCCGTCGAAGCGGTAGCCGACCCCTCGGACCGTCACGATCAGCCTGGGGTCGTGGCGGTCCTCCTCGATGCGGGCGCGGAGCCGCTTGACGTGCACGTCGAGGGTCTTGGTGTCGCCCACGTAGTCGAAGCCCCAGACCCGGTCGATCAGGGTCTGCCTGGTCAGCACCCGGCCGCGGTTCTCCATCAGCACGGCGAGCAGCTCGAACTCCTTGAGCGGGAGGGTGACCAGCTCGCCGCGGACCCGCACCTCGTGCCGCTCCGGGTCCAGGCGGACGCCGGTCGCCTCGATCACCGTCCCCTCGCCGCTCGGCTCGGGGCCGCCGGCGGCGCGGCGCAGCAGGGCGCGCACCCTGGCGACCAGCTCGCGGACCGAGAACGGCTTGGTGACGTAGTCGTCGGCGCCCATCTCCAGCCCGACCACCCGGTCGACCTCGGCGTCCCGCGCGGTGAGCATGATGATCGGGACCCGGCTGGAGGCCCGCACCCGGCGGCACACGTCCCAGCCGTTCATCACCGGCAGCATCAGGTCGAGGACGAGCAGGTCGGGCCGTTCGGCCTCGAACACGCGCACCGCCTCGCCGCCGTCACGGGCGACCGAGACGTCGAAGCCCTCGCGGGACAGGGCGTAGCGGACCGCTTCGAGGAGCGATTCCTCGTCATCGACGACCAGGACCTTCGGCATGACGCCCCCTTCGGGCACTTCCTCGCGATCCAAGCATGAACGTTCCACAGCGACCGCATGGCGGCAACCGGAACGGGCGGGTCAGGCCGCTCGCCGAAAACGTTCCCCGGCCGTTCCCCGACCGGCCACCCCGACGCCGTTGGCAGGTGGTCGCCGAGGGTACGATGACCCGGACGAACGGCCACGTTCCTGCCGCACCCAGCGCGTTTTCAGCTCAGGGGGCCTCGTGCTCACGACCTTCGAACAGCGCCTCGAGGGGCTCGAAGCGAAGCTGCTCCAGATGGGCCAGCTGGTCCAGAGCCAGCTCGACCGCACCCTGGAGGCACTCAGCTCGCACGACACCGTCCTGGCGAACGAGGTGATCGTCAGGGATGACGCCATCGACACCGCCTACCGGGAGGTCGAGGAGGAGATCCTGCGCACCCTCGCCCTGCAGGCGCCGGTGGCCAAGGATCTCCGCCTGGTGGCAGGGGTGCTGCACATCAACTCGCACATCGAGCGGATGGGCGACCTCTGCGTCAACATGGCCAAATTCGTCCGCATCGTGAAGGACTACCCGCCCGTCCCCGAGATCCAGACCACCCTGCTGGAGATGGGCAGCCTCGCCCAGAAGATGGTCGCCGCCGCGATGACCTGCTTCGCCAGGCGGGACGTGGAGCTGGCCGAGCGCCTGCCCATCATGGACCAGCCGCTCGACCGGCTGAACAGCCAGATCTTCCTGCAGATCGAGCGGGCCGCCGAGGACGACAGCACCCTCGAGTGGGCCAGCCGCATGATCCTGGTCTCCCGCTACCTGGAGCGCCTCGGCGACCACTCGGTCGACATCGGCGAGCAGGTCGTGTTCATCGTCACCGGCGAGGTCCGCGAGCTGGTGCCGTCCAAGGCCGCCCGGGCCGGCGTCGAGGACTGACGCCCGGGAGACGACGGCGATGCTGCCACGCAGGCTGGTCGGCCAGCTGATCGCCGGCCAGCTCCTGGTCGCGGCGGCGGCGACCGCCGCGCTGGCGGTGGTGCACGGCGGCATGAGCATCACCGTCGTCGTGCTCGGCCTGGGACTGGCGGCCGTCGCCGTGATCACCGCGCTGCTGGCCAGCAGGGCGCTGGCCAGGCCGCTGCTGGGCCTGTCACGCGCGGTCGAGCGGCTGGCCGACACGATCACCCCGCGCCGCACCTGGACCAGGGACATGACCGATCTGACCGATCTGACCGGGCTGACCGCGGAGCTGACCCGCATGGCCCCCCGGCTGCGGGACCGGCTGGACGAGCTCACCGAGGAGCGCGACCGGGCCGGGCAGATCCTCGACGCCCTCGAGGACGGCGTCCTGCTGCTCGACGGGGCCGGCCGGTTGCTGCTGGCCAACCCGGCCGCCCGGGCCTGGTTCGGGCTCGCCGACGACCTCCGCTCCGGCCTGCCGGCCCGGCGCGTCCTGGGCGTGCCCCAGATCGCCGACCTCGCCGCCGAGGCGACCATCAAACGGGCCCCGGTGGCCGGCATCGTCACCGTGGTCTTCCCGGAGGACCGCACCCTGTCGGTGCGTGCCTTCCCCCTGGCCGACCGCGGCCTGACCGGGCGCATCGTGGTGACCATGGCCGACATCTCCCATCGCCGCCGGTTGGAGGTACTGCGCCGGGACTTCGTGGCCAATGCCTCGCACGAGCTGAAGACGCCGGTGGCCGCGGTCAAGGCCCTCGCCGAGGCGCTGCAGACCGCCCTGCCCGACGACCCGGCCGCGTCCCGCCGCCTGGCCGGCCGCATCGGCCGGGAGACCGAGCGCCTCGACGCCCTGGTGCGCGACCTGCTCGACCTCTCCCGGGTGGAGCGCGGCACCCTCGCGGTCGAGCCGGTGGACCTCGCCGGCCTGGTCAAGGAGGTGGTCGGCTCCTACGCCGACCGCGCCGAGGACCGCCACATCGAGCTGCGCAGCGAGCTGCAGTCCGGCACCACCGTCCGCGGCGACCGCGCCCAGCTCGCGCTGCTCATCTCCAACCTGGTCGACAACGCCCTGCGCTACACCCAGAACCGGGGCACGGTCTGCGTCCGCCTGGAGACCTTGGAGGCCCGCGCGGTGCTGCAGGTCGCCGACAACGGCCGCGGCATCCCCTCGAACGAGCTGGCCCGCATCTTCGAGCGCTTCTACCGGGTGGACAAGGCCCGCGCCAGGCAGACCGGCGGCACCGGCCTCGGCCTGGCGATCGTGCGGCACGTGGTCGAGGGCCACGGCGGCAGCGTCGACGTCGAATCGGAGCTGGGCAGGGGCTCGACCTTCACGGTCAACCTGCCGGTGGCCGGCCCCCCCGTGCTTCCCCTG
>DATLQA010000184.1:0-9805 GCA_035535495.1 Actinomycetota bacterium | reverse complement strand
GACGCCGCCGGTGCGATCCTGCCCCATCACCCGGTGGCCCTTGAGGGCATCGACGCCCGCATCATCGACGTCGTCCGGCGCCGGGGCCGGGCCGTTCCCGACCTCCCCAAGGGAGGCGGCTGGCTGCTGGTCGAGCTGCCCGGCGCCACCCCGGCCGAGGCGGAGGCGGCCGCCGCCCGGCTGGCCGCCGCCACCGGCCCCGACGCGCTGGCCGCAAGGGTCCTGCACGACCCGGCCCAGGCGGCCGCCATCTGGCGCATCCGCGAGGACGGGGCCGGGTTCGGCGGCCGCAGCCCGGCCGGGGCGCCGGCCTGGGCCGGCTGGGAGGACGCAGCCGTCCCGCCCGAGCGCCTCGGCGCCTACCTGCGCGACTTCGAGGCCCTGCTGGCCGGCCACGGCCTCGGCGGCATCCCCTACGGCCATTTCGGCGACGGCTGCCTGCACATGCGCATCGACTTCCCCTTCGACCGGCCCGGCGGGCAGGCGGTCTACCGGTCGTTCGTCGAGCAGGCGGCCGCGCTGGTCGCCACCCACGGCGGGTCGATGTCGGGGGAGCACGGCGACGGACGTGCCCGCTCCGAGCTCCTTCCGCTCATGTACCAGCCGGACGGGATCGCGGCGATGGCCGCCGTCAAGGCGGTCTTCGACCCGCGTGACCTGCTCAACCCGGGCGTGCTCGTGCGACCGCGGCGGTTCGACGCCGACCTGCGCCGCACCGTGGCCCGGCCGGTCACCGCAGGGCTCGGGTTCACCTACCCGGAGGACGGCGGCGACCTGACCAGCGCCGTGCACCGCTGTACCGGGATCGGGCGCTGCGTGGCCGACAACACCGGGTCGGGCGGCGTGATGTGCCCGTCCTGGCTGGCGACCAGGGACGAGAAGGACACCACCAGGGGTCGCAGCCGCGTCCTCCAGGAGGCGGTCAACGGCACCCTCGTCCGCGGCCTGGCCGCGGCCGAGGTCCACGAGGCGCTCGACCTCTGCCTGGCCTGCAAGGGCTGCGCCTCGGACTGCCCCACCGGGGTCGACATGGCCACCTACAAGGCCGAGGTGCTGCACCAGACCTACCGCGGCCGTCGCCGCCCCGCCGTCCACTACACCCTCGGCTGGCTGCCGCGCTGGGCGGCGATCGCCGCCAGGGCGCCGCGCACGGTCAACCGCCTGCTCGCCAGCCCAGCGCTTGCCAGGTTGGCCAAGCGGCTCGGCGGTGTCGACCGCCGCCGCCCGCTGCCCGCCTTCGCCGAGCAGAGCCTGCGGGCGTGGTG
This sequence comes from Actinomycetota bacterium, assembly GCA_035535495.1. Taxonomy (GTDB): domain Bacteria; phylum Actinomycetota; class CALGFH01; order CALGFH01; family CALGFH01; genus DASUZB01. Next base: position 8,540 of record DATLQA010000184.1, on the reverse strand, counting down.
GCGACGGCGCCGGGCGGCCGGGGCGGCCGCGTCCGGGCGGGCTCGGGTGCTGCTGTGGCCGGACACCTTCACCAACCACTTCTCGCCGGACGCCGGACGGGCCGCCGTCGGCGTGCTCGACCAGGCCGGTTACCGGGTCGAGCTGCCCGACGAGCCGCTGTGCTGCGGGCTCACCTGGATCTCGACCGGCCAGCTGGACACCGCCAGGCGCGTGCTACGCCGCACCGTCGACCGCCTCGCCGTCCTGGTCGACGGCGGCACACCGCTGGTCGGGCTCGAACCGTCCTGCCTGGCCGTCCTCCGCCACGACGCCCTCGCCCTGCTCGGTCCGGACGACCCGGCCGCCGGCCGGGTGGCCCGCGCCGCCTCGACCCTCGCCGAGCTGCTGACCGCCACGCCAGGGTGGACCCCACCGGACCTGGGCGGCGTCACCGCGGTGGCGCAGCCGCACTGCCACCAGCACGCCGTCCTCGGCTGGGACGCCGACCGTGACCTGCTGGCCAGGGCCGGGGTCGAGCTCACCGCCGTCGGCGGCTGCTGCGGGCTGGCCGGCAACTTCGGCGCCGAGCGTGGCCACTACGACGTCTCGGTCGCGGTGGCCGAGACCGCGCTGCTCCCGGCGGTCCGTGCCGCCGGCCCGGACGCGGTGGTGCTGGCCGACGGGTTCTCCTGCCGTACTCAGCTCGACCACCTCGCCGGCCGCCGCGCGCTGCACCTGGCCGAGCTGCTCGCCTCGGCCGGAGCGACCGCGCCCAGCCGTCAAGCCAGCCCGCGCTAGGCAGGTGAGGGCAGCGCCTCGATCACCTGCCGGAGCTGCGCCTGCCAGCGGGGAAGGTCGAGCTGCCCGGCCACCGCCAGGCAGAGGCCGAGGCGAGCCCGGGCCTGGTCGAGACGACCCTGGTCGCGCTCGACCAGGGCGAGACTGAACAGCGCGTAGCCCTCGCCGCGCTGGTCGCCGAGCTCCTGGAAGACGGCGGCGCAGCGCTGCAGGCAGGCGGTGGCCTGGTCGAGGCAGCCCTGCTCACGGAGCACGTCCCCGAGGCCCTGCAGCGCGTACGCCTCCCCAGAGCGGTCGTCCAGGCGGCCGAAGATCGCGCGGCTCTGCTCCAGGCAGGCGCGGGCGTCATCGAGGCGGCCCTGGTCCCGGTAGACGAGCCCGAGGCTGGTCAGCGTGTACCCCTCCCAGAGCTGGTCGGGGAGCTCGCGGAACGCGGCCAGGCTCTGCTCCAGGCAGGCGCGGGCGCCGTCGAGGCGGCCCTGGTCCCGGTAGACGAGCCCGAGGCTGCGCCGGGCGATCGCCTCCCAGCGTCGGTTGCCGAGCTCGGCCGACAGCCGCATGCACCGCTCGAAGTTGGCCAGGGCATCGTCCAGGCGGTCCTTGTGCCGGTTGATGATCCCCAGGCCGCGCAGGACCTCTGCCTCCTCGCGGCAGTCACCCAGCTCGCGGAAGATCGGCAGGCACTGGTCGAAGCAGGCCAGCGCCTCCGGCCAGTGGGACTGCTCGCGGTGCGCGTCGCCGAGGCTGCGAAGGGTCTTGGCTTCGCCACGGTGATCACCCAGCTCGCGGAAGATCGGCAGGCACTGTTCGAAGCAGGCCAGCGCCTCCGGCCAGCGGCTCTGGTCGAGGTGCAGGTCACCGAGCCGGCGCAGGAGCGCCGCCTGGGCGTGGCGGTCGCCAGCTCGGCAGGCGGCGTCGAGCGCGGTCCGGTGGGTCCGGTTCCAGTCGTCCCACCGGCTGCGGACCTCGAAGTAGCCGCTGAGCCTGAGGGCGAGCTCCCAGGTGAGCTCGGGGAAGCCGGCGGCGTAGGCCTGCTCGACGGCGGCGACGAGGCAGGCGTGCTCGGCGGTGAACCACCCGCCGGACCGGCGCTCGTCCGAGCCGAGCAGCGCGTCGGCCTGCTGCGCGCGTTCCAGGCAGGTGCGGAGCGCGCGTTCGAGCGCGGCCCGCTGCGCCGGCGGCGGCTCCTCCTCACGCAGCCGCTCGCGGGCGAACAGGCGCAGCAGGTCGTGCAACCGGAACCTGGGCTGGCCGGTGGCGTCCGTCCCGACCGCCTCGAGCAGGTGGGCGTCGACCAGCCGCTCGACCACGCGGTCGGTGCCGGCGCCGAGCACCCCGTCGGCCAGCCAGCCGGCGAAGTCCGGGCCGTCCAGGAGCCCGAAGAGCCGGAACGTCCGCCGCTCGTCGGGACCGAGGCCCTGGTAGCTGAGCGCGAAACTGGTCCGCACCTCCAGATCGCCGGCGGCCAGCTCGTCGAGGCGGTGCTGCTCGTCACCGAGCCGTCCGGCGAGCCTGGCCAGCCGCCAGTGCGGCCTGGTGGCGAGCTTGGCCCCGGCGATCCGGAGCGCGAGCGGCAGGCAGCCGCACAGCCGCGCGATCGCCAGCGCCTGGTCCGGCTCTTCCGCCACCCGTTCCGGCCCGGCCAGCTTGGTGAGCAACTCGACGGCCTGGTCGGGGTCGAGCACATCCAGGACGATCGACCTCGACACCTCCAGACCGGAGAGCCGCAGCCGGGCGGTCACCAGGGCCGCGCAGCCGCCGCTACCAGGCAGCAGGGGGCGGACCTGGCCCTCGTTGGCGGCGTTGTCGAGGACGACCAGCACCCGGCGGTCCGCCAGCAACGTGCGGTACAGCCGGGCTCGCTGGTCGAGACCGTCGGGGACCGCGGCACCGTCGACGTCCAACGCCCGCAGGAGGTCGGCCAGGACGTCGGCGGGGTCGAGCGGCCGCGGCTCGACCCCGCGGAGATCGACGTACAGCTGACCGTCGGGGAACCGTGGCCGGAGCTGGTGCGCGGCGCGGACGGCGAGGGCTGTCTTGCCGACCCCTGGCTTGCCAGTGATGACCGCGATGGCGACCTCGCCGTCGCCCGGCTCCCCCCGCACCATGCCGAGGAGGGAGGCGAGCGCGTCGTGGCGGCCGGTGAAGCCAGCCACGGCGGGAGGAAGCTGGCGGGGCGGCACGGTCGCGGCCCGCTCCGGCACGCTCGCGGTCGCGAGCGACGGGTCGGCCGTCAGGATCGCCCGTTCGAGCCGCTGCAGGTCAGGGCCTGGTTCGAGGCCCAACTCCTCGGCGAGCACGGTGCGGGTGTCGCGGTAGACCCGCAGCGCCTCGCTCTGGCGACCGGAGCGGTAGAGCGCCAGCATCAGCTGGGCGCGGAAGCGCTCGTGGGTGGGATAGCCAGCCACCAGGGCGTCGAGCTCACCGACCAGCTCGCTGTCCCGGCCGCAGGCGAGATCCGCCTCGATGCGCTCCTCCAGGGCGGCGAGGCGGCGGGCTTCCAGCCGCGTTCCCTCGACGTCGACCAGCGGCCCGCGGGGGACGTCGGCGAGGGCCGGGCCATGCCACAGCGCGAGCGCCTCCCGGAGGCTGGCGGCGGCGCGCGGCGGCGCGCCCTCGGCCATCGCCTGCTTCGCCCCGGCCACCAGCCGTTCGAAGCGGTCGAGATCGAGCTGGCCGGGCTCGACCTTGAGCAGGTAGCACTGCCCCTTGGTCACCAGGATGCCGCCTGGCGGCCCGCCGGCGGGCGGGCGCTGCAGCATCCGCCGGAGCCGTGACACGTAACCGTGGAGGATGTTCGGCGCGGTCCTCGGCGGCTGGTTCTCCCAGAGCTGGTCGACGAGGTAGTCCGCCGGGACCACCTGGTTGGCGTGGAGCAGCAGGACCGCGAGCAGGGCGCGTTCCTTGGGACCGCCGAGCGCTCGCGGCACGCCGCCGTCGGTCGCCTCAACCGGACCGAGCACCCGAAACTCCACGCTGACCCCTTGCCGCCAGAGTCGACGCAACGGACGGGAGCCTACGGGGCGCGGGCCGCGACCGCCAGCCGGTTACCAGCCGATCACCTGTTCGCGGTCTGGGAGGGAGAGCGCCACTCCCTCTACACCTTCGCCGTACAACGCGACCAGCAGCAACGACCTGCTGGCGGTGATGGACCGGGTGCGGCTGACCGAGACCCCCGACGGCCTGGCGCTGGCGCCGACGCAGCCGGCCGTGACGCCCATGTCAGACGTGTGTCTCGCCAAGGAGCTGCCCACGCTCGGTCTGCTGCAGATCCATCCCGCGGAGCGCACCCGGGTGCAGAGCCTGCCCCGCACGGGCCGTGGGAATGCCTCGCGGGCGCGGTCCGGCACGGCCGCGGTACGGTGCGTGGTCATGAGCGTGCTGTTCCGAGCCGGCCGCCGGCCTCCGGGACGAGGACGATGCCCGGCGAGGTGACGCCGTTCCGCGTGGAGATCGCCGAGGCCGACCTCGACGACCTTCGCGAGCGCCTGGCGCGCACCCGGTGGCCGGAGGCCGAGCCGGTCGCGGACTGGTCCCAGGGGGTCCCGCGCAGCTACCTGCGCGAGCTGTGCCGCTACTGGGCGGACGGCTACGACTGGAGGGCGACCGAGGCGCGGCTGAACGCGCTGCCCCAGTACCGCACCGAGATCGACGGGCTCGGGATCCATTTCGTCCACGTCCGCTCGCCCCACCCCGACGCCCTCCCGCTGATCATCACCCATGGCTGGCCCGGCTCGGTCATCGAGTTCCTGAAGGTGATCGGGCCGCTGACCGACCCGGCCGCGCACGGCGGCGATGCCGCCGACGCCTTCCACCTGGTGTGCCCGTCGCTTCCGGGGTACGGCTTCAGCGACCGGCCGGCGCGGACCGGCTGGGGCGTGGAACGGATCGCCGACGCCTGGAGCGTCCTGGCGGCCCGGCTCGGCTACCAGCGGTACGGCGCGCAGGGCGGCGACTGGGGAACCAGCATCGCCACCAGCCTCGCCCAGCAGCACCCCGAGCACCTCGCCGGGATCCACCTCACCCCGCCGCTCGCGCCGCCGGACCCGGCGACCTTCGGCGACCTCACCGAACCGGAGCGCGCGGCGATCGCCTCACTGGAGCACGCCAGCGAGTGGGAATCCGGTTACTCCCAGGAGCAGGCCACCCGCCCCCAGACGATCGGGTACGCGCTGGTGGACTCGCCGGCGGCTCTCTGCGCGTGGATCGTCGAGAAGTTCTGGGCGTGGACCGACTGCGATGGCCATCCCGAGAACGTGCTCACCCGCGACGAGCTGCTCGACAACGTGATGCTCTACTGGCTTCCGGGCACCGGCGCGGCGGCCGCGCGCCTGTACTGGGAGAGCATTCGGCGGGTGAACCGGTGGATCTCCGGCTCGATCGACCACACGGTCGCCGTGCCGACCGGCTGCTCGATCTTCCCCAAGGAGCTGCAGCGCCCGTCCCGACGCTGGGCGGAACAGCGCTTCAGCGACATCCGGTACTGGAACGAGCCCGCCAAGGGCGGCCATTTCGCCGCCTTCGAGCAGCCGGAGCTGTTCGTGGACGAGGTCCGCTCGTTCTTCCGCCTGGTCCGGTGACCGGCGACCTGGCCGGGTAGCTCCGCCGTCCCCGCCGCTCGGGGCGGCTCGCCGACGCGGCGGTCGGCGTGTTCCTCGCCGCCTACGGCCGAGGATGACCTGCCCCGCCCGCGGTGCGGCGTCGGTGGTCGGCGGTAGGCTGACCGCCGCCGACGGTGGCGGCCGGACCGGGCCGCCGGCCCTAGCAAAGGACATGACGCATGGACTGGAAGCTCGAGCTCGTGGCGGTGCCCGTCTCCGACGTGGACCGCGCCAAGGCCTTCTACAGCGAGCAGGCCGGGTTCAACCTCGACCATGACCACCGGGTCAACGACGAGATCCGCTTCGTGCAGCTCACCCCTCCCGGATCGGCCTGCTCGATCGCGATCGGCACCGGGTTGGGAGAGCTGTCCCCGCCGGGCTCGGCCCAGGGCTTGCAGATGGTGGTCGCGGACATCGAGGCCGCGCGTGCGGAGCTGGTCGAGCGGGGCGTCGAGGTCGGCGAGATCCAGGACTTCCCCTGGGGCTCGTTCGTGTTCTTCAAGGACCCGGACGGCAACGGCTGGTCGGTGCAGCAGACGTCTCCGCGCGCCTAGCGGCGTCGGTCACCCGAGCAGCCGGTCGGTGAGGGAGGCGACCGCGGCGTGCCGCGGCGCCCACGCCCGCCACACGGCAGCGGCCCACCCGCGCACCGCCTCGGCGTGCCCACTGACCGAGCCGGCCATGGTCCCGGCGGCGGCGACGTCGAAGACCGTCACCGTGCCGGTGCGCTCGGGTACCTCCAGGCGCGGCCAGGACGCGTCTGGCTTGCCCATCCGCTGGTGCGCGGCGCGGACCTCCACGCCCGGCACCCCGCGGTCGAGCGCCAGGTGCAGGCCGACCAGGGCGTAGGCGACCCCGATCGGTGGGACCTCGCGGTGGTCGCGTGGTGCGTGCTGCGCCTGGTAGGCGTCGACGGCGAGCTGGTGGTAGTCGCGCACCAGCTCGAGGTGGCGCAGCTCGAAGCCCTGCACCTCGCCAAACAGCCGCCAGCACTCCGGCGAGGCGTTCCTGCGCGGGTCCCACAACCAGCCGCTGGCAGGCAGCTCCAGCCCGCAGCCCGGGCAGGTGGTGGAGCCGCTCATGGCCGCGGGCGGGTCAGGCGTTGGCGTCCCGCGGGTGCTTCATGAACCACTCGGTGAACTCGGCGCAGCGGCCCTCGCCGTCGAACCGCATCACGAAGCAGTTGTGGTACTCCCGCTCCACCGAGCCGTCCGGAGCCAGGTAGCGGCTGTGGCCGGTGGCGACCGCCAGGTCGCCGTCGACCGCCAGCGGCTGGTAGCGACTCTCGTAGGTCCCTTGCGGGTCCTGGTCGTCGACCCAGGACGCCACGATCGCCTGACGGCCACGCAGCGGCTCGTCCCACGGGTGAAACCGATAGGTCGCATCCTCGCTGAACAGCGCGCCGATCGCGCCGGAGTCGTAGCTCTCCCAGGCGCGCGAGTACCCGTCCAGCCAGGCTGCGACGCGCTCCCTCTCCAAGCCCACCAGCCCCTCCCGTCACGACCGTCCGTCAGCGCCGATCCTAGCCTGCATCGCCGCCGACCCGAAGCCAGACCGCCCGGAGGCCGTCGCCGCAGTCCCGGCCTGCGCCCGCCACCTCACCCGGGAGCGTCCTTCCTGGCCGGGGTGCGTGACCGGCCGTCCGCGCACCCGCTCAGGTGGTGCCCCCGGCGGGAGCCGGCTGCCCGGCCGGCCGGAGCGGCGTGGTATGGTGGAGGTCCGGGTCGAAGCGGCGCAGGCGGCGCCGGTACGACCAGGTGAGGCCGGGCCAGATCGCGGAGTTGCGACCGGTGCGGTCGAGGTACCAGCTCGAGCAGCCGGTGGACCACACCGTCGGGCGCATCCGCGCGTCCATCTCGGTCAGGAACGCCTGCTGCGCCTCGGCGCGGGGCTCGACCGTGGCGACTCCGGCCGCCCGCAGGTACTCGAGCGCCCGCAGCAGGTACTCCACCTGTGCCTCGATCATCAGGACGACCGAGGTGCTGCCGAGACCGGTATTCGGGCCGAGCAGCAGGAACAGGTTGGGGAAGCCGGCGACGGCGACGCCCAGGTGTGCCTTGGGGCTGCCGTCCCAGGCCTCGGCCAGGGTGCGCCCGTCCCGGCCGACGACCCGCTCGGCGACCGGCTGGTCGGCGACGCGGAACCCGGTGCCGAAGATGATCGTGTCGGCCGGGTGCTCGGCGCCGTCGTCGGTGACGATGCCGCCAGGGCGCACCGCGCCGATGCCGGCCGTGACCAGGTCGACATTCTCCTTGGTCAGCGCGGGCAGGTAGTCGTTGGAGAGGAGCACGCGCTTGCAGCCGAGCGTGTAGTCGGGGGTGAGCCGGGCACGCAGTTCCGGGTCGGGGACGGCGGCGCGGAGGTGGCGCAGGGCCAGCCGTTGCGTCAGGCGCATGAGGCGCGGGTGCAGGAACGCCGCGGTGGCGCCCTCTCGGCCCCAGTAGATGGAGGAGCGGGCCAGCCGCTGGGCAGCCGGTACCGCGCGGAACAGCTGCCGCTCGGCCGCGGTCAGGTCGCGGTCGCGGCGCGGCAGCAACCAGGGAGCGGTGCGCTGGAAGATCCGCAGCCGGCCGACGCGTGGCTGGATCTCGGGGACGAACTGGACCGCCGACGCCCCGGTGCCGACCACGGCGACCTGGCGGCCGGTCAGGTCGTGGTCGTGGTTCCACCTGGCCGAGTGGAAGACGGTGCCCTCGAAGCTGTCCAGCCCCGGCAGGGCCGGGATCGCCGGCTCGCTCAGCGGGCCGGCCGCGGCCACCAGGACGTCGGCGGTCCAGGTGCCGCCGGAGGTCTCCACCCGCCAGCGCTGGCGCCCGTCGTCCCAGCTGGCCCGCTGGACCTCGTGGCCGAAGCGGAGACGCGGCAGGACCCCGAAGCGGCTGGCGCAGTCCCGCAGGTAGTCCCAGATCTCCGGCTGGCCGGAGAACGACCGGGTCCAGCGCGGGTTGGGCGCGAACGAGAACGAGTACAGGTGCGACGGGACGTCGCAGGCGCAGCCCGGATAGGAGTTGTCCCGCCAGGTACCACCGAGGTCGTCGGCGCGCTCGAACACCAGGACGTCGTCGATGCCCTGCTGGCTGAGCCGGATGGCGGCACCGAGCCCGCCGAACCCGGCGCCGATGACGGCGACGCGCAGGTGGGTCGGGTCGTTGCTCACCGGC
>DATLQA010000183.1:0-12837 GCA_035535495.1 Actinomycetota bacterium | reverse complement strand
TCCCCCGACCTGGGCACGGCGGCGAGCCGGCGCACCACGCCGGCCGGGCCGGGCGCCTGTGCGTCGACCAGGCGGGCCGCGGTCGTCTCCCAGTGCCGGTAGCCGGCCCGCTCCGCCTCGGCGAGGCCGTGGCGCACCTGGTCCCGCAGCCAGCGGTCGAGATCGTCGAGGCCGGCGGCGACCCTACCCTCCCGCTGCGCGGCGCGGCGCCGCGCCGCCTCGGGGTCGGCGGGCTCGGCACCCTGGCTCCTGGCCGCACGCCGCGCCGTGGCCCTGGAGTCGCGCTCGCGCCGCTGCTCCACCCACTCCGCCACCCAGGCGGGCAGCCCGCCGGCGACCGGCACGCCACCCTCGGACCAGAGCAGCAGCAGCGCGAGGGCGTGCTTGCACGGCAACTTCCGGCTGGGACAGGTGCACCGGTACGCGGGGCCGGACAGGTCGACGCAGCCGCGGTACGGCTTGGCCCCGCTGCCCTTGCACGCCCCCCAGACCGCGGCGACGCCCTCGGCCGCGTAGCAGCCCGTCTCGGACCACCACCGCGGGTTCGCCGTGCCCTCGGCGGCCCGCTGTGAGGCGGCGTCCGGCGCCAGCCCGAGCACCTGGGTACGGCTCCACCGATCAGACATGTCGGACGGATCCTAACCACGGCCGGCGACAACTGCCCCGCAGGCAGGGCGGCTGGTAGGGCTCGGCGGCGGTGCGGCTCCTTGTGCCGGGGCCTGGGGCGGCGGGCACGGTGACCTTGCGGCTCGGGGCTGTGGTGCGGGCTTCCGTCTGGGATGAACGACGACTGCCCCGCAGGCAGAGCGACTGGAAAGGCCTGGCGGCTGGCCGCCTTACGCCCGACTTACCGTTGCACCCGCAAGGTACTCTGGTAGATCCATCGCACGCGGCACCGCCGCGCCGCATGCCGCCCAGCGGGTCGGGAGCCGCCGATGTCATTCGCCGCCCCCAACGCCCTGTACGCGCTCGCCCTGGTGCCGCTGATCGTCATCGCCCTGGTCGTCGCGCAGCGGCGCCGGGTGCGCTACGCGGTCCGCTACCCGGCACTGGACGTCCTCGCCCGGGTGGCCGGGGAGGTGCCCCGCTGGCGCCGCTACCTGCCGGCCGCGATGTTCCTGCTGGCGCTCGCGGCGCTGCTGGTCGGGACGGCCAAGCCGACCGCGCGGGTGCCGGTGCCGCGGGACGAGGCGACGGTGATGCTGGTGCTGGATGTGTCCGGGTCGATGGACGCCGACGACGTCGAGCCGAACCGGCTGGAGGCCGCCCGCGCGGCGGCCAGCCGCTTCGTGGACAAGCTGCCCGAGCGCTTCCAGGTGGGGCTGGTGACCTTCTCGGACGCGGCCGACACGCTGGTCCAGCCGACCACCGACCGGGTCGCCGTCGAGCAGGCGCTCGCCTCCCTGCGGGCCGACGGGGCGACCGCCATCGGCGACGGGCTCGGCGCCGCGCTCGACGCCATCGAGGCGCTGGGCAACCCGCCGGCGCAGGCGGGAGCGGACCCGGCCGGCCCGGCGGCGCGGCGCGTGCCAGCGGTCACGCTGCTGCTGTCCGACGGGGCCAACACCAGCGGCAGCGACCCGCTGCGGCAGGCCGAGCGCGCCAGGCAGCTGGACGTCCCCGTCTTCACCATCTCGCTGGGCACGCCGGGCGGCGTGCTCCGCGGCCCCGGCGGGCAGAGCCGCTCGGTCGCGCCTGACGCCGAGACCCTCACCCGGATCGCCGACGTCACCAACGCCCGCTCGTTCCAGGCGGCGACCAGCGAGAACCTCTCGGCCGTCTACGACGGGCTCGGCTCCCGGATCGGGTTCCGCACCGAGGTGCGCGAGGTGACCGTCGCCTTCGCCGCCGCCGGCCTGGTCCTGCTCCTCCTGGCCGGGATCCTCCGGTCACGCTGGATCGCGCGGCTGCCATGACCTTCGAGTGGCCGGAGCTGCTCTGGCTCATCCTGCTGGCGCCGGTCGCGCTGGCCCTGCAGCTCTGGAGCGAGCGCCGGCGCCGCCGCCAGGCGGCCGCGTTCACCAACCCGGCACTGCTGCCCAACGTGGTGACCGCCCGTCCCGGCTGGCGCGCGTGGCTCCCGGTCGCGTTCTACCTGCTGGCCGCGAGCGTGCTGCTGGTCGCGCTCGCCCGTCCCGAGGCGGTCGCCCGCGTCCCACGCGACGAGGCGACCGTGATGCTGGTGGTCGACGCCTCGGCGTCGATGCTCGCCGACGACGTCAGCCCGAGCCGGGTGGCGGCGGCACGCCAGGCGGTCGGCCAGCTCCTCGACCAGCTCCCGGAACGCTTCCAGGTCGGCCTGGTGACCTTCTCCGCCAGCGCCCACGTCGAGTCGCGGCCGACGCGCGACCGGGCCGCGCTGCGCGAGGCGCTCGCCAAGTTCAGGATGCGGCCGGGGACGGCCATGGGCGACGGGCTCCGGCTCGCCCTGGCGATGAGCCGCACGGTGGCGCCTGGCAACCCCGCGGATCCTGGCAACCCCGACGCGCGGCCGCCGACCACGGTGTTGCTGCTCGGCGACGGCCTCAACACCAACGGGGTACCGCCGCTGCTCGCCGCCGAGGAGGCCAGGCGGGAGGGGGTGCAGGTGTTCACGGTCGCGCTCGGCACCCCGGCCGCGACCATGCAGCAGTCGGACGGGAGGTTCGTCTCCGTCGCGCCCGACCAGATGACCCTGCAGGGCGTGGCCGAACTCACCGGCGGACGCTTCTTCACCGCGCCGACCAGCGACGACCTCGCCAGCGTCTACCGGGAGCTCGGCTCGCGCGTCACCTACGCGCGGGAGGAGCGGGAGGTGACCGCCACCTTCCTGGCCGGGGCGGTGGCCCTGCTCCTGGCCGGCGCCGGCGTGTCGCTCCTGCTCTTCCGCCGCCTGCCGTAACCCGGCCCGGTCAGCGCGCCACGCCCTCGCGGACGCGGACTGGCTCCTCGAAGTCGAGCAGGGGGTGGAGGCCGGCGCGGTAGGCCGCCGGGTCGAGGTCGCCGACCAGCAGCCGTTGCAGGATGTAGCCGAGGACGGCGCCGAACAGCACCGCGCCGAGGCGCTCCGGGTCGAGGCGGGCCGGCACCGCGCCCTCGTCCTGGGCGCGCCGGACCAGGTGCACGAAGCGTGCGCGGATCTCCAGGTAGCGGGCTGCCACGAACTCCCCAAGGTGTCCGGGCTGACCTCGGCACCGGAGCTGCTGCCGCAGCCGTGGGGCGCGGTCGGCCAGCTGCTGCCGCCGGGTGCCACCGGCACCCTGCTCCGCTCGGTCGCGTTCTTCGACGGAGCCGGTGGCGCCGTCGCCGCCTGGGTGCTCGGCGCATGGGCCGCCGGCGGGCTGCTGCTCGCCGCGATCGCGGGCCGGAGCAGGCTGCGCCTACCGGTCCACAACCGCTCCCACGGCCCCGTGCCGCTCCGCGGCGCCGCCTGATCCTCCGAACGCGGAGCGCTCCCCGTCGGCGACGGGGAGCGCTCCGTGCCGCCTTGGTGACGGCCGGTTCCAGCTAGCTGGTATGGCAGGATTCCCGGCCGCCTGAAGGGCAGATGGGCGCTGGCGGTGACGACACGCGAGCGCCTCGGCGGGATCCTCGAAGCCACCCAGCAAGCGGCATGCGGAGGAAGCGGAGATGCCAACAGCAAGGCGGATGGGCCGGGCGGCGTCGCTCGCCGTCACGGTGGCGGTGGTCGTGCTGCTGGCGGCCTCCTGCTCGACCAGCAACAGCGGCGGCGGGGGTGGGTCGGCGAGTTCGGCCAAGGCCAAGAGGATCGCGCTGCTCCTGCCCGAGTCCAAGACGACCAGGTACGAGGCGCAGGACCGGCCGTTGTTCGAGGCCAAGGTCAAGGCGCTGTGCCCCGACTGCCAGATCCAGTACTCCAACGCCAACCAGGACGCCGCCGCCCAGCAGAACCAGGCCGACGCCGCCCTGACCAACGGCGCCCAGGTGATGGTTCTCGACCCGGTCGACTCGACCTCGGCGGCCTCCATCGTCGCCAAGGCCAAGGCCCGCAACGTCCCGGTGATCAGCTACGACCGGCTGATCCTCGACGCCGACGTCAGCTACTACATCTCCTTCGACAACCTGGAGGTCGGCAAGCTCCAGGCCCGGTCGCTGGTCGGCAAGCTCAAGGCCGAGGGGAAGGGCTCCGGGACCATCGTGATGGTCAACGGGGCGCCCACCGACAACAACGCCAAGCTGTTCAAGCAGGGCGCGCACAGCGTGATCGACGCGAGTGGCCTGAAGATCGGCAAGGAGTACGACACGCCGGACTGGAGCCCCGACCAGGCCCAGACCGAGATGGAGCAGGCGATCACCGCGCTCGGCCAGAACGGCTTCGCGGGCGTCTACGCGGCCAACGACGGCACCGCCGGCGGGGCGATCGCGGCCATGAAGGGCCAGGGGATCTCCCCCTCCACCAGGCCGACGACCGGGCAGGACGCCGAGCTGGCGGCGGTGCAGCGGATCCTTGACGGCGAGCAGTACATGACCGTCTACAAGGCGATCAAGCCAGAGGCCGAGCAGGCCGCCGAGCTCGCCGTCGACCTGGTCAACGGCGACCGGTCGGCAGCCAATGGCCTGGCCAAGAAGACCACCGCGAACGGCACCAAGAACGTGCCCTCCATCATCCTGACCCCGGTGGCGGTCACCAAGGCCAACGCCAAGCAGACGATCGGCCAGATGATCTCGGACCGCTTCCTCAAGGTGTCCGACATCTGCTCCGGCCCGGCGGCCTCGGCCTGCCGCCAGCTCGGGCTGTCCCAGTAGCGGCCCGAACGTGGCGCCCCTTCTGCCCTCGCGTTCCTCAGGCGCAGCGCCTGACGGACGCGAGGGCCGTCTCGGGCGCCTACCGGTAGCCGTAGCGCCACAGCTCCCTGCCGGTCACCGGGTCGGGCACCACCACCACCTCCCGGCTTGCCTCGGCGAGGTCGGGGTCGTCGCCACCTGCCTATCCTAGGGAGCGCCGGCGGCGTCGCACCGCCGGGTTCGCCGGGCAGCCAGCGGGCAACCCTGTTCCCGCACCGGCCCAGGGCCGGGCCGACAGCCAGGATCGGAGAGGCGACCATGCGAGCGATCACGGTGCTACCCGGCAAGGCCGGTTCGGCTGAGCTCAGCGACGTCGACGAGCCGCCGGCCTCCGATGGGCCCGTGCTGGTGGAGGCGGTATCGCTGGGGATGTGCGGCACCGACCGGGAGATCATCGGCGGCGAGTACGGCGCCGCGCCGCCCGGCCGTGACCGCCTGGTGCTCGGGCACGAGTCGCTCGGCCGCGTCGTCAAGGCGCCGGATGGCGGCGAGCTCGCCCCTGGCGACCTGGTCGCCGGCATCGTGCGCCGCCCGGACCCGGTGCCGTGCACGAGCTGCGCCGCCGGCGAGTGGGACATGTGCCGCAACGGCCAGTACACCGAGCGCGGCATCAAGCAGCTCGACGGCTACGGGTCGGAGCGGTACCGGCTCCAGCCGGAGTTCACCGTCAGGCTCGACCCGGCCCTCGGCGACCTCGGCGTCCTGCTCGAACCGACCAGCGTGGTCGCCAAGGCCTGGGACCACGTCGAGCGCATCGGCCAGCGCGCGCACTGGGAGCCGCGGCGGGCGCTGGTGACCGGCGCGGGCCCGATCGGGCTGCTGGCCGCCCTGCTCGCGGTCCAGCGCGGCCTCGAAACCCACGTGCTGGACCGCGCCACCGACGGCCCCAAGCCCCAGCTCGTCGCCGACCTGGGCGCCAGCTACCACACCGGCCCGCCCGCCGAGGCATGCAGCGACGCCGACGTGATCATCGAGTGCACCGGCGTCGGCAGCCTGGTCTTCGACGTGATCCGCTGCAACGCGCCCGGCGGCATCGTCTGCCTGGCCGGCATCTCCAGCGGCGGGCGGAAGATCGGTGTCGACGCCGCCGACGTCAACCGGCACCTGGTGCTCGAGAACGACGTCGTGTTCGGCAGCGTCAACGCCAACCGCCGCCACTACGAGGCGGCCGCGGCCGCGCTCGCCGGCGCCGACCGGGACTGGCTGGAGCGCCTGATCACCAGGCGGGTCCCGCTGGAGCACTGGGACCAGGCCCTGGAACGCCAGCCCGACGACGTCAAGGTGACGATCGAGTTCGGCTAGCCTGGTCAGCTAGGCCCGAACGACCCGGTGACGATCTCGCCGGCCGGCTCCCACGTGCCCATCACCACGCCGGTGGTGGAGACCTTGCTGTCGACCAGCTTGAGCCCGGCCGGGCTGGTCCCCTCGGCGAACAGGCGCTTGCCCGACCCGGTCACCACCGGGAAGACCCACAGTCGGTACTGGTCGACGAGGTTGTGGCGCAACAGCGTCTGGATCAGGTTCGCGCTGCCGTGCACCTGCAGCTCCGGCCCGTCCTCCCGCTTGAGCGCCGCGATACCGGCGGCCGCGTCGCCACCGACCAGGACCGAGTTGGCCCACTCCAGCGTGGGGCGGCCCCGCGACGCGACGTACTTGGTGGCCTCGTTGAAGACCTTGCCGCCCTCCTCCTCGGGGGCGTGCGGCCAGTAGGCGGCCATGATGTCGTAGGTCCTGCGGCCGAGGACCATGGCGAACGGCCTGCTGGTCGCCTCGTCCATGACCTGGCCCATCCGCTCGTCCCAGTAGTTCACCGACCAGCCGCCGTAGGCGAAGCCGCCGTCGTCGTCCTCGCCGGGTCCGCCCGGGGCCTGCATGACCCCGTCGAGGGTCACGAAGGTCTGCACGATCAGCTGCCTCATTGCCGTCTCCTTTCGATCGGGTCTACGGAGCGGAGTTGGCGTCGCCGGCGAGCAGGGCGTCCATCTGGCCGACCGTCTGCACGAACACGTCGGTCGCGCCCATGCGCACCAGCTCCTCCATCTGCTCGCGGGACTCGAAGACCGCGCGCACCACCATCCGGGTGCCGCCGTCGTGTTCGGTGAGCTGCACCTGCACCATGGTGGTCGGCATGTCCGCGACCGGTATCCCGTCCCGGTCGGCGAACCCGTCGGTGAACTCCAGGGACGTTGGCGGGTTGACCGACGTGACCCGCCACCAGCCGCGGGACTTCTCGCCTGCTGGACCGGTCATGAAGTAGGTGACCCCACCGCCGGGAGTCAGGTCGTGCTCCTCCACGGTCGCCGGGTGGCTCGGCGGCCCCCACCAGCGCTCCAGCTGCCGCGGGTCGGCCCACAGCCGCCACACCCGCGCGATCGGGGCATCGAAGTCGGCGACCAGGGTGAGGGTCAGGCGGTCGAAGTCCTTGACGACGCTGGTGACGCTCATCTGGCTCGTCCTCTCGTCGGGTCGCCCTCCCCTGGGTCGGGGTCCCGCGCGAGCAGGCCGGACATCCGGTCCACGCGCCCGCGCCAGGTCGTCTCGAGCTGATCGAGGGCCTGCCGCGCCCGGCCCACCGCGTCGGGGTCGGTGCGCACCAGCTGCTCCCGCCCACGGCGCTCCTTGGTGACCAGGCCGGCCCGCTCCAGCACGGCGACGTGCTTTTGCACCGCGGCGAAGCTCATCGGGTAGGCCTCGGCCAGCCGCGACACCGACAGCTCGCCCCGGACGGAGCGACGGAGGATGTCGCGGCGGGTGGCGTCGGCCAGGGCGTGGAACAGGTGGTCCACGGCCCGGTCGGTCCCCTCGGGTACAACCTTACCCGCGACCAGCTTTCCTACAACCATTTGGTTGTAGGATATCCGCCGCCCTTCCCTCGCGCAAAACGGCTCGTCGACGCTTCGGAGGGGCGCGTCAGTCCGGCAGCAGCGGCACCTGGAGGCCCTGGTCGCGGCCGAGCAGCACGGCCCGGGTAATGGCGGCCGATCCGAACCGGTCGTGCACGCCGTCGATGGCGGCGTCCAGCGCGCTCTGGCTGCGACGGTCGAACGGCAGCGCCAGCTGGATGGCGCCGTCGTCGTCGAGGTTGGCGAGCGTCACGCCGATGAGGGTGAGGCCCTGCGCTTCGATCATCGGGGCCGCGGCGGCCAGCAGCCCCCTGGCCGCCGCCAGGATGGTATGGGTCTCCGCGGTCGCGTGGAGCAGGGTGTGCGAGCGGGTCGCCCGCGAGAAGTCGTCGAAGCGGAACCGGAGCATGACCGTGCGGCAGACCCGCTTGGCCGCCCGCAGCCGGCGGGTCACGCGGTCGACCAGGCCGATGACGAACTCATCGATCTCTCCGAGCGAGCGCTTCCGCCGGCCGAGCGCGCGTTGCGACCCGATCGAACGGCGGCGCCGGCCGACGTGCACCGGCCGCGGATCCCGGTTGTGCGCCAGCGCGTGCAGGTGGCGGCCTGCCGCCCGCCCGAGCATCGCGACCAGCGCCACCTCGGCGAGCTGGGCGACCTGGCCGACGGTCGAGATCCCGCGGTTGTGGAGCTTGGCGGCGGTGACCCGCCCGACGCCCCAGAGCCGTTCCACCGGCAGGGGGTGGAGGAAGTCCAGCTCGCCGTCGGGCGGCACCACCAGCAGCCCGTCGGGCTTGGCCACGCCGCTGGCCACCTTGGCGAGGAACTTGGTCCTGGCCACCCCGACCGTGATCGGCAGGCCGACCTGCTCGAGGACGTCGCGCCGCAACCGCACGGCGATGTCGGTGGGTGGCCCCGCGATCCGCCACAGCCCGCCGACGTCGAGGAACGCCTCGTCGATCGACAAGCCCTCGACCAGTGGCGTGGTCTGGTTGAACACCCGGAACGCCGCCTTGCTCGCCTCGCTGTAAGCGCTCATCCGGGGCTTGACCACGACCGCCTGTGGGCACAGCAGGCGGGCCTGCGCCCCGCCCATCGCGGTCCGGACCCCGTAGGCCTTGGCCTCGTAGCTGGCCGCCAGCACCACGCCCGCCCCGACGATCACCGGCCGGCCCCGCAGGCGGGGATGGTCCCGTTGCTCGACCGAGGCGTAGAACGCGTCGAGGTCGGCGTGCAGGATGGTTGCCTCGCTGGACATCGAACGTATGTTCGCACCCGAGGCGAGGAGAAGCAACGCGGCTGGTTGCGGCCGCTGGGAGCGAGCCTGAGCAGCCGGGCTGGCTGGGCTAGGGTGCCGCCGCCTGCTCGCGGGTCAGCCGCCACACCAGGTCGACGCCGGTCTCGGCGGGAGCGCCTGCCTCCTGCGCGCGGTGCCGCCGTTCCACCTGGGCGAAGCCGAGGCGGCTCGGGATGGCGCCGCTGGCGGTGTTGGCCTCGTCGTGGACGATCTCCACGAACTCCACGCCTGGCAGGGTGAACGCCTGCTCGACCAGGGCGGCGCTGGCGGCGGTGGCGAAGCCGCGGCCGGTGTGTGCCGGGTGCAGCCAGTAGCCGATCTCCAGCCCGCCTGGCCCGACCCGGCGCATCAGCCCGATGCTCCCGACCACCTCGCCGTCGCCGGTGACGATCGCGTAGTTGTAGGCCACGCCGGCGGGCCAGTCGTGCTCGCACAAGGTGACGAACTGGGCGGCGCGCTCGCGGTCGTAGCCGGCGGCCCACGGCATCCAGGGGCGGAGGTGGTCCAGGGAGTCCATCACCACGCGGTAGACGGTGTCGGCGTCCGCCCGGCGCCAGCGGCGCAGGCGCACGGGACCGTGGCTGAGATCCTCGGCTGGCTGCTCCATAGCCCAAAGGATGCGGGCCGGGCACCGCCGCGGCAAACCAGTCGCCCGCCCTCCCGGCTACTCGGGCTGGCGCGGTACCACCAGGCCCGACTCGTACGCGACCACCACGGCCTGGGTGCGGTCGCGCAGGCCGAGCTTGCCGAGCACCCGGCTGACGTGGGTCTTCACCGTCTCCTCGCTGACCACCAGGCGCTCGGCGATCTCGGCGTTGGAGAGCGCCTCGGCGACCAGGCGGAGCACCTCGGTCTCGCGGGCGGTCAGCGACCCGAGGCGGTGCGGGCTGGACGGGCGCCGGGGTCGGAGCCGGGCGAACTCGGCGATGAGGCGGCGGGTGACCGCCGGTGCCAGCAGCGCCTCCCCCGCCGCGACCACGCGGACCGCGTCGAACAGGCGCTCCGCCGTCACGTCTTTGAGCAGGAACCCGCCGGCGCCGGCGGCCAGCGCGTCGTAGACGTACTCGTCGAGGTCGAAGGTGGTGAGCACCAGCACCCGCGGTCCGTCGCCGTCCGCCAGCAGCTGCCTGGTCGCCTCGATGCCGTCCACGCCTGGCATGCGTACGTCCATGAGCACCAGGTCGGGGCGGTGCTCGCGGCTGAGGAGGACCGCCTCGGCCCCGTCGGAGGCGGTGCCGACCACGGCGATGTCCGGCTGGGTGTCGAGCAGCGCGGCGAACCCGGCCCTGACGACCTCCTGGTCGTCGGCGACCACCACCCGGATGGTCACGTCCCCGTTCCCTCCGGTGCCGGGGGGACGGGCTTGGCGCCTGGCCCTCCGCTCGACCGCGCCGCGATCGCCGCGCCCGGACCGGTGGGCAGGGCGGCCTCGACCACGAAGCCGCCCCCGTCCGCCGGGCCGGTGTGCAGGGTGCCGCCGGCCATGGCGGCCCGCTCGCGCATGCCGAGCATGCCGAGTCCCGCCTCGCCGGCCGTGCCCGGTCCCGGTCCGGTGTCGCGCACCCGCAGGCGCAGGGTGTCTGGCTCGTAGCGCAGGTCGACGTCGACCGCGGCGCCCGGTGCGTGCCTGCGGGCGTTGGTCAGCGCCTCCTGCACGATGCGGTAGGCGGCCAGGTCGACGCCGGGCGGCAGCGGCGCCGCCTCCCCGTGGAGGGTCAGCCGGAGCGGTGTGCCGGCGGCGCGGGCGCTGTCGAGCAGCTCGTCCAGCCGGTCCAGCCCGGGTTGTGGCGTGAGCTCGGCCAGGCCGCCGGCGTCCTCGCGCAGTACCGCGAGGAGGCGGCGCATCTCGGTCAGCGCGTCGCGGGCGGTCGCGCCGATGGCCTCGAAGCGCTCCCGGCCCTCTTCGGTCAGGCCGGCGGTGGTCAGCCTCGCCGTCTCGGCCTGCACGGCGATCATCGAGACGTGGTGTGCCACCACGTCGTGGAGCTCGCGGGCGATGCGGGCGCGCTCGCCGGCGGCGGCCTGGTCGCGGAGGGCCTCGGTGGCGGCGCGCCTGGCCGCGTCGCGCTCGGCGATCACCTGGCCGCGCAGCCGCCTGGCGTCCCCGAGCGCCAGCGCCGCGACCGTGACCACCAGCACCAGCAGCCCGGAGAGGGCGGCGCCCTGGCCGGAGGTGCCGAGCGCGATGACCAGGAACGGCAGGGCGAACAGCAGCAGGACGCGCCGCTCGTAGCGGGCGGCGACCAGGTACAGCACCACCAGCTGGCCGACGATCCCGGCCGCGGTCCAGGCCACGCCGCCGGCGATGGTGAAGAACATGGCCGCGGTCACCGTCGCGGCCGCCACCGGCAGGTGGCTGCGCCGCAGCGCCAGCGGGACCGTGGCCAGGAGGTTCAGCAGCAGCGCGGTGGCGGCGTCCGAGCTGGCGGGGCCGCCGAAGCGGACCAGCACCTCGACCACCGCGGCCAGCCCGAGCCCCAGCGCCGAGGTGAGCGGCCAGTCGGGCCCGGCCGCGATCCGTCGCCCGGCCCGCGCCACCCGGCCGGCCGGTGCCACCACGCGTCCGGTGCCGGACCGGCTGGACCGCCGCTCCGCCGGTACGGGTGCTCCGTCCCGCTGCTCCGCTGGCATGGGTGCTCCGCTGCTCGGCTTGTCACCCGCATTGTGGCCCGCGACCGGGGCCGGCGCGTCACCCCGGGTCAGGAAATCAGCCGTCCCCCGCCAGAGGGACGCCGGAGCGGGCGGTCACCTGGCCGCGGCGCGGCGAAGATGGCTCCGCCACGTGACGACGCCGGCATCTCGCGGCCGTACCGTCCAGATGCGGTCGGCGACCGCACCGACGAGGAGGACGGCGCGATGACCGTGGCGGACACCTGGACGAGCAGCCACGAGGGAGGTCGCGGCGGCCTGGCCGGGTTGGGCCAGGTGCTGCTCGCCGAGTGGACCAAGCTGCGCACGGTCCGCTCCACCGTCTGGGCGCTGCTCGCCGTGGCCGCGCTCACCGTCGCCCTCAGCGCCTTCGTCTGCTCGGCGCTGGACACCGACGCGGGCGCCCAGACCGACAACGACAGCGTGATGCCGAGCGTGGCGGGCGTCTACATCAGCCAGATCGCGGTGGTCGCGCTCTCGGTGCTGGCGATCACCGGGGAGAACGCCACCGGCATGATCCGCACGACCTTCATGGCCACGCCGGGGCGCGGGCGGGTGCTCGCCGCCAAGGCGGTCGTGCTCGGCGCGGTGACCCTGGTCGTCGGCGTCGCCGCCAGCGTGACGTCGTTCCTGGTCGGCCAGCCGATCCTGGCCGGCAACGGCTTCGTGGCCACACCGCTCTCCGACCCGGGGGCGCTGCGCTCGGTGCTCGGCAGCGGGCTGTACCTGGCGGTGCTCGCCCTCTTCGGGCTCGGCGTCGGCGCCATCCTGCGCCGCCCGGCCGGCGCGGTCAGCACCATGCTCGGGCTGCTTTTCGGCCCGCTGATCGTCGCCATGTTCCTGCCAGTGCACCTGCAGAAGCTCGCCCTCGACTACGGCCCGATGACCGCCGGCCTGGCAATCCAGATGACCAAGCCAACCGGCATCATCGTCGGCACCGTACCGGTAGCCCCCTGGACCGGCTTCGCGGTCTTCTGCACCTACACCGTCGTGACCCTGCTGGCCGCCTTCTGGCTGATCAGCCACCGCGACGCCTGACAACTGCCCCGCAGGCAGGGGCGACTGGGAAGGCTCGGCGGCGGTGGTGCTCGTTGAACAGGGTCGGGGTGCGGCGCCGGGCGTGGCGGGCGGCTGGGGACCGTGGTGCTGCTCCACTGGCACGACCACGACGACTGCCCCGCAGGCAGCGCAACCGCGATCCGCCGCTGAGCCTTCCCAGTCGCCCTGCCTGCGGGGCAGTCCTCGCGTAGTATCGGCGGCGTG
>DATLQA010000182.1:0-15338 GCA_035535495.1 Actinomycetota bacterium | reverse complement strand
CCGTCGCAGGTCGCCTGGTTGCGCGGGTCGTCGATGGGGTGGTTGAGCGCGTCCCAGACGAACACGCCGTCCCAGCCGGCCTGCTCCGCCTCCCGGCCGAGCTCGGCCAGCAGCGCGGCGTCGGCGCAGACGCCCATGTTCGGGAGCACGACCCCGTTCCGCATCGGCAGCCTCCACCTCGGCGCGCATGAGCGCACCACCATGGCAGCGGGGTGTGACGGGCCGTCGCGCTCCCCATTCATCCGGGGGCTACCGCTTCGCTACTTGAGCCCCGGACCCCCGGTGGCTGGCTCGTGCCCGTCGAGGGCGTGGGCGGCCAGGCCGAGCGGCGGGGCGCCGAGGGCGAGCAGCGCGCCGTGGAAGCGTTCCAGCGAGAAGCCGGCGCCCCAGGCCTCCCTGGCCGCCTCGCGCAGGCGGAGCAGCTCGAGCTTGCCCCAGGTGTAGCGCCCGTAGGTCGGGTCGTAGGTGGCCCTGGTCGCCTCCGCGACCGCGGCAGGGCCGTGGGCGAACGCGTCGGTCTCGAAGCGGTGGACCGCCTCGTCCATGGTCATGGTGCCGCCGTGGACGCCGACGGAGACGGCCAGCCGGGTGACCCGCTGCAACGCCTCCAGCGCCACCCCGGCGGCGAAGCGGGGGTCGTCCGCCCGGAACCCCTCCTCCAGGCAGACCTCCTCGGCGTAGTGGGCCCAGCCCTCGACGAACGCGGCCGAGTGCAGGGTGCGGCGCACCTCCCCGTCGGCGCGCCGCAGGCTGCGGCCGTGGGCGAAGTGCCCGGGCGCGACCTCGTGGACGGTGATCGCCGGCAGGGTGGTGCGGCTGAACACCGCCAGCCAGTCTTCCTGCTGGTCGGCCGGCCAGCTCGGCTCGGGCGGGGTGATGTAGTAGCGCGACGGCGCGTCGGGCTCGAACGGCGCCGCCCAGGACATCATCGCCAGGGCCCAGCGGCGCGACGGCGGCGCCGGGCCGACCACGCACTCGCCGTCCAGGTCGGGGACGATGCGGCGCTCGGCGGTGAAGCGGATCGACTCGGCGGTGACCTCGCGGGCTTCGGCCAGCACGCCTTCGGCGTCGGGGTGGTCGCGGAGCAGCCCGTCGACCACCTCGCCGACCGGCCGGCCGGGGGCGTAGCGGCCCAAGGCCTCGGCCAGCATGACCCGCAGCCGGTCGCGCTCGGCGTCGGCCCGCTCCTCCAGCCGGCCGAGGTCGACCGGGAGGGCCTCGCCCGTCGCCAGCAGGCGTTCCAGGGCGTGGGCGCCGAGCGCCGGGTCGGGCGGACCGCTGGTCGCCGCCTGCTCCAGGTGGGCGACCAGCCGCTCATGGGCCGCCAGTGCGGCGGCCTCCACCGGGTCGGCCGGGTCGAGGCCGGCGGCCAGCCCGCGCGCCGCCGGCGCCAGCGCCACGGCGACCGGGGCTGGCACCGCGTCCAGGCTGGCCAGGGCGGCGTCGACCCCGTCGGGCCAGGCGGCCAGGTGGCGCCTGCGGGCCTCGACGCGCTCCCCGGCGGGGGCGTAGTCCCGGTCGTAGCAGGAGAGGTCGAGCTCGGCGACGTGCAGCAGCGGGTTGCGGCGGTGGAGCTGCAGCTCGCCCAGCTCCAGCCGGGCGAGCGCCTCGAAGGTGGACAGGTGGGCCTCGTCGTAGGGGTCGGGCAGCGGGTCGCCGCCGAGCCGGTCGAGCCCGGCCTTCACCCCCTCGGGCGAGAGGTCCTGGATCCGCCCGTCGTACTCGTGCCGCCCGGCGTTCTCCCGCACGCCGCTCACGGCGAGGTCGCACAGCGCCCGCAGTCGTCCGTCCATGGAGGCGCAGCCTACGGGTCGGCAGGTTCGCCCGCAAAGGAGCTTCCGCGGTCAGCCCATCCGCCGACGCTGCCGGGACCGGCGGTGCGTTGTCGACCCGGGCGGATGGGGTGGGCCGGGCGTCAGGCGAGCCTGGCCGCGATGCGGCCGCCGGCGCGGTGGGCCAGGCCCATCACCGAGATCATCGGGTTGACGCCGGAGGCGGTCGGGAACAGCGAGGCGTCGGCGACGTACAGGTTCTTCACCTGGTGGGTCTCGTGGTCGGGGCCGACCACCGAGCGGCCGGGGTCGACGCCGATGCGGCACGAGCTCATCTGGTGGAAGGAGAACAGCGTCACCCGGCCGCCGCGGAAGCCGGAGCGCCGGATCGACTCGGCCCAGGCCTGGTGCGCGCCGGCGCCGCCCGGCCGGAAGGTGTGGCGCTCCGGGTGCAGCGAGAACACCTCGGTGGCGCCGGCGGCGGCCAGCACCTCGCCGCACATGGCCAGGCCGGTGCCGAGCGAGTGCTCGTCGGCGTCGTTGAGCCGGTAGGCGACGCGCGGGTTGCCGTCCCGGTCGATGCGGACCCGTCCCCTGGTGGTGTCGCGGGTGAGGGTGGCGCAGAGCGACAGGTATCCGAACCGGTCCATCAGGGCGCGGTGCTCGGCCGCGGAGGTCCAGGCGATCGCGCCCGACCCGCTGCCCGGGTGGACCGGCACGGTCTCCAGGATGGGTCCGTACTCGCCGAGCCGCTCGCGTGGCTCGGTCGAGTAGCGCGCCTGGGTGGTCCCCTCCCAGAAGCGCACCTGGTCGTCGAACACGCCGAACGCGCCGGTGCCGGCGTGCAGGTGCAGGTCGCGGCCGACCTGGCCGGTGAGGCCCGAGCGCAGCAGCAGCGCGGGCGTCTCGATGGCCCCGCCGGCCGCCACCACCGCCTTGGCCCGCACCCGCAGCCGGTGCCCGTTGACGCGCCCTTCGACCCCGATCGCGCGGGCGTCGTTGATCATCACCCGGCGGACGTCCACGCCGACCAGGATGCGGGCACCGCGACCGGCGGCGTCCTCCAGGTAGGTGCGCATGGTCGACTGCTTGGCCCCGAGCCGGCAGCCGAACCCGCACCAGCCGCAGCTGGCGTCCTGGGCGCAGCCGCGCACGTCGCGCGGGAGCGGCGCGCAGTGCCAGCCGAGCTTCTCCAGGCCGCGTTCCATCAGCTGGTCGCGCATGCCTGGGGCGCTGGAGTCCAGGTTGACCCCGAGCCGCTCGCAGACGGCGTCGAGGGAGGCGTCCAGCTCGCCGTTGACGAAGGCGTCGACCCCGGAGACCTTGGCCCACTCGGCCAGGACGAACGCCGGCGTCTTGAACGAGGTGGTGTAGTTCACCACCGTGCCGCCGCCGAGGGTCGAGCCGGCGAGGATGCGGCAGCCAAGGTCGGTGGTTGCCAGGGTCAGCCCGTACAGGTACAGGTCGGCGTAGGCGTCGCCCTCGCGGTGGTGGAAGTCGGCCTCGTTGCGGTAGCCGCCCTTCTCCAGCACCACCACGTCCAGGCCGGCGCGGGCCAGTTCGGCCGCGACCGTGCCGCCGCCGGCGCCGGAGCCGACCACCACCGCGTCGCAGACCAGCTCCTCGTCGCCGGTGACGGCGATCGGGTCGAGCCGCCTGGGCGCCTCCGGGGCGCCGCCGAGCGGCCCGGGATAGCCCATCCGCTCCCACGCCGGCCCCGGCCAGCCGTAGTTGGCGTTGAGGATGGCGGCGCTCAGCGCCCCGAACACCCGCCGCTGCAGCGGCAGCCGGCTGCCGCGCCAGCGCTGCATGACCTCCTCGGCGCGTTCGGGCGGGAGGCTGGAGACCGGCATCGCCCGGCCGGTGAGGCTGAGCGCGCCGGCGTGGGTGTCGAGCAGCCGCAGGACGCCGAGCAGCTGGTCGCGGTCCCGGCGGGAGGCGAGCCGGTCGAAGGTGGCGAGGACCCGGGCGGGCACGTCGGGCGAATGGTCGGGACCGAGCACGCCGCCGGCCAGCGCGGCCACCACCGCCGCCGCGGCGTCCCGAGCGCCCGCGCGCATCGCCGATGCCATGCGTGTTTCTACCACGCGCCAGCCTTCGCGTGGCCACCCCTCCCCGACCGTCCCACTCGGCGAGCCGCACCGCCGTCCCCGCCCTCGAGTCGCCCTACCTGCGGGGCAGTCGATTGGGGTTGACCCGGGCGGCGAAGCGGCACCACGGTCCCCGGCCGCCCGCCACGACCGCCGTGGCCGGCACCCACGATTCGACGAGCGCGCCGCCCCCATCCCCCGTAGAGTCGCCCCGACCTGCGGGGCAGTTGTTTAATGCCACATCAGCGCGCGGCGTCCGCCGCCGCGACCGCCCGGCTCGACGGCCTTGGCCCGGTCACAAGGGAGGCGTCCGGGGGGATGGGAAGGCAAGGAGAGCGACGCTGGCAGCTGCGGTTGAGCTGAAGGGCGTTCACCGGCGGTTGGGCAGAAGCCCGGCACTGGCCGGTCTCGACCTCAGGATCGGCGAGGGCGAACTGTACGGCCTGATCGGGCCGAACGGCGCGGGCAAGACCACCGCGCTGCGGATCGCCCTCGGGTTGCTCCGTCCCGACCGGGGCGAAGTCAGCCTGCTCGGCGCCGACCCGCGTTCGGGCCGGCGCGGCCGCGGCCGCCGGGTCGGCAGCCTGGTCGACGGGCCCGCCCTCTCCCCACGGATGACCGGCAGGGAGCAGCTCGCGGTGATCGCGTGCTGGTCGGGCGCGCCCGACGCCGAGGTCGACCGGGTGATCGGCCAGCTCGGGCTCGGTCGCATGACCGAGCGGCCGATCCTCACCTACTCGAGCGGCATGCGCCAGATCCTGGCCATCGGCGCCGCCCTGATCGGCCCGCCGGAGCTGCTGGTGCTGGACGAGCCCACCGTCGGGCTCGATCCGGGTCACCGGCGCCGGGTCGACGACCTGCTGCTCGAGCACGTCCTCGCCGGCGGGACGGTGCTGCTCTCCAGCCACCAGCTCGACGACGCCGAGCGGCTCTGCAGCCGGGTGGGGCTGATGGCCGGTGGCCGCCTGGCCAAGGAGGGCCCGCCGGCCGAGCTCGGCCCGGCCGCCGGCCGCTACGAGGTCACCGTCAGCGACCCGGTCGCCGCCCTGAAGGCCCTGCGCGACGCCCGCTTGATCTGCTGGCAGGATCACGGCAAGGTGCTGGTCGAGACCAACCGTGGCCCCAACGGGGTGGACGGCAGCCAGATCGCCAAGGTGCTCGCCCATGCCGGCGTGTTCCCGTCGGACCTGCGCCGCTCCCGCACGCTGGAGCTGGCCTACGCCGAGCTGACCGGGGGGCGGACGAGCAATGGCGGCTAGCGGCGTCCTGCTGCGCCCGTTCGCCGGCACCGTCCGGCTGCGCGGCCGTGAGCTGATGCGCCGGCCGGTGGTGGCCGCCGCTGTCCTTATCCAGATCGGCGTGCTGATCACGGTCGAGCTGGTCGAGGTGCTGGAGAACGCCGGGTCCGGCGGGGTCGCCCACGACCTGGTGATGCTCGGCCTGCGGACCACCGCCGCACCCGGCGGGCTGATCTTCGGCGTGCTGGCCGCGGCCGTGGTCGGCTCGGAGTTCACCTGGGCGACCGAGCGGGCCCTGCTCTCCCGCGACCCGCGGCGGCTGCGCTTCGTCGCCCTGCAGCTCGCCCTGGTCACCGCGCTCGCGGCGGCCTGGGCGGTGGTGCAGAGCGCCTTCGCCGCCGGCCTCGGCGCGCTGCTGCAGGCGCAGGCGGGACCCGCCCCTGGCGAGGGGTGGACGGTCGCCAGCACGGTGGGGGCGCTGCTCGCCGTGCTGGCGGTCACCGAGGTCTACGGCCTGCTCGGCGCTGCCTGCGCGCTTGCCTGCCGCGGCTCCCTGGCCGGGGTGGTCGCCATGCTCGCCTACGGGCTGCTCGGCGAGCTGGGGCTCGCGCCGCTGTGGGAGCCGGCCGACGGCTGGACCTTGTACGCCTCCGCCGCCGACCTGTTCGAGCAGCAGGCCGGCGCCTCCGCCGTCCGCCCGCTGCTGGTCGTCCTGGGTGCCGGCGTGATCGCGCTGGCCGCCAGCCTCACCCTCTACGCCAACCGCGAGATCACCCGGTAGCCTGGGCTCGAGAAGGGCAGGCGCTTCCGAGCCGAAGGAGGCCGAGGTGGCCGACGAGCTGCTGGCGTGGCGCGACCGCTTCCCGACCCTGGCGCGTGGCCCCTACTTCGCCGCCCACACGCTCGGGCCGATGCCCGACTCGGCCCCGGCGGCGCTGGCCCGCTTCGCCGAGGAATGGGCCGAGCAGGGCGTGGTCGCCTGGTACGGCTGGATGGAGCAGCTCCAGGCCGTGGCAGCGCTGCTGGAGGGGCTGCTCGGCGCGCCGGCCGGCACGGTCGCGCTGGGGCCGAACGTGTCGGTGCTGGCCGGCCAGGTGCTCTCCTGCCTGGACTGGGACGGCCCGCGCGACCGCCTGGTCACCACCGACCTGGAGTTCACCACCTGCGACTACCTGTACCGGGCGCAGGAGACGCTCGGCGCCAAGGTCGAGCTGGTGCCCTCCCACAACCTCACCGTCGACGAGCAGCGCCTGGTCGAGGCGGTCGACGAGCGCACCGCCCTGGTCGCGGTCACCCACGTCGCCTTCCGCTCCAGCGCCCTGCTCGACGTCGTCCCGGTGGTCGAGCGCGCCCACCAGGTCGGCGCGCTGGTCCTGCTCGACACCTACCAGTCGGCCGGGACCGTGCCGGTCGACCTGGACGCGCTCGGCGTCGACCTGGCCGTCGGCGGGTCGGTGAAGTGGCTCCTCGGCGGCCCGGGCACCGGCTACCTCTACGCCCGGCCCGGGGTGGCCGAGCGCCTCTCCCCCAGGCTGGTCGGCTGGTTCGGCCACGACGCCCCGTTCACGTTCGAGCCCGCCCCGATCCGGTTCGCCGCCGGCGCGGCCCGGTTCGCCACCGGCACCCCCAACGTCCCAGCGCACGTGATGGCGGCCGAGGGCTACCGCATCCTCGCCGAGGTGGGCGTCGAGGCGATCCGGGCCAAGTCCCTGCGGCAGACCGCCCGGCTGCTCGACGGGTTCCTGGCCCAGGGCGCGGTGGTGCGCGGCCCGGCCGACGTGCACCGCCGCGGCGGCAGCGTGGTGGTCGACTTCGAGGGCGCGGCACGGGCCACCGAGGAGCTGGTCGAGCGCGGCTACACCTGCGACTACCGCCCTGGTGCCGGCCTCCGCCTCGGCCCGCACTTCTACACCAGCGACGAGGAGATCGACGCCGCCGTCGCCGAGGTGGCCAGTATCCGTTCCGGCGGTTAGAGCAGGTCGTCGAGGGACTTTCGAGGCCGTTGCTCGGCCTCGCCGACCAGGTCCTCGAAGCTGGGGCGGCGCTCGGCGCGGCGCACCGCGTCGGCCAGGGGGTCCTTGCCGCCGACGTCGTGGCCGGCGTCGAGCAGGTCGTCGAGGCTGGCGCGGGTTTTGCCCTCCAGCCGTAGGCGGATGGCGGTGAGCGTGGCGGACTGGTCGGGTTCCAGGCCGTGGCGGTTGTTGAGCTGGGTGAGGGCCAGCTCGGCGCGGGCCAGCAGCTCGCGGTCGACGGGGAGCGGCGGGCCGGGGTCGGCGCCGGTGTCGGTCATGGCTGCCTCCTGGGCGGATGCCGTCTACAGCTTGCGGGCGACCAGTTCGGCGAGCGGGCTGCGCTCGCCCTTGACCAGGGTGACGTGCCCGAACATGGGCTCGCCCTTGAGCCGTTCGATCAGGGCCGCGACCCCGGAGTCGGGGTCGACGTAGGGGTGGTCGACCTGGGTGGTGTCGTGGCACAGGACCAGCTTGGAGCCCTCCCCGAGGCGGCTGGCGAGTGATCGCAGCACCCCGTACTCGACGTTCTGGGCCTCGTCGAGGATGGCGAAGGTGCGCACGAAGGTCCGGCCGCGGATGAAGGTGAGGGGTTCGAGCTGGACGGTGCCGTCGTCCAGCAGCCCCTGGACGAGGTCCTGGACGTAGCTTTCGCGCCGGTCGGCGTCGTGGGAGCCGCGGAACAGCTGGGCCAGCACGTCGTAGATGGCCTTCATCCACGGGGTGATCTTCTCGTCGACGTCGCCGGGGAGGAAGCCGAGGTCCTGCCTGCCGACCGGGACGACCGGGCGGAACACCAGCACCCGGTCGTAGGCGCGGTGCTCCAGGGTGGCGTCCAGGCCGGCCGCGATCGCCAGGTAGGTCTTGCCGGTGCCGGCCAGGCCGGCCAGGGAGACCAGCGGCACCTTGGGGTCGCGCAGCAGGTGCAGGGCGAAGTGCTGCTCCTTGGAGCGGGCACGGACGCCGAACGTCTCCGGGGCCTCGGCGAGCAGGCTCACCTCGACCGGCTCGCCCGGCCCGGCGGTGCGCTGGACCTGGCCGAGGGCGCTCTGGTTGCCCGAGCGCAGCACCACGAACTGGTTGGCCAGCAGCGCCTCCGGCGCGCTGATCGACCCGCCGCGGTCGGCGTAGAGGGCGTCGAGGCCGCCGCTGAGCTCCACCGTGGTGACGCCCGGGTAGCCCTCGACCGTGACCTGCTCGTGGCGGTACTCCTCGGCCACCAGCTTGAGCGCCTCGGCCTTGATGCGCAGGCTGGCGTCCTTGGAGACCAGCACCACGCGGTGCTCCTCGCCCAGCTCCTTGGCGAGGTTGGCGGTGGTGGCCAGGATGCGGTTGTCGGCGGTGTCGGCGCTCAGCCCCTCGGGCAGGGCCAGCCGGGTCTGGTTGATCTCCACCCGCAGCCGGCCGCCGCTGGGCAGGACCACGCCCTCGGCGAGGCTCCCCTGCTCCCGGACGGCCTCGAGCGCGCGCACCGCGCGCCGGGCCGAGGCGCCCAGCTCGTCCGGCCGTGCCTTGAGCTTGTCCAGCTCCTCGATCACCGTGACCGGGACGACCACGTCGTGCTCCTGGAAGCGTCCCAGCGCGTCCGGGTCGGCGATCAGGACGTTGGTGTCCAGCACGTAGGTGCGCGGCTGGTCGGCGGGGCTCGGACGACGCGGAGCACGGGCCATTCAGGTCACCTCGCGGACAAAGGACGCCACGGTCATCACGGTACCCGGCTTCGCCTGGTCAGGCGACAACCCCGCCGGTCAAAGCATGCCCAGGGCCGCGAACGGAAAAAATCTTCCCCTGACTAGCCCTCTTGAACTAGGCTGCATGGCGTGCTGTCCCGCTCGCGTCCGTCCCCACGCGCCACGGGAGGAGTCCCCCAGAGGCAGGTTTCGATCAGGCACCCGGCTTCCCTGGGGTGTCTGGTCCAGAGCGACGGCAGGTCCGCTCCGTCCCGGGACCCGGGGTGGCCACCGGTATCGGCTACTTCCCTGACGGCCTGCTGCAGGCCGTGGCCGAGCGGGTGGCCACGGGGACGCTCGGGGCCGCGGCCTCCTCGGCCGCGGCCCCGAGCGGTACCAGGCGGCCTCAGCCGCGTCCCGCGCCGGTCTCCACCACCGCCCGGTCGAGCTCGGCGAGGTCGTCGGCGTCCAGGGTGAGCGACCCGGCCGCGATCCAACCCTCGATCTGGGAGGGCCGACGTGTGCCGACGATCGCGGCGGTCACGCCGGGCTGGGTCAGCACCCAGGCGACCGCGACCGCGCCCACGCCGACGCGGTGGCGCCCGGCCACCGGGCGGAGCCGCTCGGCCAGGGCGAGGTTGGCGGACAGCAGCGGCTCCGCGAACTCGGGGTCCTGCCTGCGCCAGTCGTCCTCCGGCATGGAGCGGAGCCGCTCGGCGTCGAAGGAGCCGCTGAGCAGCCCCGACTTCATCGGGCTGTAGGCGATCACCCCGGTGCCGTTGCGCCGGCACCAGGGCAGCAGCTCGGCGGCGGCGCGGCGGTCGAGCAGGCTGAACGGCGGCTGCAGCGAGTCGACGTGCCGGATCGGCTCACACCGCTCCAGCAGCTCGACGTCGAAGTTGGAGACCCCGGCGAAGCGGACCTTGCCCTCCTCGACCAGGGCGGCCATGGTCGCCCAGGAGTCCTCGACGGCGGTGCCGGTGGCAAGGTCCGGCCAGTGGAACTGGTACAGGTCGACGTGGTCGGTGCCGAGCCGCTTCAAGCTCTGCTCCAGCTCGAACCTGATCGACTCGGGGCGGAGGTCGTTGCCGACCTCGCCCTCGGGACGCCCGTACCAGGTGCGGCCGCACTTGGTGGCGACCAGCACGTCCTCGCCGGTTTCGCGGAGGACCTGGCCGACGATCTCCTCGGCGTGGCCGAGGCCGTAGACCGCGGCCGTGTCCACCCAGTTGATGCCGGCGTCGAAGGCCCGGTGGAGCGCGGCGATCGACTCGTCGTCGTCCTGCGGTCCCCAGCCGAAGCGCCACGGGCCGCCGATGGCCCAGGTGCCCACGCCGACGACGGAGATCTCCGGTCCCTGGCTGCCGAGCTTGCGGAACTGCATGCTGCCTCCAGTGCGTTGGGCTCCGCCCCCGGCTCAGCGGGCGGGCGTGCGCCACGGTAGCGGACCGGGCGCCGCGACCCGCCGGCGGGCATGGACGCCGCGGGCGAGGTCAGGGGCTGTCGGCGGCGAGGTCGACCGGCTCGAGCCGGTCAGAGGGGCGGTAGTGGCGGCCCACCTTGGCACAGGGCCGGCCTTCGCGCAGGACCACGTCGGCGGTGTAGTCGCTGGACCCTTTGAGCAGGGAGGACCCGACCGCGTAGGAGTCGACCGCGACGCCAGCACGCTCGAAGGCGGTGATGCGTTCGGCGGTGAACCCGCCCGAGCAGATCACCCGGACGTGCTGGAAGCCCTCGGCGTCGAGCGCCCGGCGGACGTTGGAGACGAGCTGCGGGTTGACCCCGGTCGGGTCGAAGTCGCCGAGCTGCTCCCATAACGAGCGGTCGACCAGGGTGCTGGCGGTGTCAAGGCGCACCCCCCAGAGCCGCTCGCCGAACGCCCGGGCGCAGGCGAGCGAGGTGCCGACGCAGTCGTTGTCGAAGTCGACCAGGGCGACCAGGGGGACCTCCGGGATGTGGCGGGCGAAGGCGCGCATCGCCGCCACCGTGTCGCCGCCGAAGGTGGCGATCAGGGCGTGCGGGGTGGTGCCGAGGCCGCGCTCGCCCCACCAGGCCGCCTGGGCGTCGGTGGCGACGCCCTCGGCGCCGCCCACGAAGGCGGCGTAGCCGTCGCCGCCCTGGGTCGCCCAGTGGTCGAAGCGGTCGGCGAAGAACAGCACCGGTTTGCCGCCGGCGGCGGCCACCACCCGGCGGACGTTGCTCGCCACCAGGCTGCGCCGCGCCAGCACCCCGAGGTAGACGCTCTCCAGGTGGGCGACCAGGCGGTACGGGCCGGTGATCTCGGCCACCGGCTCCCACGCGTTGACCGGGTCGCCGTCGCGCAACGCCCGGACGTCGAGCTCCCGGGCGCCGGGACGCCACAGCCGATCGAGGGCGATCTCGGTGCCGACCTGGGCGCGGACCGCCTCGAGGTACTCCGACCCGCCGCGGACCCTGGCGCGGCGGGCATGGTTGCGGGCCTGCAGGTGCTCGGTGAAGGCCTGGTCGGCGGCGGCCTGGTCGGTGTAGGCGCCGGCACCGAGCGCGAGCACGGCCAGGGCCTCGTCGACGCCGCAGGCGACCACGCCGTCGTTGCGCTGGAACACCTGCATGGTGACGCTGGTGTCGGCGCCTTCGGCCGCCAGGATGCGCCGCGCCCGGTCGAAGTAGACGGCGCTGCGGTAGCCGGCGCGCAGCTCCGCCACTGGCAGCCCGAACACCCAGGGCGCCAGCCGCCCGTTGGCCAGCCGCAGCTCGGGGCTGGGCGGCGGCAGCGGCGTGGCCGAGCCGTCGCTTGCCAGCCTGCCGAGCGGGTCGGCCCTCCGCTCGGTGGTCATGCCGCAACCGTACCCGATGCAACCCTGCCGCTCACTACGCCACCCACCGCACGATGCCGGCCCGCTCGTGGTATCCAAGGAGGTGACCGGCCGCGCTGCGGCGGGCCGGGATGGCGGTGCGAGCGGACGAGGAGGCGGCATGGCCTTTCGCGACGACTTGAGAGCCCTCGCCGGGCAGGCCCAGCGGCAGCTCGAGCAGGGCGTGCAGCAGGCCCAGGAGATGGTGGACGAGTACCGGCAGCGCCGGCGCTTCAACGAGCTCGCGCGCGACCTCGGCCGCACCGTGTACTACGGGCGCAAGCAGGGCACGGTCGACGAGACCGCGGTCGCCCGCATCTGCGCCCAGATGGCCGCGGTCGAGGCGGAGATCGCCGAGGCGGCCACCTCGGGCGGCACCGGCCACCCGTCCGGCCAGTCCGGCGGCGGCACCCCGGACGGCCCCTAGCCGCCCTCCCGGGGCGCGACCGCGAGGGTATGCTGCCGTCGAACGAGCTGCCGCCACGAGCAACCGAGGAACGTTGAGCCGCTTCCAGCGCCTGGCCGTCCTGACCGCCGCGGCCACCTTCGTGTTGATCACCGTCGGCGGGCTGGTCCGGGCGACCGACTCCGGGCTCGGCTGTCCCGACTGGCCGCGCTGCTTCGGGCGCCTCACCCCCCCGCCGGAGCTGCACGCCTGGATCGAGCACTCCCACCGGCTCGTCGCCGCGGCGGTGATCGTGCTGGTCGGCGTCCTGGCGGTGGCGGCCTGGCGCGGGCGGCAGCCGGCCGCGGTCCGCTGGGCGGCGATCGGCGCGGTGGTCATGGTGCTGTCCCAGGCGGTGCTCGGCGCCATCGTGGTCTGGGCCAAGCTGGAGGCCGAGTCGGTCACCCTCCACCTGGCCACCGCCCTGGCCCTGCTCGCGCTGCTGGAGTTCATCGTCTTCCGGGCCCGCTGGCCCGCCCTCGACCGGGCCGGCCGGGCCGGCCGCGCCCGCGGCGTGGTCCGCCTGGCCGTCGCCGGGGCGGTGCTGACCTACCTGCAGATGCTGGCCGGTTCGACCGTCACCGGCTACGACGCCGGGCTGGCCTTCCCGGACTTCCCGCTGATGAACGGGAGCCTGCTCCCCGACCTGGCCCTGACCACCGCGCGCCTGCAGGTCCTGCACCGTGTCCTGGCCGCCCTGGTCACCGTGGTGATCCTGGTCACCTGGTGGCGGGCCCGCCGCACCGAGCGGCACCACCCGACCGTGACCAGGCTGGCCGGTTACGCCAGCGGCCTGGTGCTGGTCCAGCTCGCCCTCGGCGCGGCCAACGTCTGGGGTCGCCTCTCGGCCCTCAGCGTCGTCCCCCACCTGGCGGTCGGCAGCGCCCTGTGGGGGGTGATGTTCGCGCTGCTGCTCCACGCCGACCGCTTCGCCGGCACCCCCGGCCGCGACCCGGCCGAGCCGGAGCCGGGCCCGGCCCGCACCGCCAAGCAGACCGCCGCCGCCTACCTCGCCCTGACCAAGCCCCGCATCATCGAGCTGCTGCTGGTCACCACCGTGCCGGCGATGTTCATCGCGCAGCGCGGCCTGCCCTCGCCGCTGCTGGTCGCCGCCACCCTGATCGGCGGGTCGCTCTCGGCCGGCAGCGCCAACGTGATCAACTGCTACCTCGACCGCGACATCGACCAGGTGATGCGGCGGACCCGCCGCCGCCCCCTGCCGGCGCACCAGGTCGACCCGCTCGACGCGCTCCGCTTCGGCGTGGTCCTCGGGGTGGCGGGCTTCGTCTGGCTGTGGCTCGCCGTGAACCTGATCGCGGCCGTCCTGGCCACCGCCGCGATCCTGTTCTACGTGTTCGTCTACACGCTCGGCCTGAAGCGCCGCAGCACCCAGAACATCGTGATCGGCGGCGCCGCCGGCGCCGTCCCCGTCCTGGTCGGCTGGGCGGCGGTCAGGGGCCGGGTGGAGCTGCCCGCGCTGGTGCTGTTCGCGATCGTGTTCTACTGGACGCCGCCCCACTTCTGGGCGCTGTCCCTGCGCTTCCAGGAGGACTACGCCGCCGCCGGGGTCCCGATGCTCCCGGTGGTCCGCGGCCCGCGGGAGACCTCCCACCAGATCCTCTACTACACGCTGCTGCTGGTCGCGGTGACCCTGCTGCTCTACCCGGCTGGCCAGATGGGCCTGGTCTACCTCGCCGCCGCGATCGTCCTCGGCGGCATGTTCGTCTGGCGCGCGGCGCAGCTCTGGCGCGACACCACCGGTCCCCGCGCCTTCCGCCTGTTCAGCTTCTCCAACCAGTACCTGGCCCTGCTGTTCGCGGCCATGGCCCTGGACGCCCTGCTGCGGCCCTGACCGCCGCGGCCGTCCCGCCGGCCGATCAGCCGTCGTAGTGGCGCCAGGCGATCCAGGTGTCAGACCAGGTGCCGCGGAGGCCGCGGCAGACCCAGACGGCCTGGCCCTGCTCCTCGTTGTCGACGCCGTGGCGGTTGTCGAGGCGGCCGGCGAGCGTGACCGAGTCAAAGCGCTCGTCCAGGAGGTCGCGGGCCTGCCCGTAGCCGACCACGATCACCACGCCGCCGTCGCCGTGGGGCGGGCCCCAGAACCAGTAGGAGTTGTGGCCACTGAACGACGCCTGCCGGCCCCAGTCGCCGCCGTAGCGCGCCAGGGCGCCGGCCTCGCCGTAGTTGCCGGTCACGGCCACCACCTTGGCCTGCTCGGCGGCTGGCAGGGCGGCGCGCACCGCCAGGATCTGCGCCACGTAGGTGGGCCAGCCGTAGGTCTCGGCGGCGTCGGCGTTGACCGCGCTGACCGCGTTGATGGTGGCGACCGGCAGGACCGGCAACACCAGCGGCAGCGGCACCACGGCGGCCACCGCCACCGCCGGGAGCAGCCGCCGCAGCGGCAGGCCGGCCGGCGCACGCCGCCTGGCGAACCAGACGGCGCCGGCGGCGAACAGGGCCGGGTAGAACCCGGCGGCGTAGTAGGGCTTGCCGCCGACCACCACGTAGAAGGCGACCAGCAGCAGGTAGGCGACGGCGATCGGCCGCCACGGCCGGGCCTGGCGGTCGCGGAGCAGCCACCACAGGCCCGCGACCCAGACCGGGGTGAGCAGCGGGTTGGTCATCAACGCCTGGAGCGGCAGGAAGGCGAGCCCGGCGCCGAGGCCGCCGTCCTCCTCGCGCAGGTCGGCGAAGATGTCGAGCTGCGGCCAGCCGTGACCGGCCTGCCACGCCAGGTACGGTGCCCACAGCGCCAGCGCGACGGCGGCGCCGGCGAGCAGCCAGGGGGTGGCGAGCAGGCGCCGGCCCTGCCGGTCGGCCAGCAGGGCGACCATGCCGACGCCGGCGAGCTGCGCCATGCTGGGCTTGTTCTCCAGCCCCACTCCGACGGCCAGGCCGATCAGCGGCCACAGCCGCCCGGCGCGGGTGCGGAGCAGCCGCGCGAGCAGCAGCAGGACCACCCCGGAGCCCAGCAGGTCGTAGGTGGTGGTGCTGTGGAGGTGGCCGACCGCGATCACCACGCTCGACCCGGCGACGCAGGCGGCGGCCAGCAGCTGCGGGGCGCGGCCGCCGCCGAGTTCGCGGGCGAGGAGCCCGCCGACCACGGCCAGGGCGCCCACCGCCAGGGCGGGCAGCAGCCGCAGGCCGAGCAGCGAGTCGCCGAAGGCGGCGCGGGCGAGCGCCGCCAGCGCCGGGGTGATCGGAGGCTGGTCGACGTACCCCCAGGCGAGGTGCCTGGAGGCCTCCAGGAAGTAGAGCTCGTCGCGGTGGTAGCCGTAGC
>DATLQA010000181.1:0-16397 GCA_035535495.1 Actinomycetota bacterium | reverse complement strand
TCGCCTTCGCCGCCCTGGTCCGCAGCCTCTACCCGCTCGCCGCGGCCGACCTCCCCCTGACCGTGGCCGCCTACGCCGCCGCCTACGCCATCGGCTTCCTCGCCCTGGTCACCCCGGCGGGCCTGGGCGTCCGCGAGGGGGTCCTGACGGTCGCCCTCGCCCAGATCATGCCGGTCGGGGTGGCGCTGGGGGTGGCGCTGCTGTCGCGCCTGTGGATGATGCTGGTCGAGCTGCTGGGAGCGGGCCTGGCGCACCTGGTGGACCGCGGCCAGGCCGCGCGCCAGCCGGCTACACCTGGGTGACCGGGTCGACGCCGCGTTCGGGCTGGTCGCCGCCTGGGGTCGGGCGCTGCGCGCCGGTGACCTCGAGCAGGGCGAGCGGGCCGTCCCGCTCCACCAGCCGGAACGCGCCCGAGCCGACCAGCCGGTCCACCACCTCCTGCCACTGCCCGCGCGCGAACACCCTTGGCTCGTCGACCACCAGCACGTGCCTGGTGCCGGTGACCTGCAGCACCGCCATGGCGTCGGCCTCCACCACGCCCCGGTTCAGCGGGGCCAGCCGGGCCATCCGGTCCTCCAGCCAGTTGGCCGGGGTCTGGTTGTAGGCGTTCAGCGAGCGCCGGCGGCTCTGCGCGGCCAGGTAGGTGGTGGCCGAGTTCCAGGTCACGGTGGGCTTGAGGGCCGGCAGCCCGAGCACGGGTCCGGCGTCGTCGCCGGCCTTGTGGAGGGCGGTGACCACGCGGTTGTCGGCGAGGTCGGGCTGCAGGCGGTTGTCGGACACGCGGTAGTCGGCAAGCAGCAGCAGGGTGGCCACCACCAGCGCGCCGGCGGCCAGGCGCCGCGGGGTGGTCAGCGGCGAGTGGTCCCACCAGTCCAGGACGGGCGCCAGCCGCGGCCACCGCTCCGCCAGGCGCTGCGCCGCCCGCCGCGACGGCGCCACCTCCCGGTCCGCCTCCCGAGCCGTGGCCGCCCCCTCGTCCAGCCAGGACGGCCGCTCCACCACACCCCGGTCCGCTGCCTCGCCCGCCACCTCACCGGCCGGCTCGGTCTCGCCGGGGCCGGGCGCCCCGCCGTCCACGGTGGCGGGATGCGGCTCGCCCTCGCCGGTGGGGCCGCCGCCCTGGCCTGCCCGGTGGCTGCCCTGGTCGTGGCCGTCATGCGGCCGGTCCGTCCCGGCGGCGGGGTCGCCCGCCGCCACCGTCGCGGTCACCGCCGGCCCGCTGACCCCGGCGCCGTCCGCCACCGCGGCGGCGAGCGCCGCGGTGGCTGCCGCGGCGGCGCGGGCCCGTTCGGCCCGGCGCAGCCAGCGCTCGCCCAGCTCCTCCACGGCGGTCATGGCGAGCAGGACGAGGATCAGCGCGGTGACCACCATGAGGCGTTCGGGGACGCGCTGCATCGACAGGAAGGGGAGGTGGTCGAAGAAGAAGCGGTACGGCCGGATCGGGCCGATGTCCGCCCTCGGCCCGTAGGTGAGCAGCAACAAGGGCAGGAGCAGGACGGCGTAGGGAAGGACGGCCTGGCGGCGCCGGACCACCGCCAGCACCAGCCCGCCGATGGCGAGCAGCAGCAGCGCCCAGCCAACGTAGACAAGCCCCTCGCCCTGGGTGCCGAAGGTCTTCTTGACCAGCGCGAGCAGCGACTCCGGCGCGTACAGGACGACCTGTTCGTAGTCGCCGTTCTCGCCGGCGACGGCGCCCTTGAAGGCGTAGCGGAAGACCAGCACGGCGTAGGCCGCGCCGGTGGCGATCGCGGCCAGCGCGACCACCGCCGGCCCGGCGGGCAGCGGCCGGCCGGCGGCGAGCGCGGCGCCGACGGACCAGAGGGCCACGAAGGCGAGCAGCGCCGTCATGTACAGGGTGAGGTGGTACTCGCCGCTGAGCGCGACGGTCAGCACCACCGCCACCAGCCCGACCGCCGGCCAGCGCCAGCGGCGCTCGGACTGGTAGCGCTCCACCGTCACCTCGAACGCCCACAGCGCCGCCGGGAAGGCCCACCACATGACCGCGTTGAAGTGGCTGGTGAGCTGGAACATGCGGTGGGGCATGCAGGCGTAGGCGAGCGCCCCCGCCGCCGCCACCAGCGGCCAGCGAAGGTGCCTGCGGAGCCAGCCGAACGCCGCCAGGGCGGTCACCACCGAGGCGAGCAGCAGGGTGAGGTTGTACGCGGCCACCAGCCCGACCAGCGGCCACAGCAGTCCGACCAGCGGCATCCAGGGCAGGTCGAGGGAGGTGGTGCGCAGCGTGCCGAGGCCGGCGGTGCCCTCGCGCAGGTCCAGGAAGGGGTTGCGGCGCTCCCGCAGGTTGTCGACCACCACCGACTGGATGAACACGTTCTGCATGTGGTCGCCGCTGGCCATCGCGCCCGGCCGGGTGGAGAAGTTCGGCTGGCTGCGGGCGGTCTCGTTGCCCCGCATGGTCCAGAAGTGGTCCAGGTGCATGGCGAGCGGCCAGGTGAGGACGGCCCAGGCGAGCAGGGCGGCCACGGCCACCCCGAGCCACCAGCACCAGGCCGGCCAGCCCTGCTCGTCGGTGCCGGCCCCGCCGGCGGCAGCACCTTCGGCGGGGACCGCCGTCTCCGCCCGCGGTGCCGCCGTGGTGCTCAACGTCGTTCGTCCAGCCGGCGCTCGAGACGCTCGACCCGCTCGGAGACGTTCACCACCAGCTCGGCCAGGAAGCCGACCAGGACCACCAGCAGCCCGGCGAGCAGCGCGATGCCGGCGACCAGCATGAGCGGGCGGTACTGCGTGTGGGTCGACAGGTACGACCAGACCAGGTACGCCCAGAGCACCACCCCGGCGCCGATCATCGCCAGGCCGACCGCGCCGAAGAAGATGATCGGCTTGCGCTGGAAGGTCAGCAGGAACTTCAGCGTGATCACGTCGATGAAGGACACCGGCAGGCGCGAGAAGCCGAACTTCGAGCGGCCGGTCTGCCTCCCCTGGTAGGGGACCTTGACCTCGCCGATGCGGAAGCCCTCGTTCTGGGCCATCACCAGGATGTAGCGGTGCCAGGAGGAGCGCAGCGCGAGCGCGTCGGTGACCTCCCGGCGGAACGCCTTGATCCAGTTCAGGTCGTGCACGTCCAGGCCGAACAGGGCGCGGCAGACGACGTTGGCCAGCTTGGAGGCGAACCGCTTGCCGTCGCGGCGCCCCTGCCGCCAGCCGGCCACCACGTCGTAGCCCTGGTCGAGCTTGTCGAGCAGCAGCGGGATGTCGACCTGCGGGTCGGATTCGAGGTCGGCGGGGAGGAACACGATCACGTCGCCCGTGGCCTCGCGGAAGCCGCGGTTCAGGGCCTCGGTCAGGCCCAGGTTGCGGCGCTGGCGCACCAGCCTGACGCGCGGCTCGACCTCGGCGGCGGCCTCCACCCTGGCGGCGGTGTCGTCGGTGGAGCCGTCATCGACGTAGACCAGCTCCCACGACCGGCCGAGCTGGGCAAACGCCTTGGCGGTGCGCTCCACGAACACCGGGACGGTCGTCTCCTCGTTGTGCGCCGGCACCACCACGCTGACCAGAGCCTCTGTCGCCTCTGCCTGCCCGTCCCGCACGCCTGCCCCGGTCCTTTGCTGCTCGTCAGCGTCCGCCCGCACGTTTCCTACCCTGGTCCGCTCGCGTGCCAACCTGCTCACCCCGACCCGGCGAAGTAGGCCCGCACGGCCGCGACCACCCGGTCCTGCGCGGCCTCGGGCAGCTCGGGGTAGAGCGGCAGCGACAGGCACTCGGCCGCCCATGCCTCGGTGACCGGCAGGTCGCCGCGGGCGTGGCCGAGCCGGCGCCACGCCGGCTGCAGGTGCAGGGGGAGCGGGAAGTGCACGCCGGCCCCGATCCCGCCGGCCCGCAGGTGCGCCAGCAGGGCGTCGCGGTCGGCCGTGCGCACGACGTAGAGGTGCCAGGCGCTGGCCCGTCCCTCCACCCGTGGCGGCAGCACCAGGTCGCCGACGCCGGCCAGCGCCTGGTGGTAGCGGGCGGCGAGCCGGTCCCTGGCCGCGTTGGCGGCCTCGAGGTCGGCCAGCCGGACCCGCAGGACGGCCGCCTGGAGCGTGTCCAGCCGCTCGCCGAAGCCCTCCTCGGCGTGCTCGTACTTGGAGGTGCGGCCGTGGTCGCGGAGCCTCGCC
Organism: Actinomycetota bacterium; assembly: GCA_035535495.1. Lineage (GTDB taxonomy): Bacteria > Actinomycetota > CALGFH01 > CALGFH01 > CALGFH01 > DASUZB01. Next base: position 12,285 of record DATLQA010000181.1, on the reverse strand, counting down.
ACCCGCTCGGCCAGGGCGTCGTCGTCGGTGGTGACCGCCCCGGCGTCGCCGAAGGCGCCGAGGTTCTTGGCGGGGTAGAAGCTGAAGGCGGCGATCCGGCCGAGGGCGCCCGCCCGCCGGCGCGGCGCCCCGGCGGCGGGAGCGGCGGTGGCGCCGTGGGCCTGCGCGGCGTCCTCGAGGACCGGCACGCCCGCCTCCCCGGCGATGGCGTTGATGGCGGCCATGTCCACCGGCAGCCCGTAGAGGTGGACCGGCACCACCGCGGCGGCGCCGTCCAGCGCGCCGGCCAGCGCCTTGGGGTCCATGCCGCCGGTGGCCTCGTCCACGTCGACGAAGCGGGGCCGCGCGCCGGCGTGGCCGATCGCCTCGGCGGTGGCCGCGAAGGTGTGGGCCACGGTGACCACCTCGTCACCCTGGCCCACGCCGAGGGCCCGCAGCGCCAGGTGGAGCGCTGCGGTGCCCGAGGCGACCCCGACCGCGCGGCGGGTGCCGCAGAAGGCGGCGAACTCCGCCTCGAACGCGGCCACCTCTGGGCCCATGATGAAGCTGGCCCGATCGACCACCACGGCCATGGCCGCGTCCAGCTCGGCGCGCAGGCGCGCCTGGGCGGCGCGCAGGTCGACCAGGGGGATGGGCTGTTCGGCCAGCGGAGCTCCTCCTCCTGGCGAGCCGGGGCGATCGGTGGGAATACGGTCATGGTACTTGGCCGTGCCCGAGAACCCCCAGGCCGGCGCCAGTGGGGTTTGATTCGTCTGACACGCTCCAGATGACAAGTTCGAGGGGTTGTGGCATGGTCCCCTGCTGGCGTCGGACGACAAGGGGGGAGCATGGAACGGGACGAGCTGGTCAAGCTGGTCGCCGAGCGGCTCGCGGAGCTCGCGCCGCCGGGGCTGGCCGAAGGGGGCGGCCGGATCACCGAGGCCACCGTACTGCTGGGCCAGGACGGCCTGCTCGACTCGCTCGGGCTGGTCAACCTGCTGGTCGACGTGGAGCAGACCCTCGAGGAGGAGACCGGCGCGGCGCTGATCATCGGCGACGACCGGGCGGTCTCCGCCAGGCACAGCCCGTTCCGCACCGTCGGGTCGCTGGCCGACTACGCCATGGACCTGCTGCACCAGCATGCCTGAGGAGCGCGAGGAGGTGGTGCTGGTCACCGGGACGCGCCGCGGCATCGGGCGCTACCTGGCCGAGCGGTTCGCCGAGCGGGGCGCCAAGGTGATCGGCTGCAGCCGCCAGCCCGCCGAGTGGGAGGCCGACGGGTACGAGCACCACCTCGCCGACGTCTCCAGCGAGCAGGACGTCAAGGCACTGCTGCACGGCATCGCCCGCCGCCACGGCCGGCTGGACGTGGTGGTCAACAACGCCGGCGTGGCCGCCATGAACGCCGCCCTGCTGACCCCGGCCGCGACCGTCGACCGCATCATGGCGGTGAACTTCTGGGGCACCGCCCTGGTCTGCCGGGAGGCGGCCAAGCTGATGATGCGCCGCCGCTATGGTCGCATCGTCAACCTCGGCACCGTGGCGGTGCCGTTGCGGCTGGAGGGCGAGGCCTTCTACGCCGCCTCCAAGAGCGCGGTGGTCACCTACAGCCAGGTGCTCGCGCGCGAGCTCGGCCCGCTCGGCATCACCGTCAACGTGGTCGGCCCCGGCCCGGTCGACACCGACCTGCTCCGCGGCGTGCCACCCGACCGGGTCGACCGCATCGTCCAGGGCCAGGCCGTCAAGCGCCGCGGCACCTTCGCGGACGTGGCCAACGTGGTCGACTTCTTCGTCCGCCCCGAGAGCGGCTTCGTCACCGGGCAGGTTCTCTACCTGGGAGGCGCCTGATGGACGTGCTGGGCTGGCTGCGGGCGCGCATGGCCGCCGCGGCGGACGCCGAGGCGATCGTCTGGCGCGACATCGGCTACCGCTACGCCGACCTGCTCGCCCTCTGGGACGAGGCCGCCAAGGCGCTGGACGCCGACGGCGTCGGCCCCGGGCGGGTGGTCTCGCTCGAGGCCGACTACGCGCCCCACGCGGTGGCGATGCTGCTCGCCCTGGTCGAACGGGCCGCGGTGGTGGTCCCGCTGACCAGCGCGGTGCGGGAGGAGCGCGCCGGCTTCCTGGAGATCGCCGAGGTCAGCGACCGGGTGCTGGCCGGCTCCGAGGAGGAGTGGAAGGTCGCCCCCGGCCCGGCACCCGGCGGGCCGGCGCGCGAGCTGACCCGCGCGCTGGTCGCCTCCGGGCATCCCGGGCTGGTGCTGTTCTCTTCCGGCTCGACCGGCGTCTCCAAGGCCGCGCTCCACGACCTGGCGGTGCTGCTGGAGAAGTTCCAGACCCCAAGGCGCGGCACCCGCACCCTTGCGTTCCTGCTGCTCGACCACATCGGCGGGCTGAACACGCTGTTCCACGTCCTGGCCACCACCGGCACGGTGGTCTCGGTCACCGACCGCGGCCCCGACGCGGTCTGCGCCGCGATCGAGCGGCACCGCGTCGAGCTGCTGCCGACCTCGCCGACCTTCCTCAACCTGCTGCTCATGTCCGAGGCGTACGCCCGCCACGACCTGTCCTCGCTGGAACGGGTCACCTACGGCACCGAGGTGATGCCGGCCAGCACCCTCGAGCGCCTCGGCGAGGTCCTGCCATGGGTGGCGCTGACCCAGACGTACGGGCTCAGCGAGGTCGGCATCCTGCGGTCGAAGTCGCGCAACTCCACCTCGCTGTGGGTCAAGGTCGGCGGCGAGGGCTTCGAGACCAAGGTGGTCGACGGCACCCTCCGGATCCGGGCGCGCTCGGCCATGCTCGGCTACCTCAACCACCGCAGCCCGTTCGACGCCGGCGGCTGGCTCGACACCGGCGACGAGGTGGAGACGGACGGGGAGTGGCTGCGCTTCCTCGGCCGCCGCTCCGAGGTGGTCAACGTGGGCGGGTTGAAGGTGTACCCGGCCGAGGTGGAGAGCGTGCTGCTCGACATGCAGGGGGTCACCGACGCGGTGGTCAGGGGCGAGCCGAGCCCGATCACCGGGCAGGTGGTGGTGGCCAGGGTGACCCTGGACGGTGCCGAGCAGGCGGCCGCGTTCAAGCGCCGCATGCGGGCCTTCTGCCGCGGCCGCCTGGCCGACTTCAAGGTCCCGGTCAAGGTCGAGATCGCCGACGGCGGTCAGCACAGCGCCCGCTACAAGCGCATCAGGAGGGTGCCGTGAGAGTCGCGAGCGCCGGTGACCTGGACCGGTGTGTGGCCGCGGGCTGGCTGTCGCTGGCCGCCGACGCGGTGGTCGAGCCGGGGGTGGACGTCTGCCACCCGACCCGCTCGGGCGAGCGTCACCCGGTGGTGGTCGGTCCCGGCTGCCTGGTCCGCTCCGGGACCGTGCTCTACAGCGGCGTGCGGCTGGGCGCCGGCACCCAGACCGGCCACCACGTGGTGGTGCGGGAGGACACCGAGGTGGGGGAGTGGAGCGTGCTCGGCACCGCCGCCACCATCGAGGAGCGCATCCACATCGGCGACCACGTGCTGGTCGAGTCCCAGGCGCACCTGGCCGGCCTGACCGTGGTGGAGGACTACGTGTTCGTCGGGCCCGGCTGCGTCACCGCCAACGACCGGCGCATGCTGCACCGCCGCGCCGGGGTGCGCGAGAACCTGGTCGGGCCGGTGCTGCGCTGGGGCTGCCGGCTCGGCGCCGGGGCGGTGGTGCTGCCGGGCATCAGCGTCGGCCGCGAAGCGCTGGTCGCGGCCGGTGCGGTGGTCGCCCGCGACGTGCCGGAGCGGACCGTCGCCGCCGGCAACCCGGTCCGGCTGCTCGGCTCGGTCCCCGACGACGAGAAGGTGCTGCCCGGCAGCGGCTGACCGCGATCGCGGCAGCGGAGGCGGCGGCGGGGAGCAGGGAAGTGCTCCCCGCCGCCTGGGCCGCCCGTTCCCGGGCGGCCCGAGCGCGCGCCCCGGCCGCCGGGCGTGTGGGCCGTGGGCGCGCGCGCCGTTGCTCAGCTCTTCTGGTAGCGGATCGCCGCGGCGACCAGGCCGCTGCCGTCCCTGACCTGGATCAGGTCGCCGGTCCGGCTGGAGCGCCACACCGACATGCGCCGGTTGAGGAAGAGCCGTCCGGACCGGGTGGCCCCGAGGCCGGAGTAGACGCGGACGCTCTGGCCGGCGCGCAGGGTGTACGGCCGCAGCGGCACCGTCCAGCCCAGCCGCTGGTGGGTGACCGTCCAGGTGCCCAGGTTGACGTCGGTGGTGCCGGTGTTGCGGAGCTCCAGATACTCCCCGTTGAGGCCCGGGCCGACGATGCGGATGCCAGCGATCACCGTCCGGTAGACCTTGAGACCCAGCGTGGCGCTGACGCTCTCGCCGGAGGCGTCGCCGGCCAGCTTGCGCACCCGCAGGCCGGTCGCGCCGGTCGCGGTCGGGATCGCGTAGAGGTCGAACCTGCCCGCCTGGTCGAGCGGGCCGGTGGCGAGCTGCCGCCAGCCGCCGCCGCTGCTGGTCTCGACCACCACCAGCTCGCCTGGCGAGGCCGGGGTGACCGTGCCGCTGACCCGGGCGCCGATCCCGAGCGGGATGCTCGGCGGGCTGACCCGTGCGGTCACGCTCGAGCCGATCGCCACCCTGGCCAGCTCGCTGGCGCTCGGCAGCTTGCCGTCGCTGCCGGCGAAGCGGAGCTGGTACTCGGTGGTGCCGGCGGGCCGGTGGCTGAAGCGGACGGTGCCGTCGGTGTCGGTCGCCGCGGTGTCCAGCCGGCTCCATGCGGTCGCTCCCGCCGCCCTGGCATCCAGCTGGACCTGCTCGCCGGCGATCCCGGCGCCGCCCTGGACCGCGGTCAGGCGGCCGTCCAGGACCACCTCCTCGCCGCTGCCGACCTGCGTGCGCGACGGCTGCAAGGCGAGCGCGGTGGCCGCCGGGGCCGGTGCCTCCGGCGCGCGGTAGCGCGCGGTGTAGGTGGTGGCGGTGCCAGGTGCGACCAGGTCGTGGCTGGCGGCGCCGCCGTCGGACCAGGAGGTGAACAGCTGGCCGGCGCCGCCGAAGTCCTGCGGCGTCGGGGCGCTGACGGAGTTGCGCGAGCCGGCGATCACCCGGCGGGTGAACGGCGTGACCTGGCTGGTCGGGCCGACGGTCAGGCGCATCCCCGACGGCTCGGAGGCGAACGTGAGGTCGACCGTGCGCGGGTCGAGCCGGAGCGTGGCGGTGTCGGTGAGCCCGCCGGAGTCGGTCGCGGTCAGCTGCAGGTCGATGTGGGACGGGTACTCGTGGTCGGGTGCTGGCAGCGACCCGCCGGCGACGCCGGTGAGGTTCTGCAGCGGGTGGGCGTGGCAGCCGCCGCCGTCGGCGCAGTGCTGCAGGGTGATGGCCCACGACAGCCGCGCGGCTGGCAGGGTGCCGTCCTGTGGGTCGGTGGCGGTGCCGGCGAAGGCGATCGGGTCGCCTGGCTGCCAGGTGGTCCCGGTGGCCGGCGCGGTGATGCGCGCGGTCGGCCCGGTGTTGCCGACCGAGATCCGCACCGTGACGGCGCCTGAGCGGGCGCCGTGGCTGTCGGTGACGCGCAGGGCCGCGTTGTAGGTGCCTGGCTGCTGGTAGGTGAAGGCTGGCCGCGGGCCGGCCGCGTCGCCGTAGGTGCCGTTGCCGTCGAGGTCCCAGTCGTAGGCGGTGACGCTGTCGCCGCTGTCGGGGTCGCGGGAGCCGCTGCCGTCGAACTGCACCGCCAGCGGGGCGGCGCCCTGGGTCGGCGTGGCCGTCACCGCCGCCGTCGGCACCCGGTTGACCTCGCCGCCACCGCCCGCGTACAGGATGCGGCGGAGGGTTCCGCCGAGGTTGACGTACCAGAGGTTGCCGTCGGGCCCCATGGTCAGGTAGACGGGCTGGGCGGCCGCCGCGAACGCCTCCGCCTGCGCCGGGTCGGGCAGGCCTCCTGCCCCGGCCGGCATGGCGTAGATGCAGCTGCGGGAGTAGTCCGCGAAGAACAGGGCGTTCCGGTAGCGGGCGGGGTAGGAGCTGCCGGTGTAGAAGGAGACCCCGGAGGTCGAGGCGAGCCCGTTGGACAGGCAGCGCTCGGCCTCGCCCGGAATGCCGGTGCCGTCACGCGAGTAGACGAACCAGGGCGGCGTGACCGCGCTCGGCTGGGCGTAGAGGTTCTCGCAGATGGTGAAGTCGGGCCCGTCGTAGCCGGGCTGGCGGCCGTTGCCCTCGTAGCAGGGCCAGCCGAAGTTCTTCACCGAGCCGGTCGGGTCGGCGATGCGGTTGATCTCCTCCCACCCGACCCAGCCGACGTCGCCGAGCCACAGCTCGTCGGTGCCCGGCCGGAAGGTCATCCGGAACGGGTTGCGCAGGCCGTGGGCGATGATCCGGCGGGCGTTGGGATCGGAGCTTGACGCCATCGGGTTGTCGGGCAGGCCGGCGCCGGTGTCGGGGTCCACCCGGAGCACGGTGCCGTCCAGGCCGACGGGGTCGCCGGTGGTGCGCAGGTCCTGGCTGCGCATGGCGCCGCCCTCCGAGGCCGGCGGGGAGAGGCTGGCGCCGCTGCCGCCCGGCGGGTCGCCGCAGGGGTTGCGCGGCGAGCCGCGCTGCCCGTAGTCGACGAAGGTGAAGCTGGCGCCGTCGCCGCCGGAGACGTACAGCGACCCGTCCGAGCCGAAGCGCAGGTCGCCGGTGGAGTGGCTGGGGTACTGGGTGCACCAGTCGTTGATCAGCACCTGCTCGGAGACGACCGAGTTGCCCTCGATGCGCAGCCGCGACAGCCGGCCGCTGGCCACGCAGCCGTCCTCGTTCTCCCCTGGCGGGTTGGGGCACTCGTCGCGCCAGCGTGGCGCGGTGCCGCCGATGGCCGCGTCGTAGGTGTAGAGCACGTGCGCGTAGGGGTTGGACGGGAAGCCAGGGTCGAGGGCGAAGCCGAGCAGCCCGCGGTCGTAGTACTCGTAGACCTGCGGGCGGAGGTCGGCGACCACCGCCGGGGTGGGGTCGCCGACGCCGTCGAGCACCTTGATGAGCCCGCTGCGCTCGGCGACGAAGATGCGGCCGTCGGGCGAGAACTGCACCGAGACGGGGAGCGAGAAGCCGGTGGCCACGAACTCCTCGGAGAACCCGTCGGGCAGCGGCGCGGCCCGCGCCGGTACCGGCGCGAGGACCGGCTGGAGCAGCCCGCCGCCGACCAGGGCGAGCAGGACGGCGATGCCGAGCGTGGAAGCGAGGCGCCGGTGGCCGCGGCGTCGACCGTCCTGGCCGCCGCCGGCCCCCGGGAGTGGCTGGGCGCGAAGCAAGGGTCCCCCCGAATTGGAGCCGTTGTCCCGGCGGCGGCGCGCCGTGGTGTTCACCAACGAAATTCTGAAGGGTCCGAAGCACTCGAAGCTCTCGAAAATCGCCCGCAGGTTTTCTGGCCCGCGTGCGTTAGGGGGGCTGCTCTAAACCGCTGCGCATCCGCCGGCGTGCGTCTAGGTATTTCCCTAGTCTGTCTCCGTAGAGAGCGCCGGAAATAGCCTGGCGAATCGTCCGACAGCATGCCCGGACGGGGTCAACCGGACAGCTCGGGCACCTCCGGCCGGGACGACGGCCGGGTGGCCGCGCCGGTCAGCCGCGCCGGTAGCAGATGGCGGCGGCCACCATGCCGGCACCGTCTCTGACCTGGATCAGGTCGCCGGTGCGGCTGGAGCCCCAGACCGAGATGCGGCGGTTGAGGAAGAGCCGTCCCGACCTGGTGGCGCCGAGGCCGGAGTAGACCCGGACGCTCTGGCCGGCGCGCAGGGTGTACGGCCGCAGCGGCACGGTCCAGCCCAGCCGCCCGTGGTGGACGGCCCAGGTGGCGAGGTTGACGTCGGTGGTGCCGGTGTTGCGGAGGTCCAGGTACTCCCCGTTGAGGCCGGGGCCGGCGACGCGGACGCTGGCGATCACCGTCCGGTAGACCTTGAGCGACAGGCTGGTGCTGGCACTGCCGGCCGAGGCGCTGCCGGGCAGCTTCCGCACCCGGAAGCTGGTCGGGCCGGTGGCGCTCGGCTTGACGGTGAACTCGAACCTGCCGGTCTGGTCGAGTGGCGTGGTGCGGAGCTGCCGCCATCCCGTGTCCGGGTTCCACTGGTCCAGGGCGACCGTCTCCCCTGGTGAGGGCGGCGTGACCGCGCCGTCGATCTTGCCGGTGGTGCCGAGCGGGAGGCTCGCCGCGCCGATCCGCGCCGCCGTGGTCGAGGCGACCGTCACGGTGGCCAGCTCGCTGGCGGCCGGCTGCTCGCCGTCGCTGCCGGCGTAGCGGAGCTGGTAGGAGGTGGCGCGGGCGGGCCGCTGGGTGAAGCGGACGGCGCCGTCGGCGTCGGTCCCGGCCCCCTCGACGCGGGTCCAGATGCCCGAGCCGGCGGGCCGGGCGTGCAGCTCGACCTGCTGCTCGGCGATGCCGGCGCCGTTCTCCGCCGTCAGGCGGCCGTCCACGATCACCTCCCGCCCCGGGCCGACCGAGGCGGCCGATACCAGCAGGCCGAGGTCGGTGGGCGCCGGCGCCGGCATGCCCGGGGTCCGGTAGCGCGCGGTGTAGGTGGTGGGGCTCGCGGTGGGCTCCAGGTCGTGGCTGGCGGCGCCACCGTCCGACCAGAAGCTGAACAGCTGGTCGGCGCCGTCGAGGGTCTGCTGCACCGGCGCGCTGACGGAACTGCTCGAGCCGACGATCACCCGCCGGGTGAACGGCGTGGTCTCGCTGGCCGAGCCGACCGTGAGCTGCATAGGCGGTCGATGCGGGCGCGGCGAGCCGCCGGGAGAGGCTTGGCGCGGAGCAATGACCCCCGAATTGGAGCCATGTGCCGGCGGCGGTGCGCCAGACTTCGTTGGCAACAATTCTGAGGACGGGAAGCTCTCGAAGCTCTCAATGGGAGCCCGGAAGTTTTCCGCTCTGTCGTGCTAGGAACGACGCTCTACGCCGCTGCGCAGGTGCCGGTGGAATCGCCTACGCATTTCCGCCGGGTCATGGCCCGGCTTGGGCGCCATGTGCCGATTCGGGACCCGCCTGATGCCCCATCACAGGCCCTCGTCACATGACAGGGATGACAGGATCGAGTGTCTATGGCATGTTGTCCGAACTGACCGGGGACGCGGCCGTCGACACCTGGGGGGAGCATGTCGGAGCAAGCCACCGTGCTGGTGACCGGGGCCGGGGGCTTCATCGGCCACCACCTGACCAGCTACCTGGCCGGCCTGGGCCACCGGGTCCGCGGCGTCGACCTGAAGCACCCCGAGTACGAGCCGACCGCGGCCACCGAGTTCCAGCTCGCCGACCTCCGCCACCCGCGGGCCTGCCTGGAGGCGACCGACGGGGTCGAGCAGGTCTACCACCTGGCCGCCAACATGGGCGGCATCGGCTTCATCGAGCGCAACAAGGCCGCCATCGTCCACGACAACCTGCTGATCGACACGCACATGCTGGAGGCGGCCAGGGCCAACCGGGTCGGCCGCTTCCTCTACACCTCCTCGGCCTGCGTCTACCCCGGCTACCTGCAGCGCCGGCCCGACGTGGTGCCGCTCCGGGAGGAGGACGCCTACCCGGCCGACGCCGAGGACGGCTACGGCTGGGAGAAGCTCATGGCCGAGCGCCTCTGCCGTCACTACCGCGAGGAGCACGGCCTCGCCACCCGCGTGGTCCGCTTCCACAACATCTTCGGGCCGCTCGGGGCCTGGGACGGCGGCCGCGAGAAGTCCCCGGCCGCGATCTGCCGCAAGGTCGCCATGGCGGCTGACCGTGACGAGATCGAGGTCTGGGGCGACGGGGAGCAGACCCGCTCCTACTGCTACGTGTCCGACTGCGTCGAAGGCATCCACCGGCTCATGCAGACCGACCACCACGACCCGATCAACCTCGGCCAGGACCGCATGGTCACCGTCAACGAGCTGGTCGACGCCGTCATCCGGATCGCTGGCAAGACCATCGCCAAGCGCCACGACACCACCAAGCCGCAGGGGGTGCGCGGCCGCAACGCCGACATCGGCCGCATGCGCGACGTGCTCGGCTGGGAACCGGTGGTCAGCCTGGAGGACGGCCTGGCCCGCACCTATGCCTGGATCTGCGAGCAGCTCGCGGCCCGCTCCCGGGCGGGCAGCGCCAGCCTGCCGGTCTGACCACGTCGCCCGGCGGCACCGGCCGCCGGCCATCACCGCGAGGAGGCTGCCGTGCCACGGGTGCTGATCACCGGCATCACCGGACAGGACGGGCTCTACCTCGGCGAATTTCTGGCCGCCAAGGGCTATGAGGTGTACGGGCTGGTGCGCGGCCAGAACAACCCGAAGATCGCCACGGTGGAGCGGATCATCCCCAGCGCCGAGCTGATCCAGGGTGACCTGACCGACCTGCCCAGCCTGATCAACGCCATGGAGCGGGCGCGGCCCGACGAGGTCTACAACCTGGGGGCGATCAGCTTCGTCGGCCTGTCGTGGAACCAGGCCGAGCTCACCGGCGAGATCACCGGCCTCGGCGTGCTGCGGATGCTGGAGGCGCTGCGCATCCACACCGCCAACCGCATGGACCGGGTCCGTTTCTACCAGGCGTCCAGCTCGGAGATGTTCGGCAAGGCCCGCGAGACGCCGCAGCGGGAGACCACCCCGTTCCACCCGCGCTCGCCCTACGGCGTTGCCAAGACCTTCGGCCACTACATCACCGTCAACTACCGGGAGTCCTACGGGGCCTTCGCCTGCTCCGGCATCCTGTTCAACCACGAGTCGGAGCGGCGCGGCGTGGAGTTCGTCACCCGCAAGATCAGCCGCGGCGTGGCCCGCATCGCGCTCGGCCTGCAGGACCTCATCGCCCTCGGCACGCTCGACTCGCGCCGCGACTGGGGCTTCGCCGGGGACTACGTCGAGGCCATGTGGATGATGCTGCAGCAGGATGAACCGGACGACTACGTGGTGGCGACCGGCCAGAGCCACTCGGTCCGTGACGTGCTCGACGTGGCCTTCGCCCAGGTCGGCATCGACGACTGGTCGAGGCACGTGATCAGCGAGGACCGCCTGTTCCGGCCGGCAGAGGTCGACCAGCTGGTGGGTGACGCCACCCGCGCCCGCCAGCTGCTCGGCTGGAAGCCGCAGGTCACCTTCGAGCAGCTCATCCGTGACATGGTCGACGCCGACCTGCGCCGCGAGCGCGCCGGCTGATCAGGCCGGCAGGCTCGGCCATTGGCCGAGCAGGCGGAGGCGGCGGCCCCACCAGCAGCCGGTCGGGGTCGGCACGGCGGAGGCGCGCCAGCCGGCGGCGCGGCACGGGTGCGCCGGCACCGGCCGCCGGTCCGGCGGCGTGGCGCCGGTCGCCGCGCCCGCCAGTGCGGCGCGGCACGGTTCGCAGGCTCGGCAGACCGCACAGCAGTGTCCGGACGCGCCCCAGGTCATCGTGATGAGCCAGTCGGCAGGAACGCGGCACCGCTTGAGCGGCCCGCCCGGGCGGCACCGGATCCGGGCTACCGGATCGCGGTGAGGCAGAGCTTGTTGCCAAGCTGGCCGGCGGCCAGGTCGGCGGCGGCCATGGCGAGGCGGAAGGCGGCGTACGCCCCCGGCCGGGAGGCCAGCCGCATGCCCCGGCGCGGCTCGTGCCCGTAGTACATCAGGTAGCGCTCGGCCCGGACGGCGAAGCCGGCCGCCTCGAGCACCCGGGCGGCCTCGGCCGGGCGGAGGCGGCGGACCGGGTTGCCGGCCTCCTCGCGGTCCTGCGCCAGGCCGAGCCCGACCGCGGCCCTGGTGAGCGCGGCCGCCGCCGGCTCGTTGACGCTCACCGCGGCGCGCGCCACCCGTGCCAGCTCGCCCACCCCGACCAGCGGGTCGTCGAGATGGTGCAGGCCGTCGTGGACGAAGGCGACGTCGGCGGCCTGGGTGCGCACCGGCAGGCGCTCGGCGTCGCCCACCACCACCAGGTAGTCCAGCCCGTAGGCGGCGGCCCGCCGGCGGGCCCGCCGCGCCGCCCCTTCCGACAGGTCGACCGCGAGCACCCGCGCCCCACGGCGGGCCAGATACTCGGCCTCCATGCCGCTGCCGCAGCAGACGTCCACCACGGTGGCCCCGGCGAGCGGCGGCAGCCCGGCCACGGCCCGGTCGAGCTTCTGGCCGAGCAGCCAGCGGTAGGCGCGCGGGGTGCCGTGCGGCCGCTCGACCTCGAAGCGCTCGGCCACCGAGCGGTCGAACCAGCCGGCCTGCCGCCGCTTGTGCCCGTGGTGGTGGTCGACCTCGTCGTGGGCGTTGGCCACATCGGCGCCTGGCGGCAGCAGGACCGGCAGGCCGTCGCGGACCTCGTACACCTCGCCGCAGTTCCGGCAGGTGAGCTTCCCGACACCCGCCGCCAGCGGCAGCCCGGCCAGCTCGCCGTCCAGGCA
>DATLQA010000180.1:0-2366 GCA_035535495.1 Actinomycetota bacterium | reverse complement strand
CGCCGCCACCAGCGGGCCTCCCCGCGCTCCGTTCCTGAGCCCGTCTTCCAGCTTGGGCAGGTACTCGTCATTGTCGAAGGGTGGGCCGCCGGCGGCCTTGAAGTGGCCGATGAGCTGGATCTGCGACGACGCCTTGCCGGTGGGCACGTCGCCGAAGCCAAGGACCGTGAAGGCCTTGGTGGCCGAGGCCGACTGGCCGAGGGCGACGGTCGGCATGCTGCTGGCCCCCACCCGCAGCACGGCGACGTCCTGGCTCTTGTCCCCGGTGGGCGAGAGCACCTCGGCCGGGAGCGTCCCGTACTTCTTCTGGTCGGAGACCCATGGGTAGACACGCACGACCCGTGACACCGAGAGCAGGCACCCCCCGGTGTTGTCGGTGGTGTTGGGCTTGTAGCAGCGCTGCAGCCGCGTGTCGAGCGGGTCGTCCGACAGGTTCTTGATGTGGTGCTGGTCGAACGGGTCGGACGGCGTGCGCGCCTTGTCGCCGTAGCGCTCGCTGAAGACCTTGTTGACCGCGTAGACCCGCGCCCTGTCCAGGTCAGGGGTGACCACGCCGCCGGTGGTGACGATGGTGCCGTTCGGGTCGACCGCGAAGCCGGTTCCGGAGGCGAGCTCCGGCTCGTAGGTGCGCTGCATCAGGCCGATGTGTTGACCGTGCCGGTTGTGCTCGATCAGGGACACGTTGACCTCGGCGAAGGTCTTGACGAAGACGACCGCCGGAGCGTCCAGCTCGACCTGGCTCGGGTGGTCGTGGGCGCCCGCCGGCGCCGCCGCCAGGCCGACCAGGGCCAACGCGGCCAGGACTACGCTGACAACGGTGATGACGCTGGCGTGATGGCTGCGCACTGGTTCTCCTCCCGCCCTTGTTCCGGGACCGAGCGCACGGGACGGAGCGACCTGCCCCCACCTGCCCCGCAGGAGACGGTCAGCGGAGACAGGCCATGACAGAGTCAATCATCTCCCGGCTGGCAGGGTTGTCAATGACCCGCGTGACGGAGGGGCGACGAGCAGGCGTCCGGCCGGAGACCGCCAGGCCGTCACCTGGCGGTCTCGGCGACCGGGCTGCGGCGGTCGCTCAGCAGCTGCATGACCTCCGCGAGTCCGGCCGGCTCCAGCGCCGCCCAGCGCCGCAGGGCGATGCGGGTCAGGCTGAGCGCCTCGAACACGGCGGTGCGCCGCGCCAGCTGCTCCTGGTCGACTTCGGCGGCCTGGGCGTAGGCCTCCAAGACGTGCGCGGCCAGCCGGTCGGCATCTTGACCCCCCCGCCCGGCGTCGGCCACGGCCACGCGCAGGTGGGCGAGGAAGTGCCCGAGGTCAAGGGCTGGCTCGGCCAGGCAGACGGTGTCCAGGCCGATCAGCCCGCAGCGGTCGCCGTCGAACAGCACCTTGGCCGGGGACAGGCCGCCGTGGGCCGGCGCAAGCGGCATCGGTGCCGTCGCCGCCGCGGCCGCCTCGGCCGACGCCAGCCAGCGGCTCAGGCGGACCCCGAGGGCGGGGGCGCGACCGCCGGCGCCGAGCAGCTCGCCGCGGAGCGCGCGCAGCTCGGTTTCGACCGTGCGCTCAGGAGCGACCGTGACCGGCGCGGCGTGCACGGCGGCGGCCAGGCGGGCGCAGGCGGCCAGGTCGTCGTCGAGGGCCTTGCCGCTGGCCGGCTTGGCCCCCGGTTCGAGCCGCTCGAGCACGCTCGGCCGGCCGGGGACGGCTGCCAGCAGGGCCAGCCGCGGACCTGGGTGGTAGGCCAAGCCCCGTTCCACGCCGAATGCGGCGGAGAGGGCTTCGCCGAGGGCGCCGGCGGCCTCGCGCTCGGCCTCGCCAAGCTCGCCCGCGTACACCTTGCCGTACAGGGTCCGGGTGGCCGGCTTGGCGCCGCCCTTGCCGCCGGCGGTGTCCACCTCGTAGCGCAGGACGCAGCGCCCATGCCGCCCGTAGGCGACCAGCTCGGCCCGGCTGGCGGTCGCCTCAGGGACCGCGGCCCGCACCAGCTCCACGGCGCCGGTCGGGTCGGTTGCCGCCAGCAGCCCCGGCAGCTCGAGGTCGATCGGGAAGGCGTACAGGACCATGTTGAGCGGTTCGATGGCCGCCACGGGCCGGACGAACGGGGCCAGGTCATCGCGATCGAAGACGTCGACGGCCAGCGGCAACAGCCGCTCCCGCAGCCAGTCGGCCGCGCTCAGCTCGGCTGGGAGCACCCGGCCGGAGATCAGGTGCGCGCCGCGCTCGTCGGAGCCTTCCCAGCCCAGCTCGACGGCATAGCGGACGGTGCAGCCGGCACCGGGCAGGTACAGGCGCTCGGCCACCGAGCACCCGTGGACCAGCCAGCCGTCGTTGAGCAGCTCGGCCAGCCGGGGCTGCATGGCGGCGGCGTC
>DATLQA010000179.1:0-24560 GCA_035535495.1 Actinomycetota bacterium | reverse complement strand
CAACACCCACGAGGTCGCCCAGCGGGTGGCGCCGGAGAGCCGGATCGTCTACGTCGACAACGACCCGATCGTGCTGGCCCATGCCCGCGCCCTGCTCACCAGCACCCCGCAGGGCGCCACCGCCTACATCGACGCCGACCTCCGCGACCCCGACAGGATCCTGCGGGAAGCGGGCCAGACCCTGGACTTCTCCCAGCCGACCGCGCTGATGCTGCTCGGCATCCTCGGGCACGTCGGCGACCTCGAAGAGGCCCGGTCGATCGTGAAGCGGCTGCTGGACGCGCTGCCGTCCGGCAGCTACCTGGTGCTCAACGACGGCACCGCGGTGGTCAACAAGGCGCGGGTGGAGGAGGCCCAGGAGCTCTACAACCAGAGCGGCGCGGTCCCGTACCACCCCCGCACCCCCGAGCAGATCGCCGGTTTCTTCGAGGGCTCGGAGCTGCTGGAGCCCGGGGTGGTGTCGTGCTCGCGGTGGCGGCCCGACGCCGACGGCGGTGACCTCCCCGCCGAGGTCGACATGTTCGGCGGGGTCGGCCGGAAGCCGTAGACGCCCGGGAGGTACATGGGCATGCTCGACTACTTCGCTCGCTACTGGTGGACGGTTGCGGTCCGCGGCGCGCTGGCGGTCCTCTTCGGCCTGGCGGCGTGGATCTGGCCGGACGTCACCATCCGCCTCGGCTTCCGCCTGCGCCAGCTCGGCCAGCGCGGCACCGCGCTGGCCTGAGCCGCCCGGGCTCAGCTGGCGTAGAGGTCGTCGATCTCCGCGGCGTACTTGCCGTGGATGACGCGGCGCTTGAGCTTCAGGGTAGGGGTGAGCTCCTCGCTCTCGGCGGTCCACTCGGTCTGCAGCACCGCGAACCGTTTGACCTGCTCGGCGCGGGCGAGGCGCTGGTTGGCGGCGTCCACCGCGCCCTGCACCTCCTCGACGACGCGGGCGTCGCGGGCGAACGCGGCCAGCCCCTCGAAGGCCACCCCCTCCCGCTTGGCCCAGCCGGGAGCCACCTCGTGGTCGAGCACCACCAGCGCCACCACGTAGGGCCGGTTGTCGCCGAAGACCAGCACCTGCCCGATCAGCGGGTGCTCCTTGAGCAGCCCCTCCACGTTGGCCGGGGAGATGTTCTTGCCGGCCGAGGTGATGATCAGCTCCTTCTTGCGGTCGACGATGCGCAGGTAGCCCTCGTCGTCCATCTCGCCGACGTCGCCGGTGTGCAGCCAGCCGTCGGCGTCGAGCAGCTCCGCGGTCGCCTCCGGGCGCCGGTAGTAGCCGGGCGTGTTGATCGGCCCGCGGACCAGCACCTCGCCGTCGTCGGCGAGCCGCACCTCCACGCCGGGCAGGGCCGGGCCGACCGTGCCGATCTTGAGCTTGTCGGGCGGGTTGCCGGTGGCCACCCCGGTGGTCTCGGTCATGCCGTAGACCTCGACCAGCGGCAGGCCGAGCGCGGCGAAGTACTCGGCCACGTCGACCGGGAGCGGCGAGGCCGCACTGGAGGCGAACATGCAGCGGTCCAGCCCGATGGCCGCGCGGACCTTGGCGAGCACCAGCCGGTCGAGCACGGCGTGGCGGGCACGCAGCCCCAGCGCCACGGTCTCACCGCGCTGCCGGCGCCTGACCACCTCCAGACCGGCGGTCACGGCGGCCTGGGCGAGGCGGCGCTTGCGCGCGTCCGGCTCGGCGGCCAGCTTGGCGCTGATGCCGGCGCGGACCTTCTCCCAGACCCTCGGCACCCCGAAGAAGAAGCTCGGCCTGGCCTGGCGCACGTACTCGACCGCCTGAGTGGCCTCGGGGCAGAAGTAGACGTGGGCGACCTTCTGCAGGGGGTCGTAGATGGACAGCACCCGCTCGGCGATGTGGGCCAGCGGCAGGTACGACACCGAGGTGAGGCCGTCGGGGACGCCGGTCAGCCGGTCCAGCGCGGCCGTCTCGTAGAGCACGTTGTGGTGGGTGAGGATGACGCCCTTGGGCGGGCCGGTGGTGCCCGAGGTGTAGATCAGGGTCGCCGGGTCCTCCGGGTCGACCCGGGCGCGCAGCTCGTCGAACGCGTCCCGGCCGGCGGCCAGCGCCTCCCGGCCGCTGGTCACCAGCTCCGCCCAGGAGATCACGCCGGGCTGGTCGGCGAACTCCTCGGCGTCCTCGAGCATGACCACATGGCGCAGCTTGGGGAGCTGGTCGCGGATCTCGGTCCAGCGCTTGGCCACGTCCCGGTTCTCCAGCACCGCGACCTTGGCCTCGCAGTGGGCGGCGCAGTACTGGATCTGCTCCGGCGCCAGGGTGGAGTAGAAGGTGCTCGGCGTCGCGCCGGCGTGGAAGGCGGCCTGGTCGGCGATCACGTGCTCGGGCCGGTTGGCGGCCATGATCGCCACGAAGTCGCCCCTGGCGACGCCGAGGCCGGCCAGGCCGAGGGCCGCCTCGGCGATGCGCTCCCGGTACTCGCGCCAGTTGGCGGTCTGCCAGGCGCCGTCCTGCCTCCAGGAAAGCGCCGGCATCTCGCCATGCCGCTCCGCGTTGTCGTGGAGCAGGTCGCAGAGGGTCCGCCCCTGGATCGCCCGCTCGATCTCCTGGCGTGCCGCCAGCACCCCGTCGTCCGCCATGGCCGGCTCCCCACCTCGGCAACCTGTGTCGCGAGCATAGGGACGCGGCCGGCGCCGGTAAATAGCCGGCGGGTGGCGGCCGGCGGTCAGCGGATGACCGGTGTCCGCCCCTCGAGGAAGTCGAGCACGCGCAGCCGCATCGCCTCGACCATCGGCAGCCCGGCGATCTGCTCGGGCCGGAACCAGGCCACCTCGGTGGACTCGTCGCTCACCCGCGGCTCGCCGCCGACCACGCGGCCGGCGAAGCACACCGAGAACTCCTGGCGCACCTCGCCGTCGTCGTAGGCGAACACGTGCCCGGGGTTGGAGTAGATGCCCACGATCCCGGTCACCTCGACCTCGAACCCGGTCTCCTCCAGCGTCTCCCGCACGGCGCACCCGGCGATGCTCTCCCCCAGCTCCATCGCCCCGCCAGGCAGCGACCAGCGGTCGTTGTCGCTGCGGCGGTGCAGCAGGATCCGGCCCTGCCCGTCGGTGACCACCGCCGAGGCGGCCGGCACCAGCGAGTTGGCCGGCGGCGCGGCCGGGTCGTCGTGGTAGTCGATCCGCGGCATGGGCACCCCCTGGTCGGCTGGTCAGGCGCTAGCCTAGTGCCGACGGCGGCGCAGCGGGAGGCAGTGATGACGCGCACGGTGACCTCGATCGTCGGCGGGCAGGCGTGGCCGGGGCCGGCAGCGCGCCGCCTGCGGCTCACCAACCCGGCCAGGACCGGCGAGGTGGTCAGCGAGGTGGAGCTGGCCCCGGCCGCGGTCATGGTCGAGGCGTGCCGGGCGGCGCGCGCCGCCCAGGCCGCCTGGGCGGCCACACCCGCGCCGGTCCGCGGCCGCGTGGTGCAGCAGGCCGGCCGCCTGGTCGAGGCGAACGCCGAGGCGCTCGCCCAGCTGGTCACCGACGAGATCGGCAAGCCCTACGCCGAAGCCCTCGGCGAGGTCCAGGAGATCGTCGACACCTGCAACTTCTTCCTCGGCGAAGGCCGGCGGCTGTACGGGCAGACGGTGCCGAGCGAGATGCCCGACAAGCAGCTGTTCACCTTCCGGGTGCCGGTCGGGGTGGCGGTGGTGGTCACCGCGGGCAACTTCCCGGTGGCGGTCCCCTCCTGGTACCTGGTGCCCGCGCTGGTCTGCGGCAACCCGGTGGTCTGGAAGCCGGCCGAGTACGCCCCGGCCGCCGCGCAGGCACTGGCCGAGCTGTTCTGGCACGCCGGCCTCCCGCCGGGCGTGCTCAACCTGGTGGTCGCGGACGGCGCCGCCACCTTCGACGGGCTCGAGCAGGCGATGGACGCCGGCCTGGTCGACAAGGTCGGGTTCACCGGCTCGACCGAGGTCGGCCGCCGCATCGGCGCGCTCTGCGGCCGCCACCTGCAGGCACCCTGCCTGGAGCTGGGCGGCAAGAACCCGCTGGTGGTGATGGCCGACGCCGAGCTCGACCTGGCAGTGGAAGGGGCGCTGTTCAGCGGCTTCGGCACCGCCGGGCAGCGCTGCACCTCGCTCGGCACGGTGGTGGTGCACTCCTCGGTCCACGACCAGTTCCTGCACCGGTTCACCGCCGCCACCGAGGCGGCCCCGATCGGCGACCCACGCGAGGACGTGCTCTACGGGCCGATGCTGCACCAGCGCTTCCTGGAGCGGTTCGAGAGCTGGCTCGGCCTGATCGAAGGCCACCACCGCACCAGCGGCTCCACCGGGCTCGGGCGGATCACCAGGGACAACCCGCGGTCCGGGTTCGTCGGCGACCCGGAGGCCGGGCTCTACTGCCACCCCACCATCGTCGACGGGGTCACCGCCAAGGACGAGCTGTACCGCACCGAGACGTTCGGACCGATCGTCGGCGTGGCCTCGTTCGGCGACTTCGACGAGGCGGTCGAGCTGGCCGACGGCCACGGCTACGGCCTCTCCGCCTCGATCTACACCCGCGACCCCAAGGCCGTGTTCCGCTTCCTGGAGCGGATCGGCGCGGGCATGGTGAGCGTCAACAACTCCACCTCCGGCGCCGAGGCCCACCTCCCCTTCGGCGGCAACCGCCGGTCGGGCAACGGCGCCCGCCAGTCCGGCGTCTGGGTGCTCGACCAGTTCACCCGCTGGCAGGCGGTCAACTGGGACTACTCGGGGCGGCTGCAGAAGGCCCAGATGGACACCGCCGAGCTCCCCGCCGACCTGGGGTTCCGCTTGGGCACTCCGGGACGAACTTGATCTTTCCCCCGCGTCAGTCCACCGTTCGGATGCCTGTCTTGGTGGTGGGAGGTCTCGAAGGAGGCACGCGTGACACAGACCGGTTCGTCCCCCGGCCTCGCGCGCGAGGCGGTCGGCCTCAGAGAGGTCCTGTTCCAGTCGATCACCCACATGGCCCCGGCCGCCGCGGTGGCCTTCTCGATCGTCGTCGGGGCCAACTTCGCCGCCGGGGCGCTGCCACTGTCGGTGGTCTTCGCCCTGATCGGCTGCCTGCTGGTGGCGGTCTCGATCGGGCAGCTGGCCAGGCGGCTCCCGTCCGCCGGCGGCTTCTACACCTACGCCTCCCGGGGCCTGCACCCGGCCGTGGGCTTCCTGGTCGGCTGGGGCTACGCCTTCGTGGAGCCGCTGGTCGCCCCGCTGCTCTACCTGATCTTCGGGAACCTGGTGGCCAGCACGCTGCAGCAGGAGTTCGGCTGGAGCTACGACACCTGGTGGGTGATCTCGGCGGTGGCGGCCGCGCTGATCGTGTTCGTCTTCGGCTGGTTCGGGGTCCGGCTGAGCACCGGCGCCGGCACCCTGCTCGGCCTGTTCGAGATCCTGGTGTTCGCCGCCCTGGCGGTGACCCTGATCATCCAGGCGGGCGGGGACAACGACCTGGGCGTGTTCGGCACCGGGTTCGCCAACGTCGAAGGCTTCGGCGGCATGTCCGGCGTGATCGCCGGCTCGGTCTACACCATCCTGGCGTTCATCGGCTTCGAGGCCGCCGCGCCCCTGGCCGAGGAGGCCAAGGACCCGCGCCGCACCATCCGGCTGGCGGTCATCTACTCCTGCCTGGCGATCGGCGTGTTCTACATCATCACCACCTACGCGGCCGCGGTCACCTTCGGGCCGGACCGGTTCGCCGAGTTCCCCAAGGCGGGCGACGGCAACCCGTGGGACTTCCTGGCCCGGGGCGCCTGGGGCGTCGGCTGGGTGCTGGTGTTCCTGGCGGTGGCCAACTCGGCGATCGCCAACGCCAACGCGTCGGCCAATGCCGCCACCCGCACCTGGTTCGCGATGGGCCGCATCCGCCTCCTGCCCCAGGCGCTCGCCCACGTCAACCCGCGCTGGCGGTCGCCTGACGTGGCGGTGGTGACGCAGCTGGTGGTCGGGGTCGGGGTGTCGCTCTGGCTCGGGCTGCAGTACACCCCGCTGACCGCGTTCGCGCTGGTCGGCACGATCGTCACCGCGGTGATCATCGCCATCTACATGGTGGTGAACCTCGCCTGCCTGGTCTTCTACCTGCGCGAGGGGCGGGGCGAGTTCAACTGGCTGCTGCACGGCGTGGTCCCGGTCCTTGGCATCGCCGCCTTCGTGCCGGCGTTCCTGACCGCGGTCGGGATCCAGGCGTTCTCGTTCGTGAGCGCGCTGCCCTACCCGATCAGCCTGGTCGGGCGGGTGGTCGGCATCTGGTACGTGATCGGCGTGGTGATCCTGGTGCTGCTGCTGGCCAGGCGGCCGGAGCGGCTGCGCGACACCGGCCGGGTGTTCGTGGAGGAGGACGCCGTCGAGGCCGCCACGCCGATCTGACCGGGAGGTCGTCATGGACGTGCTGTCGTACCGGCCGGAGCCGGCCGAGTTCGCCTGGACCTTCGGCGGGGTGGCGCCGGTCCGCCGGGTCCGGCCCGGCAGCGTCCTCGAGCTGTGGACCGAGGACGCCTTCGGCGGCCGGGTGCGGGGCCCGGACGACCTCGTCTCCCGGGTGGTCGAGTTCCCCTTCGTGAACCCGCAGACCGGCCCGTTCTACGTGGAGGGCGCCGAGCCAGGCGACACGCTCGCGGTCCACTTCGTGTCGATCGAGCCGTCGCGGGACTGGGCCGCCTCCACCACCGTGCCGCTGTTCGGCGCGCTGACCGGCACCCACGCGACCGCGCTGCTGCAGGAGCCGCTGCCGGAGGTGGTCTGGATCTACCAGGTGGACCGCGAGCGGCGCACGGTCACCTTCCAGGCCCGCCGTGGCGACCTCAGCGTGGTCCTGCCGCTCGACCCGATGCACGGGACGGTCGGGGTCGCGCCGGCGTCGTTCGAGGCGCGGTCGTCGCTGGTGCCCGACGCCCACGGCGGCAACATGGACACCCCGGAGATGCGCGCCGGCACCACCTGCTACCTGGGCGTGAACGTGGAGGGGGCGCTGTTCTCCATCGGCGACGGCCACTGTCGGCAGGGGGAGGGCGAGAGCTGCGGGGTCGCGGTCGAGGCGGCGATGGACACGGTGGTCGCGGTGGACCTGGTCAAGGGGGCGGCGACGCCGTGGCCGCGGCTGGAGAGCGACACCCATCTGATGAGCACCGGGTCGGCCCGGCCGTTGGAGGACGCCTTCCGGATCTCCCAGGTCGACCTGGTGCAGTGGCTCGGCGAGGCGTGGGGGCTCGACCAGCTCGACGCCTACCAGCTGCTCACCCAGGCGGTGGAGGCACCGGTGGCCAACGTGGTCGACCCCAACTACACGTTCGTGTCCAAGCTCCGCAAGGACCTGCTGCCCGCCGCGGAGCTCTACGGCGGCACCCACCGCCGCCTCCGCGAGCTGGGCCGCGCCTACCTCGCCGAGCGGCGCTGACGCCGGCCCGCTGGAGCGATCCGGCCCGCCTCCAGGAGGGGCGGGCCGGCTGCGCGGTGGGAGGCCACTCCGCCTCCTCGTCACGCTCTCCGTATCCGCCTGCTGACGGGCCTACGGCGTTCCCGGTCCCGGCGCCGTCGGCCAGGCCGGCACCGGCCGTCGGCGGCGGCGCAGGCGGCGCACCCCGAGAACCATGCCGAGGACGATCAGCAGCAGGCCGACCACGACCAGGACCGGGGCGAACAGCGCGATCAGGCTCATTCCCAGCGAGGTCGCGTCCTCGGCGGCGCTCACCACCGGGGTGCCGAGCCCGAGCGTGGTGGTGTTGACCACCGGGCGGGCGCTCGCCTTGCCGGCGTGGACCAGCCCGGCCACGACCACCCCGGCCAGCCAGCCCACCCACGGGTGCTCCCGCATCCACGGCGAGGCGTCGACCTGCTGGGCGGCGGCGGTGGCGGCGAAGATCACGCCGCCGACGGCCGGGCGGACGAAGGTCTGCACCAGGTCGTTGAGGTGGTCGACCACGGCCACCTTGTCGAGCACCACCTCGGCGAGGAGCAGCACGGCCACCACGCCGATGACCCACTCGTTCTCGATCCAGACGAAGTCGGGCGGCAGGGTGACCACGTCGGTGTAGCGCGCCACCACCCCGACCAGCAGCAGCGGAATGTAGGCGTTGAGGCCGGCGGCGGCCGAGAGGCCGAGCCCGGTCAGCATCGCGAGCATGGTTGATCTGCCTTCTCCTGCCGGGCGGTCCATCCCCGGCGTGCCCTACCCGCTCCAGGTTGCCAGATTCCCGCCGGGAACGAGGCCAGCACGACGACCCCGGCCGCGGCCGGGGTCGTCGGGGCGCCGTCAGCCGGCCAGGCCGAGATGGGCCTTGAGGGCGTCGAACACCCCCACCCAGCCCTGCGTGTAGGCCGCCTGGGTCTCCTCGTCGATGTCGCCGAACGCGCGGTGGGAGAGGCGGACCAGGGTGCCGTCGGGCCGCTCGTCGAGCTCCATGGCGAACAGGCCGTTCACCGGCCCGCCCATGCCCATCGGGCCGGCGCAGCGCAGCCGCTCGGGGCGGAGCACGTCGGTCACGGTGGCGTACAGCGCCCCGCCCTCCGGCCACTCCTCCCAGAAGCGCCCGCCGACGGACGGCTCCAGGTGGACGCTGGAGCCCTCGCGGAACCGGTGCGGCCACCACTCCCCCATGCGGGTCAGCGCGTCGAACACCTTCTCCCGCGGCGCCGCCACCGCCAGCTCGTGCTCGACCTCCAGGGTGCGGACGGCCAGTCCCGCCTGCGCGGCCGATGCGGTGTCGCTCATGGCGACCCCCCTTTCATGTTCCGCGGCCTCCTTCAGCCGCAGCAGCGACGATGCCCAGCGGTCGGCGTACGGGCGCATCCAGCGTTCGTACACCTCCCGCAGCGGCACCCCGTTGAGGTGGTTCCAGCGCTCCCGGCCGCGGCTGCGGACCACCACCAGGCCGGCCTCCTTCAGGACAGCGAGATGCTTCATGACCGCGAACCGCGAGGTCGGGAACGCCTCGGTCAGCTCCCCCGTGGTCCGGGGCCGCTCACGCAGCAGGTCGAGGATGGCGCGCCTGGTCGGGTCGCCGAGCGCGCGCAACACCGGGCCGGTACGGTCGTCCACGACCTCCCTGCCGGTACGTTCCTCGTCCGTGCGCTCCTCGTCCGTGCGCTCCCGGTCCATGCACTCCCGGTCCATGCATTCCGCTCCCGCTCCAACGTGTGCACTAATTGATCACGTAACTATTTGTTCACATGTTCGTCGGCGCGTCAAGCCCGGCTCTCCAGGAGCCGTCGTGGTTCGGGCGCGGGTGGCCGGGGACCGGTATGGTGCAAGGCATGCAGAGCACCGACGCGGACGCCGGCCCGCTGATCACGGCCGACGGCGTCACCTTCCGCCTGCACCAGCCCCCGCCCGACCTGGCCGCCGCCTGGCTGTTCCAGGAGGTGGCGATGCCCAGGGGCGGCTGGGGCCTGGAGCCGGGCCGCAACGGCGACCCCTGGGAGCTGCGTTTCCCGCGGCCGCCGGTCGACCGCATGGAGTACCTGGTCGAGCTGCTCCACAGCGACGGCCGCACCGAGCTGATCCGCGACCCCGCCAACCCGCTGCACGCCCCCGGGCCGTTCGGCGACAAGTCGGTGATCGAGTTCCCGGAGTACCGCCCACCCGCATGGACGGCGCCCGCCGAGGTGCCAGCCGGGGAGGTCGAGGACCTCGAGATCGAGGTGCCCTCGCTCGGCGAGCGCCAGCGCACCCGCATCTGGAGCCCCCACGGCACCGGCCCCGACCAGCGCCTGCCCCTGCTGGTGGCCCACGACGGCATCGAATACGCGGAGTTCTCCGGCCTGGTGACGCTGCTCGAGCGGTTCACCCACCGCGGAGCGCTGCCGCCGCTGCGGGCCGCGCTGCTGCACCCGATGCGCCGCGGCGACCACTACTCCGCCAGCCCGGCCTATGCCGACGCGCTGGCCCGCGAGATCCTGCCGTCGCTCGCCAGGCTGGCGCCGTCACCGCCGGGCCGGCGCTGGCGCGTCGGCATGGGCGCGAGCCTCGGCGCGCTCGCCATGCTCCACCTCCACCGCCTGCACCCGCCCACCCTCGGCGGGCTGTTCCTGCAGTCGGGCAGCTTCTTCCACCACCGCTACGACCCGCACAACCTCCCCTTCGAGGAGTTCCTGCGGATCCGCCGGTTCATGGACCGGGTCCACGCCGACCGCGACTGGAGCCATCCCGTCCCGGTGCTGATCACCTGCGGCACGGTGGAGGAGAACCTGGCCAACAACCGCGCCACCAGCCTGGTGCTGGCCCGCCAGGGCTATCCGGTTCGGTTCGTGCCGAGCCGCGACGGGCACAACTGGACCGCGTGGCGGGACCTGTTCGACCCGCACCTGGTCGGCTTCCTGAAGGAGCTGTGGGGATGAGACGCGACTACTGGTCGGTCGACTCGCCGTCGATCGGGGCGGCCGGGGTGATCGCCTACGGGCACTACGGCCGCCCGATGCTGGTGTTCCCCTCCGACGCCGGCCACTGCTCGGACTTCGAGGACCGCGGCATGGTCGCCGACGTCAGCGGGCTGATCGACCAGGGCCGGGTCAAGCTCTACTGCGTCGACAGCTACGACGCGCACAGCTGGCGCAACGGCAGCCTGTCGTTGGAGGCCAGGGCGCGCCAGCACGGCCTCTACGAGGACTGGATCCTCAACCAGGTCATGCCGCGCGTCTTCGAGGACTGCGACGGCCAGACCGAGACGATGCTCGCCGGCTGCAGCTTCGGCGCCTACCACGCCGCCAATTTCGCCCTGAAACGCGCCGACCTGTTCTCCCTCGCGCTGTGCATGAGCGGGGTCTACGACGTCAGCGTGGTCGGCGGCGGCTGGGAGCGCGGCGACCAGGTCTACTTCAACAACCCCATGGACTACATGCGCCACACCGACGGCGACCACCTCGACTGGCTCCGCCGCCGGGTCAGCCTGGTGCTGGTCTGCGGCCAGGGCCAGTGGGAGGACACCACCGGCGCGCTCGAGAGCACCAGGCGCTTCGCCGGCGTGCTCGCCTCCAAGGGCATCCGCCACGAACTCGACCTTTGGGGCTACGACGTCCCCCACGACTGGCCCTCCTGGCGCAACCAGTTCGCCTACCACCTGCCACGCTTCTGCTGAGCCCGGCGGTTGCCGATCATCGCGATCCTGGTCGCCGTGGCCGTCATCGCCGTGGCGGTCGCCGCCGGACGGGCCGGGTTCGACCGGGTGTTCATGGAGGTGACCGTCCCAAGGGTGGCCGGGCAGGAGGCCGACCTGGCCCGCGACACCCTCCAGCGGGCCGGCTTCCGCGTTGCGGTGGTGCTGGTCACCGGCCGATCGGGACCCCCGCGGCGGTTTCGTCGGTGAGATATTCGACCACGGCGTTGAGGTCGCCGGTGCGTTCGTAGACGGCGAGCTGGCGGTCGGCGCTGGTGCCCTCGCGCAGGATGGTGTGGACGTATTCGACCGCCTGGCGGGAGCCGAGGTCGTCGACCACGTCGTCGACGAACTCCAGCAGCTCCACGGCGAGCTGGCGCATGGGCACCTCGGCCAGCTTGCCGAAGTCGATCAGCTTGCCGTCGATGCCGTGGCGCATCGCCCGCCACTTGTTCTCGGCCACCAGGGTGGGCAGGTACTTGCGGAAGCCGAGGTTCTGCACGCGCAGCCGCAGCAGCTTGGCGCAGATCGCCTGGATCAGGGCGGCCATGCAGATGACCTCGTCCACCCTGGTCATCGCGTCGCAGATGCGGAACTCGATGGTCGGGTACTGCCAGTGGGGCCGCAGGTCCCACCAGATCTTCTTGCCGTTGTCGATGCAGTTCGTCTTGACCAGCAGCTCCACGTGGTTGGCGAAGTCGTCCCAGGAGCCGAAGTCGGGCGGGATCCCGGTGCGCGGGAAGCGGGACCAGATCACGCTGCGGTAGGACTTCAGGCCGGTCTTGCGCCGCACCCAGAACGGGCTGGAGGTGGAGAGCGCGAGCAGGTGTGGCAGGAAGTAGCGGGCCTCGTTCATCACCTCGATGCGCGACTCCCGGTCGGCGATGCCGACGTGCACGTGCATCCCGAAGATGAGCAGCTCGCGGACGACGTCCTGCATCTCGTCCTCGAGGATCTTGTAGCGCTCCAGCTCGGTGATGCGCTGGTCCTGCCAGTGCGAGAACGGGTGCGTGCCGGCCGAGATGATCCGCAGCCCGTCCGGGTTGAGCAGGCCGGCCAGGGCGCCGCGCAGGCGCACGATCTCGGCGCGGGCCTCGTCGATGTTCTGGCAGATCTTGGTGCCGACCTCCACCACCGACTGCAGCATCTCCGCCTTGACGTCCTCGCCGAGCATGGGCTTGGCGGCGGCCATCAGGGTGTCGATGTGGGCTCGCAACTCGCCGCTCTGGTCGACGATCTGGAACTCCTCTTCGATCCCGATGGTCAGGCGCTCCTCGGTCACGCCGGTCCCTCCACCACGTAGGCGGGCACCACGCTCCCAGCGCCCGCGGTGACGTTCAGCAGCGCCGACGACGACAGGCGGGTGAGCGTCCCTGCCACGTGGCCGTCGAACAGGTAGGGGTCCATGTCCACGGAGAACTCGAGCAGCTTGAGGCCGTCCAGCGCAACCGGGAACGGCTCGCGAGGCACCGGCACGGCCTCCTGGACGACGTAGGACTGGGTCAGGGCGACCGCCACCGCCTGCTCCCACTCGTGCACGTCGACCGTCCAGCCGAGCACCACGCCCTTGCCGCCGTACTCGTCGTTGGGCTTGAGCACCAGCTCGCGGGGCCGCCGGGAGATGTAGGCGGCGAGGTCGTCGATCGGCTGGCCGTGCCTGGTGGTGGGGCCCTCGCTGACCTTGCGGGTCCAGGGCACGTGCCGCCCGATCGCCTCCTGCTGCGCCGGGGTGTAGAGCGATGCGTAGCGCTCGTCGGAGAGCAGCGCCAGGCTCATCTTCTTGTGCAGCAGTTTGGCCCGGAAGCTGTTGACCACGCAGGCGGCGCCGGCCAGGTAGGCGTCGCGGAGGGCGTGGTGGGCCTCGTCCTCGGTGGCCAGCAGCTCGCTGGTGAGCACCCGGCGGTAGACCAGGTTGACCGGGTCGCCGTCGGCCCGCAGGACGCCGTCGCTGAACTCCAGCCCGGCCGGGTCGCAGATGTGGGTCCGCACGCCGTGCGACTCGAAGAAGACGCGGAACATCTCGAACTCGGTCAGGGTCGGCAGGCCGGGCCAGTCGACGATCGCCATCACCGGCGCGTCGGAGCGGCCGCCGCGCCACTCGTCGAACGCCCGCAGCATGCAGCCGAGCTGCTGGTCCCGCACATGCAGCGGGGTCAGGCGCCAGCGCTCGCGGAACCTCCGCATCACCGGCATGGACTCGAACACCTCGGCGAGCACGTCGGTGTAGGCCATGCCGGCCGGCGACTCGGCGTTGTACTCGACGTAGCGGACCTCGTCGGCGAAGAAGCTGTCCAGCCGGCTCGACGACGACGAGGAGCCGAAGCCGGGCTCGGCCATGGCGAGCGACTCCTCGCCGGGGGCGAGGTCCAGCTCGGCCCGGAGGTCGGCGTCGCCGAGCAGCGCCTTCTCCAGCGCGCCGAGCGCGCCGTGCACGGCCTCGGCGGCGGCCACCGCCCGCTGGTAGCGCTCCCTGGTCACCAGCTGCGGGCGGAGCGAGACCGACAGTGGGTGCTCGCCGAAGAACAGGCTGCGCTCGCGCTGCCCCTCGGTGAGCGCCGCGCAGCTCTCCTCGGCGAGGGCCGCGTCGGTCAGGAGGAGGTCGTGCCAGGCGGCGATCGGGTCGTCGCTCATACGTACCGCCACCACCGGTACGCTCCCCGCCACGGCGGGGCCGCCTCGCCCTTGGCGTAGCGCAGCACCAGCTCGCTCATGTGGTGCAGCACCCAGTCGAAGCCCTCGTCCTTGATGGAGAAGTTGTCGAAGTCCGGCGCCGGGTTGAGGAAGTCGATCGCGTACAGCACGCCGTCCTTGACCGCGAACTCCACCGTGTCCATGTCGTAGCCGAGCGCCTGGGTGAGCTTGCGGCAGTCGGCGATGGCGCGTTCCCGCAGGTCGCCCTCTGGCGGGCGGTCGGTGATGTAGCGGTCGAAGAACGGCCGCCGGGGGTCGTAGCGGAACGGCAGCACGTCGTCGCCGATGACGATGCAGCGGACGTAGTCGTCCCAGTCGATGAACTGCTGCAGGATCATCGTCTTCTGGCCGGTCTGGTCGTAGGCGTGGATCAGCTCCTCCACGGTGTGGACCACGTAGACGTCACGCCAGCCGCCGCCGGTGTTGGGCTTGAGGACCGCGGGCAGGCCGGTGTGGTGGACGAACCCCTCCCAGTCGAGCGGGTAGGAGAGGTTGCGCAGGCTGCGGGAGGGGTCGATGTAGGGGGTGTACTCCTTGTTGGGAAGCACGATCGTCCGGGGCACGGCCACGCCCAGCTTGCGGGCGAGGGTGCACTCGAAGAACTTCTCGTCCGCCTCCCACCAGAACGGGTCGTTGATCACCGCCGTGCCGAGCAGGGCCGCGCTCTTCAGATAGGCCCGGTAGAACGGGACCTCGTGGGAGATGCGGTCCACGATCACCGCGTAACGGGGCGGCTCCTCGAGCTCGGCGGCACCGCCGAGCGCGCACATCTCGGCGCGGATGCCGTCCTGCTTGCCCTTCTCGTTGACGACGTCGAGGAACGGCAGCGGAAAGGTGTTCTCGATCCCGACGAGCAGGCCTACGACCTTCGACATGCCGGCCACTCAGCTCCTCTCCGGTTTTCGGGTCGGTAGGGCCGCGGTCATGGCGCTACACCCTGCAATACCCGGTCAAACCGCGTCGCATGTCCCTCCTCCGCCGCGCCCGCCGCATCTCCTCCCAGTTCAGGGACGTCACCGCACCAAACCAACCTCATTAGCATATGCCGGCGGATGCGCGGAAACGACCGGTGCTCAGCCGAGGATGGCGCGCAGCTCGTCCCTGGCCGCGACCTCGTCCTCGTAGAGGGCGTCCAGGCGGGCCTTGAGGCCGCGGAGCAGCTCGTCGACGGCGGCGGTGTCGAGCGGGAACCCGGCGTCCGCCTGCTCGGCCAGGACGTCGAGGCGGGCCCAGATGCCGCGCAGCTCGGCGGTGGCGCCGGCGCCCTCGGCGGCGAACGCCGCATCGCGGCGGTCCAGCAGCGCCCGGGTCTCGGCGAACAGCGGCACCTCGCCTGGCAGCGCCGCCACCGCCAGCGCCCGCCAGGCCTCGCCGAGGGCGTCGTAGCGGCCGGCCACGCCGTCGAGGCGGCGGTCGCCGAGCAGCACCGCCGCCTCGCGCAGGAACTCGGCGTGCATCGGGCGCATCAGGCCGCCGCCCGAGCCCCAGTGCTCGACGAACTCGTAGACGGCGCGGAGCGCCCCCCACAGGTGCCTGCCTGGCGGGAACATCCGCGGCCAGCCGTCCTTCGCCGCGGTGCCGTGGAGACGCGCGGCCCAGGCGCGCACCCCCTCCAGGGTCATCGCGCTGGTCGGCGGGCTGGCCGGTCCGTCGGCGGCGGCGCGCAGGCCGGCCCTGACCGCGCCGGGGACGTTGACGACCAATTCGGTGCTGCCGAGGCTGAGCAGCCGGTTGCGCTGCTTACGG
The DNA here is from genome assembly GCA_035535495.1 of Actinomycetota bacterium. Lineage (GTDB taxonomy): Bacteria > Actinomycetota > CALGFH01 > CALGFH01 > CALGFH01 > DASUZB01. The sequence goes on along the minus strand of DATLQA010000179.1, from coordinate 9,076 downwards.
ATGCGCGCGCGGGCGGCCGCGAGCCGCTCGGCCGGCACCTCGACCGGCCCGCGGGCACGGTCGCCGAGCAGGGCGGTGCCGCCCTGGGGGTCGTAGCGGTAGACCACCACGGTGTGGTAGCTGCCGCCGCTGTACAGCGGCGGCAGGGCGGCGTAGCCGAGCTCGGCCAGGTCGACCCAGGCCATCGCCGGCACGCCCTCAGCCAGCAGCTCGCCGAGCCGGGCGGCGGCGGTGCGCGCCCCGGTGGTCTCGCTTACCGTCGGGCCCATGCCGAGGCGTTCGCACGCAGCCTGGGCGCTGGACTGGAAGGGGTTCCAGCCGGTGACGTAGAAGCTGCTCACGTCCTCGCGCTCGTAGCGGAAGGCCATGGCGCCGGCGCCAGCGCCGCCGGCGATCCCGAAGACCAGGGGCTCGCTGGGCGGCTCGCCGGTGTGGGGGGCGAGGACCCCGGAGTTGGCCAGCAGCACGCGCAGGGCGGCGCACTCGGGGTGGACGCCTGGCAGGTGCAGGTAGCCGTCGGCGACGACCCCACCGAAGCGCTCGCCGGAGAGCTGGGAAAGGACGACGCGGCGGGCGGTGGTGTAGCTCTGCCCGGTGGCCGCCATCCGCGCCCGCACGAGGCGCTTGAGGCTGTTCTGCTTGGTCATGTCGCGCTCCTCGCGGCGGACGGCCCGCGGGTCCCACGCTCCCGCGGACCCTCCGCCCTGGCGAGGAAGGTCGACACGCGCCAAGGCGAGCGCCGGGCACCAACCGTGCCTGGCCGCCTCGAGGACACGCGCCCCCTTCGCTCCCGCCCGCCGGGCGGCGTGGTCGCCCGGTCAGGGAGTCAGGCGCGAGGCGTCGCCGGCCAGACCATAGCATCCGGCCAGGACGCCGTCCGCGCCGACGGGCGTTCACGCGAGCCGGAGCCGGCGTCGCTCCCGCCGGCCGTTCTGGCCGTGCCGGTGGGATCGTGCGAGGGTGCGCCGGGTCCTGGTGTCTTAGATGTGCATGGATTATCGGACTTGAGAGCTCCCTGGGCGGGCTAGGAGGCTTCGGGCAGCTCGGCGAGCACCCGGTCGCGGACGTCCTCACGGCTGGCGCCCAGCGCCCGCAGGATGGCGACGGCGGACCCATCGGGCTGCCGCAGCAGCCCGAGCAGGATGTGCTCCGAGCCGATGTGCCGGTCGCCGAGGGCGACCGCCTCCCTGACGGCGCCCTCCAGGGCGCGCTTGGCCGCCTTCTCGAACGGCAGGTGGCCCCTGCGGCGGCGGCTCACCCGCTCGAGCGCGCCGGTGCCGAAGGTCTCCTCGACCCTGCGGCGGATCGCGTCGAGGTCGATGCCGACCGTCTGCAGCGCTTCGGCGTCGGCCGGGCCGAGCCGACCCGCCGGCGGGCGCCTGGCGGCCAGCTCGCGCTCGACCGCCTCGGTGGTGACGTCCAGGCCGGCCAGGACCTTGGCGGCCACTCCCCCACCCTTGGCGCCGCCGGCCAGCAGGCCGAGCAGCAGGTGCTCGTCGCCCATGTGGTCGTCGCCCAGCCGCCGCGCGGCGCTCTGCGCCGCGACCACGACCCCCCTGGCCGGCTTGGTGAAGCGCTCGAACATGCCATGCCCTCCTGGGTCAGCGGCCGCGCAGCCGGGCGGCGTGCTTCTTGTGCACCGCCTGCCTGGAGACGCCGAGGATCTCGGCGATCTCCTGCCACGACCAGCCCTTGGCCCTGGCGTTGTCCACCTGGAGGGCCTCGAGCTGCTCGAGGAGCTGGCGTAGTGCCGCCACCGCTCGCAGCCCGACCCGTGGGTCCGGGCTCGCCAGCGCGGTCGTCGTCGTCTCGGTCATGCTGTCAGCTTAGGTTGACAGGGCGCCCTTGTCAACTAAAGATGACAGCCACCGTCGGGACGGCGTGGCCCGGTGCTCAGGACCGGGCGAGGGTCCGGCCGCGGATGCCGGTGGCCAGCCGCTCGGCCAGGCCCACGGCGATGATGCCGACCAGCAGGTGGACGACCTGGATGACCCAGTGGGCCGAGCCGGGCAGCAGCTCGGTCTGGCTGAGCCCCAGGATCGGCACCACCAGGGCCCAGACGACCGTGAACGCGACCAGCCCGAGGCTGACGCCGGCGCGGGCGGCGAGCCCCGCCTGGGTCCAGATCGCGATCACCAGGATGAACCCGACCAGCTGGTGCAGCGGGACCAGCCCACGCGCGTTGTTGATCCAGAACAGGCCGCCCAGCACCAGCTGGACCACGAAGCACGCGCGGATGAGCATCTGGACGACGGTGGATGCCCTGGTCATGAACTGGCTCCTCTCATCAACCCTGCGGGCCCGCCCTGAGGCGGCTGGCCCGCTCGGTCACCTCGGCGCCCAGCTGCTCGCGCTCGTCGTCGTCGAGCCGGCGGCGGAGCTCGGGCAGCAGGGTCGTCTCCTGGTCGCGGACGTGCTGGCGGAACAGCTCCACCAGCAGGCCCACCTTGGCGTCGTAGCGGGGCTCGCTCGGCAGCATACGGCCGAGCTCGACGAGCAGCAGGTCGAGCAGGTGGCTCTGCTCCACCTCGCGGTCGATCAGGCCGTCGTGGCGGGCGGTACGCTCGCGCAGGGCAGGGTAGACGAGCTCCTGCTCGACCGCATGGTGGACGGCGAGCGCGTTGGAGATCGCGCGGACCGCCTGGAAGCGGCCGCGGTGGCTGCCCTCGGCCGCGTCGTAGCGGGCGAACGCCCGCTCCGCGGCGACGTGCAGGTCGATCAGGGCACTGCCGGCGTCGATGCCGGTGGGCGCGGGCGGGCGGACGGCGGTCAGGGTGGCCGCAGGGCCGCCGTCGTGGCGGTGGCGCATGGCCATGTCGAGTCACCTCCAGGTTCGTTCGGCTAGTCGGCTCCCGCCCCTGTAGACCGGGACCGGCCGCCGGTTCGGGTGCCTGCGTGAAGATGATCGGGCGAAACCGCGCCGCCGTCGTCGCCCCGGCGGAGGCTTTGCGCCTACGCCCGCGGACGCAGTCCGGGCCGCGCCGGCTGCGGCGGCGGCGGTAGCGGGATCCGCCACGGGCGCAGCCGCGCCCACGCTGCTGAACTCAGCCCGGCTGCTCGGGGTGGTCGTGGTCGGGGGGTGGGACGCGGCGGAGGGCGGCTTCGCGCCGCAGGACGCCGCGGACCGCCCACTCGCGCTCGCTGCGGGGTGGCGTGCCACGGCGGCCGGCCGCCTGGCGGTGGCGGAGCAGCCCGCGCGCGGAGATGGCCAGGCCGGCCACGCACAGGCCGGCGAGCGTGGCCAGCCCGCTGGCCGGCTGGAAGGGCAGGGCCGCCGCCAGCCCGGCGCCGATCACCCAGCAGAGCTGGAAGGTGGTCTCGTAGCGGGCGAAGCTGCGGGCGCGCACGTACTCGGGCGCGTCACCCTGCAGCAGGCTGTCGAAGGCGAGCCGGCCGGCGGCGGCCGCGAGGCCCACCACCGCGGCGAGCACGGCCGCGCTTCCCAGCCCGAAGCTGCTGGCCGCCCAGACGGCGGCGAGCCCGACGACCAGCAGGGCGACCAGCAGCAGCAGGGACTCGGAGAAGGTGGTCCGCAACGCCGGCGCGACCACCGTGCCGGCGAACCCGCCGACGGCGGCGGCCACGATCACCACCGCCAGGCCCCTGCCGCCGGCGCCTTCCGCCCGCAGCAGGAAGGCGAGCAGGAAGGTGGTGAACCCGACCGCCGCCCGCAGCGTGGCCATCACCACGCCGCCGGCCGCCAGGCGCGAGGAGAGCAGCTGGCGGTAGAGCACCGGCCGGTCCGGCCGGCGCTGGCCCGCGCCCTCGGCCAGCGGCAGCCTGGCGGCGGCCACCGCCCCGCTCGCGAAGACCAGGGCCGCCGCCCAGAGCGCTCCAGTCGGGCCGAGGACGTGGTTGAGGCCGAGCGCCGGCCCGGCGGCGAGGGTGCCGCCGAGCACCGCGATCACCGCCAGCCGGCCGTTGGCCCACAGCAACGTCCGGCCCGGCGGCGTGACCTCTGGCACCAGGGCGGCGCGGCTGACCGCATGCACCCGGGACAGCACCAGCAGGCCGAAGGCGAGCGGGTAGAGCAGCAGCCGGTCGGTGCGGCTGGACAGCAGCACGGCCAGGAGCACCCTGGCGGCCATGGAGATGATGATCGCCGCCCGGTAGGAGCCCTTGCGCCGGTCCAGCCACGGGCCGACCAGCGGCGAGAGCACCGCCAGCGGCGCCATGGTGAGCCCCAGGTAGAGGGCGACCTTGCCGCGCGCCTCCCCCACCGGGACCGAGAAGAACAGGGTGTCGGCCAGGGCCACGGCGACCAGCACGTCGCCGGCCGCGTGGGTGGCCTGGGTGAGGGCGAGCTGGCGGAACGCCCGCCAGCGCCGGTCCGGGCCGGCCGGGTCCCGCGGCGGGCCGGTGGCGGCCGGGCGGCCACGGCCGGCCGGGTGGCGGTGCGGGCCGGAGCCCGGGTCGGGCACGAGCAGTCCTGTCGGATCGGGTGGCGGGCGTCGACCCCCCGATTATTCTCCCTCCCGACCCACCGCCGACCGGGTTTGCGCCGGATTTTCGGCCGGCGGCCGGGCCAGCCTCCGTGCGGCGGCGGTGCCGCCTGGCTCACCGGACGGCGGCGCCGCGGGAGCCGCCGGCGGGGATGACGCCGGCGGCGCAGGTCGCGATCAGCACGCAGAGGGCGACCGGGATGAGCAGCGCGAAGCGGAGGCTGGTCGCCTGGGCGGTGAACCCGACCGCCGGCGGGCCGGCCAGGGTGCCGAGGTAGGCGAGGCTGGCGACCCGGGCGATGCCGACCCCGCCAGGGCCGCCGAGGTTGCCGGCGGCGCTGAAGGCGATCGGGACCACCGCGGCCAGGCCGGCACCGAGCAGGCCGAACCCGGCCACCGCGACCAGCTCGTTGCCAGCGACCACGCCCAGGCCGAGCCCGCCGGCGGCGACCAGGCTGCCGTCACGGACCAGGCGGACCGGACCGAACCGGCTGGTGAGCCGGTCCCCGACCAGGCGGCCGGCGGCCATGCACAGCGAGAACGCGGCGAACCCGGCCGCCGCCGCCCCTGGGCTCGCGCCAAGCTCCCGCAGGTACAGGGCGCTCCAGTCCGCGGCGGTGCCCTCGGCGAGGAAGGAGCAGAAGCCGATCAGTCCGAGCAGGAGCACCGCCCTCCCCCACCGGCTGGCGGCACCGCCCGCGCCGAGCGCCTGGTCGCCGCCCTCGGCTGGAACCGGGACGGCGTCGACCTCGGCCGGGAGCAGCTCGCGGGTGGCGACCGCCGCCACCGTGCCGAGCACGACCGCGGCCACGGTGAAGTGCAGCAAGGGATCCCAGCCGGCACGCGCCGCCAGGCCGGCGGCGGCCGAGCCGACCAGCCCGCCGATGCTCCACATGCTGTGCAGCCCGGCCATGATCGGCCGGCCGCGGCGCTGCTCGACGACCACGCCGTGGGCGTTCATCGCCGGGTCGAGCAGGCCGATGCTGACCCCGAACAGGCCGAGGCCCACCAGCAACGACGGCAGGTTCCAGGCCAGCGCCGGAGCGAGCAGCAGGGACGCGTTCGCGAAGGCCGCCACCCTGGTGACCGGCCGGCTGCCGTAGCGGGCCAGCAGCGGGCCGACGAGCTGCATGGTGACCAGCGCGCCGGCGGCGATGCCCAGCAGGGCGATCCCGAGCGACCCTTCGGTCAGGCCGAGGCGTTCCTTGATCGCCGGGATGCGCGGTACCCAGGTGGCGATCGACGCGCCGTGGACGAAGAAGACCAGCGCGGTGCCGGCATGGGCGCGGCGTAGCGCGGTCTCGGTGGTGGCGCTCACGCGGCCTGGGCCTGGTCGCTCTGGCGGGCCTGGTGCATCCGCCCAGGGTAGAGGACCAGGCCGGACCTGGTTGCCGCCGGTCCAGCGCTCCCGCGCCACCGTGGCCCTTTTCGGAAGCGAGCAGATCGTCACGTCGCCGTGGCGGGATGGCGACCCGCGAACGCCTATGATGCGCGCTACCAGGAGCAAGGAGGCCGGTGGGATGCACGTCAGCGGGTTCGCCGCAACTGACCGTGGCCGCTTCCGCGAAGGCAACGAGGACGCCCACTACTGCGGGACCACGCTGTTCGCCGTGGCCGACGGCCTCGGCGGGCACCGGGCCGGCGAGATCGCCTCCGACACCGCCATCGAGGTCATCGCCAAGCTCGACCAGCCGCCACCCGACCCAGACGAGGCCAGGCACGCGCTGGCTGAGGCGTTCGAGGCGGCCAACCGGGCGGTGATCGAGAAGGGCGCCTCCGATCCGGCCTATGCGGGCATGGCCACCACCCTGACCGCCGCGCTGCTGCACCAGGACCAGCTCACCATCGCCCACGTCGGCGACAGCCGGGCCTACCTGCTGCGCGACGGCGAGCCGCTGCGCCAGCTCACCAGCGACCACACCGTGGTCGCCCAGCTGGTCAGGCAGCAGCGGCTCAGCCTCGAGGAGGCGGCGGTCCACCCGTTCCGCAGCGTGCTGATCACCGCGGTCGGACTCGAGCCGGAGCCCCAGGTCGACCTGCTCCGCCCGCTCGACCTCCAGCCGGGCGACCAGATCCTGCTCTGCTCGGACGGGCTCACCGAGCCGGTCACCGACGAGGCCATCGCCGAGCTGCTGATCACCAACGACGACGGCGATGCCGCCTGCCGGGCGCTGATCGACGCGGCCAACCAGGCCGGCGGTCCCGACAACATCACCGTGGTCCTCCTGCGAGCCGACTGAGGGCGGCCGACGCCTGGCCCTGGTGGCGGCTCTGGAGTCCTGGAATCGCACCGGTTATCGGACATCGACGGCCGCCTGGCTGTGGCAGGATTGGGCGGAACGACGGGCAGCGCGACCTTTGGCGCGGTGGCCCAGCGGGTAGAAGGGGAGCATGGGCACTGACCCGGACGATGGGAGATGGTCCCAGGGGACCGGCGAGCGGTACACCCGCCAGGCCGAGTCGCCCACGGTCCGCCTCGACCGGCCCGAGCCGGCTCCCCGCCAGCCTCGGTCCTGGCGGCCCGCCTGGATCCTGGCCGTGCTGGTGGCCGTGGTGCTCGCGGTGGTCACGCTCGGCCGCCTCACCGACCTGCGGCTGTGGCCGTCGCTGCCCAACCCGTTCGCCTCCCGCTCGGTCGACCGCAGCCAGCCGGTCCTGCTCCGGTCGATCCAGGACCTGAGCGTCCACAAGGCGGCGACCGGCAACTTCGAGGTGCTGGTGGACATCGAGAAGCGTTCGGGGTTGATCCCGCCGTTCCTCAAGGGCGAGCGGACCTTGTTCGTGGCCGCCGGCACGGTCGACGCCGAGGTGGACTTCTCCCGCCTGGACGCGCGTGCCGTCAAGGTGTCCGAGGACCGGCGCTCGGCGACCATCACCCTGCCCCACGCCCGCCTGGCCAAGCCGCACGTGGACCCGGGACGCAGCTACGTGGCCAACCGGGAGCGCGGTGCGCTCGACCGGCTCGGCTCGGTGTTCTCCGACAACCCGACCAGCGAGCGCGAGCTGTACCAGCTGGCCGAGCGGAAGCTCCTCGCCGCGGCGAACGAGAGCGAGCTGATCGCCAGGGCCGAGCAGAACACCCGCGAGATGCTGCGGAGCATGCTCCGCTCGCTCGGCTACACCGAGGTCACCGTGACCTTCAGGGACCCGCCGACCTAGCACCCCGCACCCCGTCTGGCGCGCGGCCCGGCCCCGTAGGGGATTTCATCCAAATGAGCTGTTCAGACGCTTGTGCGCGCCTGGCAGGGCGCCGTCGGCACGCCGGTGACCTGCGCGGACGGCGTCCCGACCGGGCCGGCTGGTGGCCGGGGTGGGCGTCGCTGTAGCCTCCCGCCCATGTGGCAGGGGGACGACGGTCGGTCCGTCGCCGACCGCTACGCGCTCGAGACGATGCTCCACGGCCGCGGGCTCGGCGTGATCTGGCGCGCCCGCGACCTTGACACCGGCCGGCCGGTCGCCTTGAAGCAGCTCCGCCCGCCTGACTGGCTGCCCGCCGAGGAGCTCCCCAGGCTGGCCGCGACCATCCGCCACGAGGTGGCGGTCGCCGCCGGCGTCCATCATCCGGCGCTCGCCTACCTCTACGACATGGTCCTGCAGCACGGCGAGCCGTTCCTGGTGATGGAGCTGGTGGACGGGATCACCCTGCACGAGCTGGTCGGGCGGCACGGGCCCCTGCCGCCACGGCGGGTGGCGCAGCTCGGCATCGACGTCCTCGGCGCCCTCGCCGCCCTGCACCAGGTCGGTGTGCTGCACGGTGCGGTCAGCCCCGGCTGCCTGCTGGTGACCACCGCGGGCGCGGCCAGGCTGGTCGGCGTCGGCACCGGCGCCGTCCGGCTCGACCCGCGCGCCCTGCGCGGCGGGGCCACGACCTCGTCCAGGGTGCTCGCCCCGGAGCTGCGGACCGGCGGGCCGGCCGGCCCTGGTGTGGACGTCTGGGCCGTCGGGGCGACGCTGCACTACGCGGCGACCGGCAGCCCGCCAGCGGGCGACGTCGGGACCGGGCAGGCGTGGGTGGCGCCGGAGGTGGCCGACTGGCTCGCGCAGGCGCTCGCCCGCCTGCTGGCCGCGGACCCGGCCGAGCGCCCGACCGCCGCCGACGCCGCCCGCATGCTGCTCGCAGCGGCCCCTGACCACGCTCCGCCGCAGCAGACGGCCGGAGCGGCCGCCGTCCTGAGCCCATCGGCCGAGCAGCCGGCGCTGGCCGGCGTCCCGGCGCCGGCGGCCACCCAACCGCTCGGAGCCGGGGTGGCCCCGCCGTCCGGGATGGCCGCGCAACCGGGGATGGCCGGGTGGAGCGCCGGGGCCACCCCTGACTCGGGCACCACCGGCCGCGCGGCCGGCGCCGGCGTGCTGGGTACGGCGCCGGCGGAGCCGGCCACGGCTCCGTGGACGAGCGGGGCGGACCAGGCGACGCTGCTGCTCGGGCCGGGCGGGCAGGCGGACGCGTGGGCGGGCCGGACCGACCTCCAGCGCCAGCCGGGTGAAGGCGGCCCGGAGCCGGGCGGCGTCCACGGGACCAGGGCGAGCCGGGCGGCGGTCCACCGGCGCGCCCGGCCGCGGGTCCCCCGGGTCGCCGAGCTCCTCGAGGACGAGGACCGGCCGAGGACCGCGCTCGCGGTGGCGCTGGTCGCGAC
>DATLQA010000178.1:0-6897 GCA_035535495.1 Actinomycetota bacterium | reverse complement strand
TCCGGCCGCACGGCAACCCTGGTCCGATCTTCGCCAAGTGGCCACCGCTCCCGCCACCCGGTTCGAGGCCAGGAATCTCGGCTGCGGGCAGGGCGGGGGCCGTGCCAGGCTGGAGGCATGCTCACCGCCCGCAACCTCACCTTCGTCCGCGGCGCCCAGGTGGTGCTCGACGCGGTCGACCTGGTGGTCGACCGCGCCAGCCGGATCGGCGTGCTGGGCCGCAATGGCGCCGGGAAGTCGACGCTGCTGCGCGTGCTCGCCGGCCTGGAGGCGACCACCTCCGGCACGGTCGAGCGCTCGCCACCAGGCCTGAGCGTCGGCTACCTGGCGCAGGAGCCCGACCCGCTCGACGGCGAGATCACCGCCGCCTACCTGCGCAGGCGGACCGGCCTGGCCGCCGCCGAGGCCACCATGGAGACCGCCCTGGCCGCGATGCGGCGCGACCCTGGCCCGGCGGAGCTGCAGGCCTATGACGACGCCCTGGCCGGCTTCCTCGCCCTCGGCGGTGAGGACCACGATGCCCGCGCCCCGCGGGTGCTGGCCGAGGTGGGGCTCCGCGCCGACGCCCTGGAGATGCCCGTGGCCAGGCTCTCCGGCGGCGAGCGGGTCAAGGCGGGTCTGGCGGCCATCCTGCTGGCCCGCTTCGACGTGCTGCTGCTCGACGAGCCGACCAACAACCTCGACTTCGACGGGCTGGAGCGCCTGGAAGCCTTCCTGGCAGGGTCCGACCAGGGCGTGGTGCTGGTCAGCCACGACCGCGCGTTCCTGTCGGCCACCACCACCCGGATCGCCGAGCTCGACCTGCACAGCCACCGCCTGGCCGAGTACGGCGGCGGCTACGACGCCTACCAGGAGGAGCGCCGGCGCCGCCGCGAGCAGGCCTACGCCAGCTACGAGGAAGCCAAGGCGGAGCGGGTGCGGCTCGAGGCGTCCGCCCGCAAGAAGCGCGAGTGGGCCGCCAGCCGCCGGGGCGAGCGGCGCACCGACAACGACAAGGCCCTGGCCGCCCGGCGCAAGGAACGGGCCACCGCCGGTGCGACCAAGGCCAAGGCGATCGAGCGCCGCATCGAGCGCCTCGGCGACCCAGAGAAGCCCTGGGAAGGCTGGGACCTGCGCATGCCGCTACGGGCCGAGCACCGCAGCGGCGAAATTGTCGCCAGCCTCGCCGGCGCGGTCGTCCAGCGCGGCGCCTTCCGGCTCGGCCCGGTCGACCTGGAGCTGCGCTGGCGCGACCGGCTCGCCCTCACCGGGCCGAACGGCGCCGGGAAGTCCACCCTGCTCGGGTTGCTCACCGGCGAACTGCGGCCGACGGCGGGCAGCGCCCGCCTCGGCGCCGGCGTGGTCGTCGGCCATCTCGGCCAGGACCGCAGCGCCGGGCCTGGCACCCTGCTGGACACGCTCCGTTCCCAGACCGACCTGAGCGTGGAGGAGGCCCGTGCCCTGCTGGCCAAGTTCGACCTCGGGGCCGAGCATGCCGCCAGGGCCGAGGCGGACCTGTCGCCGGGCGAGCGTTCCCGGGCGGGCCTGGCGGTCCTGGTCGCGAGGGGCACCAACCTGCTGGTCCTTGACGAGCCCACCAACCACCTCGACCTCGACGCCATCGAAGAGCTGGAGCGCGCCCTTGCCAGCTACGACAGCACCCTGGTGGTGGTGACCCACGACCGCCGCCTGCTGACCGGCCTGCGCCTCACCCGCCGCCTGGAGGTCACCGCCGGCCGCATTGCCGAGCCGGCCGTGCCGGCCGGCTAGCCGCATGGCGCCGCTCGGCAGGCGTCCTCGTCGGCGGCGCGCGTGAGCGGCGCGAACTCGCCGGATCACCGGCTGCCGTTGCGCCACGACCCTGCGTTCCACCGCTACTGGCTGGCCCGGGTGATCTCCCTGTCGGGGTCGGTGGTGACCGTCGTGACGCTGCCCGTGCTGGTCTACCAGATCACCGGGTCCAGCCTTTGGACGGGACTGGTCACCGTCTCCGAAGCCGTGCCGTACCTGTGCGTCGGGTTGCCGGCCGGCGCGGTGGCCGACCGGCTGGACCGGCGCCGGCTGATGGTGGCGGCCGATCCTGCACCGATCGGGCAGCCGTGTCGGCGCCGGTACGAAGGCTCGGCGCCGCTCAGTCGAGCTGGTCCGCCGCCGCCTGCTCGGCGGAGGTGAGCGGTGCCGGTGCCAGTGCCGCCACCCAGGCTGGGGCGAACAGCTTGAGGTAGTCCGGCGACGGCTTGTCGATGTCGAGGTCGATCGGCCGGACGGCGCGGTCGCCCGAGGTCCCGAGCCAGCGGAGCGACCCATAGGGGAGGTCGATGCGTGGCAGCTGGCCCCGTCCGCTCGGGAGCTGGAAGCTGGGGTTGGAGAGGTCCTTGGGGTAGCTGCGGGTGGCGAGCTGGTCGAGCGCGGCCTGCCAGGAGGCCGCCGCGCCAGACGCGCCGTGTGCCGCCAGCTCGATCACGCCGACGTCGGCCGGGGCGACCTGCGGCGCCAGGCGCCGCGCGCCCGGTCCGACGGCGAGCAGCGCGGCCACATCTGGGTTCTGGGCGCGGACGCGCCGCAGCAGCTCGCGGTGGAGCGCACGCACCGCCGGCTGGTCGACCAGGCTGTTCCGCTTGGCCTGGGTCAGGTCGAGCGTGTCGACGGGGAGGGTGCGCAGGATCAGGTACCGGCGGGTGAGGCCGGCGGCGCGCAGGAACTTGTCGAGGCGCTGGCCGGCTTCGCCGGAGAGCGCCCGGCCGGTGAACAGGTCGTCGTCGGAGGCCTGATCGGCGAGGACGATCAGGCTGAGGCTCTGGAAACGGCCGCGGTAGATCGCGCCGCTGCCGAACGACGGGTGGGAGGTGACGCCGAGCGAGGCGAAGTCGGGCCAGGCGAAGCCGGGCTCGAGGCCGAGCAGGAGGCGCGCGAGGCTGGCCGGCGGGCCCGGGTCGAACCCGGTAGCCGCCGCGCGCGGCGGCTCGTAGGGCAGGTCGCCGTTGTCGTCGTCGTAGCCGTCGCGGCTGCCCGTGGCGGTCGAAGGGTCGCGGAGGTTGGCGCCGGCGGCGTTGTAGACGCCGTGGGCGGAGAACAGGCGGATGCCGCGCTGGTCGTCGGTGCGGTTGCTGGAGGTGCCGCCGCGGCCGAGGCGCGGGCAGGTGCCGAACGGGAAGTCCCGGTACGGGATCGCGGACGACCGGTACTGGTAGGCGGCGTTCAGGTTGCGCGGCACGCCTGGGTCGGCGGGCAGCCAGCCCGGGTCGGCGTTGACCCAGCCCTTGATCAGGTTGCAGGCGCGCTGGAAGTCGGCCTTGATACCTCCGGTCGACCCGCCGGACGCCGAGCCGGGGTGGACCACGCCCACCAGGTGCAGCCTGCCAGGCAATGAGCCGAGCGTGGCGTTCTCCAGCCGTTCGGGGTCGGCATTGCCGCCGTGGGCCTTGACCCAGGTCGCGATCGACTCTTTGGCGGCCCGACCAACCGCGACCACCAGCCGAATGTCGCCGTCGACCACCGCCTTGTCGAGGATCCGGTGGCGGTGCTGGACGATCGGGGAGCGGAGGTCTTGCGCCAGCGGGCGCAGATCGTCGCTGTACTGGCCGAAGATCGGGTAGACGAACGAGTTGAGGAACAGGTACGACCGGTCGAACCCGATGTGGCGCAGGAAGTACTGCATGCGCGCGCCGGTGCCGCCGGTGAAGGAGCGGTGCGACAGCGACTCGTCCTGCGCGCCCTCCTGGCCGACCAGCACGACTTTGGCGGAGCCGTCGAGGCGGCCACGGAAGAACATCGGGCCGTGGTGCCAGCGAAACGCCTCCCGGCCGACCACCGCCCGCCCGAGGCCACGGTAGTTGGGCGTCTCGGCGAACAGCGCGGCCCAGCCGCTCGCCTCTGTCGGGCCGGGGTCGTGCTCCCAAGCGTCTCCGCGTTCGTCGACCATGTCGCCCCCCAAATACGGCTCGCCCGCGGCGCCAGCGCCACCAGGGGCGCGCACCGGCTGGAGAGCGAGACTGTACCACCCTGCCCGATCCAGAAAATACGGGCGTCAAGGCATCGATGCTGGTCAGGGGCGCGTCGCTGGCGCGCGGGCGCTGCGCCGGCGTCGAGGTGCCAGATGACACCGGCGCCAGGTGACGGCCGTCACAGCATCGGTCTGGCGGAGTCGTCATCCTGAGCCCGCCTGGGCGGGTGGACGGGTTACGGCAGTCGACTCGAACACCGTCGCCCACGGCGGATTTGGCCCTGGCAGCTCGGGCCGGCGCCGGTCGATTCTCCGGCGCTGCCCGTGGGGCCCGGGGATCACCCCGCCCCGAACCGTGGAGGCTTGGTTGCGTACCGCCATGCCATCGTGGAAGACCCTCACCTTCAGAGTCGGCTCGGAGTGGGCGCCGGACGCGCACTTCGGTCTCGACGCCCTGCGACTCCGGGCGGACGGCAAGTTCGAGTTCGAGCATCGCCAGCGCGGCGAGGTGCAGCTGGCATCCGGCGCGGTCGCGCCGGGTGTCCTGCGAGAGGTCGAGCAGTGGCTGCGTGTGGCGGGGTTCCCCGCGGTGCCGCCGCACGACATCCCGCCCGGCAGCGGCCTGGTCGAGCTGGTGGTCGCCGACCGGAGCCGCAGCCAGGTCGCGCTGATGCACTACTACGCGGCGCTGAACTTCCCCGGTTACGGCGACCTCCTCCGCAGCCTGGTCGCCTGGAGCGCCTGGCTGCGGGAGGGTGGCGACGCCGACAAGGCCCCACCGGGCTTCACCCCCGACTGAGCACGCCTCGCCCGGCCGGCACCAGGTCCGGCTCTGGTGCAACATGGGCCGGTCACGTCGTCGGCCTGGTTCAAGGAGCGGACATGGCACCGGAGGACTTTCCCGCCCCGAGCGAGGGGTTCGTGCTCACCCACTTCATCGTGTCGGCCGACGTCCCGCGCTCACGCGATTTCTACGCCGGCGTGCTCGGCGGCACGGTGGTGCTGGACGGCGAGCCGACCATCGTGAAGCTGGCCAACAGCTGGGTGATCATCAACGTCGGCGGTGGCCCGACCGACGACAAGCCCGAGGTGATCCTCGAAGCGCCGACCGATCCCACCCGCACCAGCACCTTCCTGAACATCCGCGTGGCCGACATCCAGGCGGTATACGAGGAGTGGCGCTCGAAGGGTGCCGAGTTCCTCACCGAGCCCAAGGTCCACGCCGCCGAGATCCGCTGCTACATCCGCGACCCCGACGGCCACCTGATCGAGGTCGGCCAGTCCACCCGCACGCTGGCCTGAGCTGGCCAACCGACGGGTATGCTCTAGAGCACGTCGCATTCCTCCGGCTCAGGCGTGGAACAGTGCCTCTGAGCTGCGGAGATTGGGACCGAGGGCGTGTGGCGCAGTGGTAGCGCGCGTCGCTTACAACGACGAGGTCACAGGTTCGAGCCCTGTCACGCCCACCAAACCCCGGCCGACCAGCGCATTCGCCTGGTCCAGCACGCCCGCCGTCCGCCTCAGGGCGCCGCATAACGGATGGAGGCCGCATCACTGCGCTACGTTCCGGTCATGGAAAGCAGCGCGTCCGCCAGCCTCAGCCGCTCCTTCGAGCGGCACCTGCGCGCCAAGAACCTCTCCGACGGCACCGTGGCCAGCTACCTGGTCGGCGTCCGCCAGTTCACCGCCTTCCTCCAGCCCGACGGGCGGGGGCTGACCGAGGCCACCCGCGCCGACCTCGAGGCGTTCATCGCCAGCCTGCTCAGCCGCTGGTCGCCGGCGACTGCTTCCACGCGCTACAAGCAGCTGCAGGCACTGTACCGCTGGCTGGAGGACGAAGAGGAGATCGCGGTCAACCCGATGGCGCGCATGAAGCCACCCGTCGTGCCCGACAGGCCCATCCCGGTCGTCCCGGAGGAAGCTTTGCGGCGGCTGCTGGCCGCCTGCGCCGCGACCCCATCCTCACCATGGATGCGCCGGGGTTCACGCCGCCGCTCGACACTTCACTTGACCAAAAAACCGCCCAGGTGGAGGGCGATGCGGAGGGTCGGGCCAAGGAGCGACGCGAGGTTACGGGTGGCGCAGTTTCTGGCAAATCTTTGGCAAGGCTCCCCTGTGTGGCCCCCCGAGTCACGTGGAGCCGCCGCCGGATACCCAAGGGCCGTCTCAACTGGCGGGCGACGACAGTTTCGGCGAAGGGCCTGCTGTCGTCAGGGGACGAGGACCAGCTTCCCCCGGACGTGTCCGGACTGGCTGATGCGGTAGGCCTCGGCGGCGCGGTCGAACGGGAAGGTCTGCACCTTGATGACCAGCTTGTTCTGGGCCAGCAGCTCGGCGGCCTGCGCCAGCGCTTGCATGGGGTGGCTGTCGGCGCCGCCACCGGTGACGCGGGCGCCGGCCTGGCCGGCGGTGTAGTTGGCGATCGTGACCACCTGGGACGGTTCGGGTACCAGGCTGATCAGTTCCTCGATCGGGGCCTTGCCAGCGACGTCCAGGACGGCGTCGACCGGCCCGCCGGCGGCGGCCCGGACCCGCTCGGCCACGCCTTGGCCGTAGAGGACCGGGGTCGCCCCGATCTCCCGCAGGTAGTCGTGGTTGGCCTCGCTGGCCGAGGCGATCACCTTGGCGCCTTGGGCCAGGGCCATCTGCACGGCAACTGCGCCCACGCCGCCGGCCCCGCCGTCGACGAACAGCGTGTCGCCGGCGTTGACGTCGAGCAGCCGAAGACCGCGTTCGGCGGTCTCGCCGGCCACACCGGCCGCGGCGGCCACCGCCCAGTCGATCGACGGCGCCTTGGCCGCCCAGGCGTCCAGCACGGCGTACTCGGCCTGGGTGTGCTGGCCGCGGCCGAACACCTCGTCACCGACCGACACGCCGGTAACCCCTTCGCCGACCTCGTCGACCACGCCGGCGGCGTCGTAGCCCAGGAACCCGGTGCCCTGCATGGGCTTGCCGCCGGCCATGACGCCGGAGAT
>DATLQA010000177.1:0-11387 GCA_035535495.1 Actinomycetota bacterium | reverse complement strand
AGCCTCCACAGAGTGTGCCTTCCAGCCATCCCAAACAAGGAAGGCGAGCAGACCTACGGAATTTGTAAGCAGTGGCCTGGGCGACTGCAGTTCCTGGAGGTGGTGGTCATCCTGCTTGGGCTGATGCCTGGCTGGATGTGTGCTGACGCACCTGGTGGCTTCCGTAGGGCCTCGCTCTTATTACGTCTCGGGCGCGCTGCTCACGATTTGCTCACAGACGGTGCGCATACGCCTGGACCTCCTCATACACCTCCACGGTAAATGTGCAGCTCAGGCGCACACTGGTGGACGCGGCGAGACGTCCGTGAACGGGCCGGTAGGGTTCAAATCCCGGCATCCCGACCAGCACGCAAGCCTGGCCCGATCGCGCGAGCCCGCCCGGAGCCAGGACTTCCTCGTCGTCCACTCGGCGGGACCGCCGCCGCCTTCCTTCGTCCCCGCGCTCCTGAGCGGCGTGGTCCTACCCTGGAGCCAGGCAGGCCGTCCGCCGCGGACCGGCAACGCGGTCCCTGGCACCTGGCGGCCGGGAGGCAACGGAGGGAGGCGCGGGTGGAGCTGGCCGAGTTCCAGGCTCGGATCGAGGCGACCTTCGGCGAGCGGGACCGGGCCCGAGGGGTCGACGGCACCTTCCGCTGGTGGGTCGAGGAGGTCGGCGAGGTGGCCAAGGCGCTGCGCCGCCGCGACCAGGCCGAGCTGGAGCACGAGCTCGGCGACGCGCTCGCCTGGCTGGCCAGCGTGGCCTCGACCGTCGGCGTGGACCTGACCAAGGCCGCCGCCCGTTATGCCGATGGCTGCCCGCGCTGCGGCAACTCGCCGTGCGCCTGCCCGCGATGACACCAGACTTGTCGTTTGGGCAAATTAATACCTAAGACCGGAATCGCCGGCGGACACCCGGCGTTGTGGATCAGAAGCGACCCGAGGAGGTGCGCGTGCCCCGCAGGTACCGGGCAGCTCGGCAGGAGGAGCACCACGCGCTGGCTCTCCAGGACGCTCACGCGTTTGGCGACCCCACCGTCGGGGTGGCGATGCACCGCGCCATGGCACAGACGCCCGTCGAGGAGCTGCGCGTGCTCGAGGACGAGCACGGCACCGCCGTCGGGCTGCTGCTCGCCCGCGGCCACCGGGTCTGGTGGGGCGGCCGGCCGCTGCCCGCCGCCCAGGTCTCCGGCCTCTCCGTCAGGGCGGAGCACCGCGGCCGTGGGGCCGGCGGCGAGCTGGTGCGGCACTGGCTCGGTGAGGCGCACGACCGTGGCGCGGCGATCGCCACGCTCTTCCCCGCCACCGTGCCCCTGTACCGGCGGGCCGGCTTCGCCTACGCCGGGACCTGGACCCTGTACGAGACGAGCGCCCGCCACCTCCCGTCGAGCTGGCCAGATGGCTTCCGGGCGGTGCCCTTCGCCCCGTCCGACGACCCCACCCCGCTCCAGGAGCGCTTCGCCAGGGTCCTGCCCGGCCGCAGCGGGCAGGTGGAGCGCGACGCGGGCTGGTGGCGGAGCTTCATCCTCGGCCAACGCGACACCGGCCCGCCCCAGGCCTACCTGGTCGACGGGCCAGCCGGGCCCGACGGCTGGGCCGTGCTGACAGTGGAGGAGCAGGCAGGCAAGCACGGGCCCGTCGCCCAGGTCGCGGTGCTCGACTGGGGGGCGGTCTCGGCCGACGGCTGGCGCTCGCTGCTGGCCCTGGTGGCCGGCTTCTCCTCGCTCGACGCCACCGTGGTGTGGAAGGGGCCGGACCCCGAGCCGCTCGCCCTGCTGCTGCGCGAGGAAGACCTGCGCCAGGTCCGTCAGGCCCGCTTCATGGCCCGGGTGCTGGACGTGACCGACGCCTTCGCCGCCCGCGGCTACCCGGAGCAGGCCCGCGGCCGCTTCACCGTCGAGGTGGCCGCGGACGAGACCTGCCCGTGGGTCGCCGGCACCTGGACGATCGAGGCCGACGGGGGCGAGGGCAAGGCCGCCAGGGTCGACGCCCGTGCCGCCGCCCGCACCGACGCAGCCGGCCTGGCCGCCCTGTTCACCGGCTACGTCGACGCCGCCGACCTGGCCACCCTCGGCGTGGTCACCGGCATGACCGCCGAGGACGTGAGCTTCTGGCAGGCGGTCCACGCCGGCCAACGCCCCTGGAGCGCCGACTTCTACTAGTCGGGTACCGGGCTTTGGCCGAGGATCTGCATCAGGTGGGGGCCGAACGCTCTGATCGCGGCCGCGTCCAGCTCGTAGCGGACCTCGCGGCCCTGGACCTGGCTGCGGATCAGGCCGGCACGGGCGAGCTGGGCCATGTGCCGGGAGACGGTCGCGGGGGTCAGGCCCGAGCGGGCGGCGAGCGCGCGGCCGCCGGTGGCCTCCCCCAGCGCCACCATGCGCAGCAGTGACAGCCGGCTCGGCTCGGCCAGCGCGTCGGCGCGCCGGCGCACCAGCTCCAGCGTGAGGGTGTCATCCACCGACCAGCCGGGTGGCCGCACCTGGAAGGCGCAGACCATGTGCCCGGGGCCGTAGACGTTGGCCCAGCGGGCGCCGATGTAGCAGGAGGGGACCAGCTCCAGCCGGACCGAGCTGCGCCGCTCGCAGAGCTGGCGCAGGATCTGGGGCGCGTCGCCGAAGCGGCGCAGCAGCTCGACCAGGCCGACCTGCTCCAGGTCGGCCTGCTGGCGCTGCAGCGCCTCGCGCCAGAACGGCCGCAGCGTCTCGGCCTCCTCGGCCCAGCCGGCGGCGAGGGCGTAGCCGATCAGCTCCACGAACTGGGCGCGCGCGGCCGCCGGGTCCTCGAAGAGCGAACCGGCGTCGTCCCGGTACGAGGGCGGCAGGTGCAGGTCGCGTACGGCGAGCCGGCCGGCGAGCACGCCCTCGATCGCCGAGCGGGGCGGTTCCCTGCCGGTGACCAGCCAGAGGAACTGGGCGTCGCTGAGCGACTCGATCCAGGCGGGGAAGCGCTCGAGGTCGCGGTGCGGACCGCAGACGAACAGGTCGGAGAGGAGCAGGCCGCGGTCGAAGCCGCCGTAGAAGCGCTCGAAGAGCGCCCCGCCCCGCCGGTCGAGGGCCTTGGCGAAGGCGTGGTGCCAGGGGAGCTGCGCCTCGTCGAGCTCGACCAGGCGCGCGTGGGCGCACAGGGCGAAGAACAGCTCGGTCACCGGCGACGCGCCGAGCACGACGGTGACGCCGGCCTCACCGTCGATACGGACGACCGATGACTCGACCTGGCGCCTCACAGCGGCTGGCCGCCCCCCAATCATCGACGGCATCGCCACTCCCCGCACCGGATCCGACCACTCCGAGCATCCGGCACCATGCTAACCCGTCGTGACCGTCCGCTCCCCTTCAGGATTCCGCCGGGACGGAGTTCGGGTTCAGGCGTCGAGCAGGAGCTCGCCGATCTGCACGGCGTTGAGCGCCGCCCCCTTGCGCAGGTTGTCGGCGACCGACCAGAACAGCACCGCCCTCGGGTCGGCCAGGTCGGCCCGGATGCGGCCGACGAACACGCCGTCGGTGCCGGCCGTCTCCAGCGGGGTGGGGTACCCGGCGGGGTCGTCGGCGACCGTGACCCCCGGCGCCGCGCGCAGCCGCTCGTGCAACTCGGCCAGGTCGACCGGCCGCTGGCACAGCGCCCGCACCGAGACCGAATGGCCCACCATCACCGGCACCCGCACGCAGGTCGGGTGGCTGTCCAGCTCGGGAAGGCCGAGGATCTTGCGGGGCTCGTCACGCAGCTTCAGCTCCTCGACGGTGTAGCCGCCTTCGCCGAAGTCCCCGCACTGCGGGATCACGTTGAACCCGATCGGGCGCGGGAAGACCGTGCCGGCGGGGAGGGCCTCCGGCCGGCCGCCGCGGCGCAGCAGGTCCCGCTCGGCCACCAGCTTGGCCGCCTGCTCGGCCAGCTCCTCCATGCCGTGCTGCCCGGAGCCGCCCGCCGCCTGGAACGAGGTCGCGGTGATGGTCTCAAGCCCGGCCAGGTCGCGCAGGCAGGCCAGCACCGGGGTGATCGCCAGGGTGGTGCAGTTCGGGTTGGCGACGATGCCGGCCGGGTGGTCGCGCGCGTCGCCGGGATTGACGTCCGCGTCGACCAGCGGCACCTCCGGGTGCATGCGCCAGGCGCTCGAGTTGTCGACCACCACCGCGCCGCGCACGGCCGCGACCGGCGCCCACTCCCGGCTCACCGCGCCACCGGCCGAGAAGAACGCGACCACCGCCCCGTCGAACGCCTCCGGCGCGAGCGGGCCGACCTCCAGCTCGCCGTCCCCGAAGGGCAGCCGCCGGCCCACCGACCGGGGCGAGGCGACCAGGCGGACCTCCCCGACCGGCAGCTCGCGCTCGACCACCAGGCGGCGCAGGTCCTCGCCGACGGCGCCGGTCGCGCCGACGATCACCGCGACGGTCATGACCGTACGCTCCAGGGATCCCGGCGAAGGGCCAACCTGAAGGGATCCCGTCCAGGTACCCGATGGGGGGGCTCGGGGGGGAGCTGTCTCGGGCTCCCCCCCGAATGGATCAGGCTCCTGCTCACGAGACCACCGGGATCTCGGCGGTGCCGTCCGGGTGGTCGTGGCGGTAGTCGGCGTCCTCCGACAGGCGGAAGCGGTCGTGGATGGCCCGGACCGCGGTGCTCACGTCATCGGCGCGGATCACGCAGGAGATGCGGATGGTCGAGGTGGAGATCATCTCGATGTTGATGCCGGCCTCGGCCAGCGCCTCGAACATGGCCGCCGCCACCCCGGGGTTCGACTTCATGCCGGCGCCCACCAGCGACACCTTGGCGATCTCCTGGTCGGCCAGGACCTCGCCAGCCCCGACCTCGTCACGGATCTTCTCCAGCACCACCATCGCCTGCTGCAGGTCCGCCTTTGGGACGGTGAACGAGATGTCGGTCAGGCCGCCGTGGGAGACGTTCTGGACGATCATGTCGACGTTCACGCCCTGGCGGGCGATGGCGCGCATGATCCGGGCGGCGATCCCGGGCCGGTCGGGCACCCGGACCAGCGTCACCTTTGCCTCCGAGGTGTCGTGCGGCACCCCCGAGATGATGGC
The DNA here is from genome assembly GCA_035535495.1 of Actinomycetota bacterium. GTDB lineage: Bacteria > Actinomycetota > CALGFH01 > CALGFH01 > CALGFH01 > DASUZB01. The sequence goes on along the minus strand of DATLQA010000177.1, from coordinate 6,372 downwards.
CTTCTCCATGCGTTCGTCCTCCTCGCGGACCCAGGTGCCGGTGGCCTCGGCAAAGCTCGACCGCACGTGGAGCACCATGCCGTAGCGGCGGGCGTACTCGACCGAGCGCAGCACCAGCACGCGGGCGCCGCAGGCGGCCATCTCCAGCATCTCCTCGTAGGAGACCGCGTGCAGCTTGCGGGCCTCAGGGACGATGCGCGGGTCGGCGGTGTAGACGCCGTCCACGTCGGTGTAGATCTCGCAGCTCGCCGCGCCCAGCGCGGCGGCCAGCGCCACCGCGGTGGTGTCGGAGCCGCCCCGGCCCAGGGTGGTGACGTCGCGCTCGGTGGAGACGCCCTGGAAGCCGGCCACGATCACCGCGTGCCCGGCCGCCAGCGCCTCGGTGATCCGCCCCGCCCGCACGTCGAGGATGCGGGCCTTGCCGTGCAAGGTGTCGGTGATGATGCCGGCCTGCGAGCCGGTGAAGGACTTCGCGGTCGTCCCCAGGTCGGCGATGGCCATGGCGAGCAGCGACATCGAGATGCGCTCCCCAGCGGTGAGCAGCATGTCGAGCTCCCGCGGTGGCGGGTTCGGGCTGACCCGCTGGGCGAGCTCGACCAGCTCGTCGGTGTGGTGGCCCATCGCGGAGACGACCGCGACGACGTCGTTGCCGGCCTTGCGCGTGGCCACCACTCGCTCGGCGACACGGCGGATCTTCGACGCGTCCGCGAGTGACGTGCCGCCGTACTTCTGGACGATCAGGGCCATGAGGCTCCCTTACCACGCGATCTGGGATTCGTGGGGGCCCGGACGGCACTGCCCGGCGTTCCAGGCCCAGCCTCAGTGCGGGCTGCCCCCGACGATGCAGCCTACCAAGCGCAGGCAGACAGGGCGCTTTCGCCCTCGTCGCGGCCTGGTAACGAAGCCGCCGCCGGTGGCCGCGCGGCGGTCACGCGGGCATGTCGCGGCGGCCGGCGAATGCCCGGCCGAGGGTGATCTCGTCGGCGTACTCCAGGTCACCGCCGACCGGCAGGCCGCTGGCGATCCTGGTGACCCTGACGCCCAGCGGGGTGAGCAGCCGGGCCAGGTACATGGCGGTGGCCTCGCCCTCGATGTTGGGGTTGGTGGCGAGGATCACCTCGCGGACGCCCTCCGACTCGAGCCGGCGGAGCAGCTCCCGGATGCGGAGGTCGTCAGGGCCGATGCCCTCGATCGGGCTGATCGCGCCGCCGAGCACGTGGTAGCGGCCCTTGAACTCCTGAGTACGCTCGACCGCGACCAGGTCGCGTGGCTCCTCGACCACGCACACCAGGGACGGGTCGCGGCGCGGGTCACGGCAGATGCGGCAGAGCTCGCCCTCGGCGACGTTGAAGCAGACCTTGCAGAAGTGGACCTTCGCCTTGACCTCGTGGATCGCCCTTGCCAGCCGCTCCGCGTCGGCTGGCTCCACCTTGAGCAGGTGGAAGGCGATCCGCTGGGCGCTCTTGGGACCGACCCCTGGCAGCCGCCCGAGCTCGTCGATCAGGTCCTGCACCGGCCCTTCGTACAGCACGAAACCACTCCCGACTACAGGCCGAGGCCCGGAGGCAGACCCATGCCCTGGGTGATGCCGCCCAGGCGATCGGCGGCCAGCTCCTTGGCCTTGCGCAGCCCGTCGTTGACCGCCGCGGTGATCAGGTCACCGAGCATCTCGACGTCGTCGGGATCGAGCGCCGACGGGTCGATGGTGACCGACTCCACCAGGCTGTCGCCGGTGACCTTGGCGGTGACCACGCCACCGCCGGCCGTGCCCTCGACGACCTCCTCGGCGAGCTTGGCCTGGGCGTCCTCCATCTGCTGCTGCACCTTCTGGAGCTGCTTCAGCATCTGATTCGGGTTGAAGCCACCGCCACCGGCGTAGCCACCACGACCCCTGCTCACCTGCTGCCCCTTTCCTCGCCTGGCCGGCCAGCCACGGTCACTGCCTGCGGCTGCGTGAGCCCCCGGACCCCCGCTTCTTGGGAGCCGAGGAGCGGCGCGTCTCGGCGTCGTTGGGACGCTCCTCGATGACCTCGCCTCCGAGCTGCTGCGCGGCCCAGTCTGCCACCGCGCGAGCGTCGGCGTCGGCGTCCAGCTCCTCACCCGCGTCGTTGTCGGGGTCCACCTCGAACTCGACCGAGACCAGGTCGGGCGGGCCCGACCGGCCGGCGAGCGGCGGCTCTTCCACGGCCAGCTCGACGGTGCCCTGGCCGAGGCGGATGCGGATCTCCAGGTTCCCGCCGAGCACCGCGTCCATGGCGGCGTCGACCCGCCGGCTGCGCCCCTCCTGGCCAAGGGCGTCGGCGTAGAAGCGGGCCTGCTGCGGGAACTCCACCACCACCTGGCGGCCCTCGAGGGCGACCGGGCGGCCGTGGTCAAGGAAGGTGGCCACCACCCGGCTGGCGGCGCGGACCTTCTCCAGCACCAGCGGCCAGGAGCGGACCACCAGGTCCAGATCGACCGGCGCCGCCGGCGGCGCCGGCGCGGCCCAGTCGGGAGCCGGCTCCTCGGCCGCCGCCTGGCGAGGGGACCCGGACCGGTCGCGAGCCGGCTTCGGCTCCGGCGTTGCCTGACGGCGACCGCCCGACGGGGGCGCGGCATCCTCGGCAGGCGGCTCGCCGGCCGCGGTCTCGGTGGCACGGCGGCGACCGCCGCCGGTCCTGCCGCCCTCGGCGGCCCCGGATCCTTGGGCGGTGGCCGGTGCCGCACGGACCTCGGCGGTGCGGCCGGCCTCCTCGCCCCCGCCCGGTCGTGGCGGAGCGGCGGTCACCTCGGATCGCGGCGGCGACGGGGTGCCGGTGGCGGCCTCTGCCTGGCCGATGGCCAGGCGCCGCTCCAGCCGCTCGATCCTGGCCAGCAGGGCGTCGGCGTCCAGGGAGGCTTCGGGCAGGGCGGCCCTGGCCAGGCCGACCTCGAGCACCAGGCGCTGGTCGGTGGCGGTGCGCAGGTCGAGGTAGAGGTCCCCGAGGATGCGGACCACCCGGCCCAGCTCGCCAGGGCCGAAGCGCTCGGCCTGCGCGGCCAGGCGCTCGCGCCGCTCCGCGGTCGCGTCGACCAGCGTGGCCGACTCGGGCGCGACCCTGGTGACGTAGAGGTCGCGGGTGTGCTCCAGCGCCTCCCTGGCGAACTGGTGCAGGTCGTAGCCGGCCTCGGCGACCCGCTCGACACACGCGAAGACCTCGCCGACGCGGTGGGCCGCGAGCGCCTCGGCCAGCTCGAAGCGGAGTTCGTCGGGGAGCGCGCCGAGCACCTTGGCGACGTCGTCCAGCCGGATCCGGCCGCCGCCGACGAACGTGAGCACCTGGTCGAGGCGGCTCTGGCCGTCCCGCACCGAGCCGTCGGCGGCCCTGGCGATCATCTCCAGCGCGGCCGGCTCGGCCTCCACGCCCTCCGCCTCGCACACCTGGACGAAGTGCTCGACCAGCCGGGCCGCCCGCACGCGCCGGAAGTCGTGTTGCTGGCAGCGTGAGCGGATGGCCTCGATGACCTTCTGCGGTTCGGTGGTGCAGAAGACGAAGCGGACGTGCTCCGGCGGCTCCTCCAGGACCTTCAGCATGGCGTTGAAGCCCTGGGGGGTGACCATGTGGGCCTCGTCGATGATGTAGACCTTGAAGCGGGCCGCCGCCGGCGCGTAGCTCGCCTTCTCGCGCAGGTCACGGGTGTCGTCCACGGAGCCGTGGCTGGCCGCGTCGATTTCCACCACGTCCAGGTTGGTGCCGTCGGTGATCGACCGGCACTGCTCGCAGACGTTGCACGGCTCCGGCGTCGGACCCCGCTCGCAGTTGAGCGCCTTGGCGAAGATCCGGGCGGTCGAGGTCTTGCCGGTGCCGCGGGTGCCGGTGAACAGCAGGGCATGGTGGACCTGGCCGGTCCGGATGGCGTTCACCAAGGTCCCGACCACGTGGTCCTGCCCGAAGATGTCGGCGAAGGTCTGGGGCCGCCACTTGCGGTAGAGCGAGATGTACGCCATGAGCTGGATGAGTCCGCGGACGCGCTGGCTGGAAGGGTGGTAGCGAGGGGGAAGCGGCTGGTTGAGGGGCGAGAATACCATCGCGCCGCGACGCCCTCGCCGGCCGCAAACCATTGCCCGGGGCGGGAAGATGAGCGGACCGTGCACCCACCGTCGAACGCGTCGCCCGGAGCGCCTACCAGACCGGTAGCTCGAGCCCGGCAACCCCGCGGCACCCGTCAGTGCTCACTTAGCGCTGCTTCCTCCCGGACCTGACGCGGTTCGCGAGGTGACGTCGCGCGGGACCTGACCGTCAACACCCCGTGCCTGGCGCTGACCTCCGGACGCGTGCCCTCGGGTGGGGATTCAGCCCCGCTAGAGCGGATTGCGGGTACAGGGCACCGCTGGCTCCCCACCTAGCACGGTCCGCGCCCGAGCCTACGCGCCGACCACACCCGCCGCCACCGCACGGGAAGTTCCTCCTTGACAGGCTAACGCTGTTAGCCTACGGTTGGGCTAACAGCGTTAGCCTCTGAGGAGGGCACCATGGCCAAGCAGCTCCACGCCCAGATCGACATCCAAGCCACCCCGGACCGGGTCTGGGAGGTCCTCACCGACTTCGCCGCCTATCCTCAGTGGAACCCGTTCATCACCCAGGCCCACGGCACCGCCCGCGTGGGCGAGCGGCTGACCAACCGCATGCAACCCGTCGGCGGCCGCGGCATCACCCTCCGCCCCACCGTGCTCGAGGCCGACCCCGGCCGGCGGCTGCGCTGGCTCGGCCACATGCTCGCACCCGGCATCTTCGACGGCGATCACACCTTCACCATCCAGCAGCTCGGCGACGGCCAGGTCCGTCTGGTCCAGCAGGAACAATTCCGCGGGCTGCTGGCACCGCTGATGGCCAAGTCGCTGGACCGCCACACCCTGCCCGCCATCGAGCTGATGAACCAGGCCCTCAAGCGCCGCGCCGAGCACCCCCAGCCCTCCGAGCCGCCGGGCCCCACCGGGGGCGAATCCGTCAGGAGATGACCATGCGGCACGCCCTGGCCCATGTCGGCCTCGACCGCTGCCTGGGCTTTGGCCTGCGGACCGCGGCAGGGTTCCAGCGTGGCTGAGCCGCTGTCCCCTCGGGCCCGCCAGATCGTCGTGGCCGCCCGGGAGCTGCTCGAACAGGAAGGGGCCGCGGCCCTGACGATGCGCCGGCTCGCCGACCGCCTCGGCATCCGCGCCCCCTCCCTGTACAAGCACCTGCCCGACAAGGCCGCCCTCGAGGCGGCCATCATCACCACCGGCTTCGAGGACGCCGCCGCCGCGTTCGAAACCGCCCTGGACGGCGCGGCCGAGCCACTGGCCAGCATCACCGCCGCCTACCGCGGGTTCGCGCTCGCCCACCCCCACCTGTACCGGCTCATGACCGACCAGCCGCTACCCCGCGACCGCCTCCCGACCGGCCTTGAGGAACGCACCGCCGCGCCACTGCTCCACGCCACCGGCGACCCCCAGCTCGCCCGCGCGGTCTTCGCCTTCGCCCACGGCATGGTCATGCTCGAACTCACCCACCGCCTGCCGGCCGGCACCGATCCCCAAGCCGCCTGGCAGGAAGGGATCGCCGCCTTCCGGACCCGCGCCGCCGCCCACGACCAGGCAGCCACTGACCAGCCAGCCCTAAGGCGCAGATAGATCAGACCGGCTGGTCAGGACCGGACGATGCCGTACGCCTGCTGGATCGTCTCCCCGATGACCTGATGTCGTAGAAGCTGCCGCGCCACTCGGCGCGGCTGCGCCACCGCGCGCTGGTGATCGCACACACCACCGCCTGGAAGACCGCACCGTCCTCCTCGACCTCGGCCTGGTGGTCGAACACCATCCCCAACCGGCGCATCACCGCCAGGCTGCGCAGGTTCGGCGGCTCGGTGACCGAGATGACCCGCGGCAAGCCCAGCACGCCGAAGGCGTGGTCCAGCCACCCGGTCGCCGCCTCGGTGGCGTAGCCCTGCCCCCAGTGCTCCCGAGCCAGCCGCCAGGCCACCTCCACGTCGTCGGGATACGACTGCAGGTGGTGCAGGCCGCACATCCCCAGAAACGCGCCGTCCCCGCGGCGTTCAACCGCAAGCAGGCCCAACCCCTCCCGCGCGTGGAGCTCCTGCGCCCACGCCGCGGTCTCGTCGGAGTCCTGGCGGGTCAGCGCGCCGCCGAGGTAGCGCACCACCTCCGGGTCGGCGTTCAGCGCCGCGTAGTGCGGCAGGTCGTCGCGGCGGAAGGTCCGCAGCAGCAGCCGCGGCGTCGTCAGCACCAGCGTGCCATCCCACTCCACCACCAGGTCTCCACACCCTCCCATCACGTCGCAACCATCAGGTAGGGTCCCTGGGTGCCCGGCGCCGTCAACCCCGGCACGAGCACCGACAGATCCCGGACCCTGAACG
>DATLQA010000176.1:0-13974 GCA_035535495.1 Actinomycetota bacterium | reverse complement strand
ACGAGGTGGTCTACGCGCACCCGCCCGGGCGGGTCTGGCGTGCCCTGACCGACAGCGCGGCGCTGGCCGACTGGCTGATGCCCAACGACTTCCTGCCACAGGTCGGGCACTGGTTCACCTTCCGCGCCGAGCCGCAGCCGGGCTTCAGCGGGATCGTCCACTGCGAAGTGCTCGAGCTGAGCGAGCCCAAGCGGATCGCGTGGAGCTGGCAGGGCGATCCGCCCATGCCGGTGACCACTGTGACCTTCACCCTGGAGCCGGTCGGGGAGGGCGCCCGGCTCCGGCTCGAGCACGCCGGCTTCGCGGCCGGCGGGGAGCTCGGCCTCACCATCCGCGACATCCTCGGCCAGGGCTGGGGCTCGAAGCTGCTGCGCGAGGCGTTGCCGGATCTGCTCGGCCGCATGGCCGCCGCCGAAGCCGGCGAGGAGCGCCGCTGAGCGGCCGACCTCAGGCGTCCGGACGGGCCGGGTGGAGTTCCACGCAGCAGCCGTCAGGCCGGGGCACGAGCAGGACCTGGACGGTCTGGTTGCCGAGGCCGCGGACCAGCCCGTCGATGAACGCGTGGTTGATCCCGCAGACCAGCTCGGGCGCCCGTCGTGCCACCGCCTGGAACGGGCAGTTACGCAGCATCAACGAGCCCTGGTCGTCAGGGACGGTCTCGAAGCCGAGCTGGTCGAGTGCCTCGCCGGCCGCCCGCATGGTCCGCTCCGCGCCGGGACGCCCGAGCCGCCGCTCCTGGCGGATGCGGTCGCCCAGGTCGCGGCCACGCGCTCCGGCGACCTCCCTGGCGGCGCGTTCGGCCATCCCCTCCTGGTCCGGCCTGCCGAGCGCGTCCACCAGCACCTCGGCCAGCAGGTCGTAGCGGCGCTCCGGGATGCTGACCCGCACCTCGGCGGCTGACGGCTGGTAGACCTTTGGCGCCCGCCCGACCCGTGGCCGCCGGTCCGGCGGTGCCTCGTAGCGAGCCTGCAGCAGGCCGACGTCGACCAGCTTGTCGAGGTGGAAGGCTGCCAGCTTCCGGGAGACGCCGGCGTCGGCGGCGGCCTCCTCGCGGGTCACCGGCTGCCCGCGGTGGCGGACGTAGCGGTACAGGCGGCGGCGCACCGGGTCGTCCAGCGCCGCCAGCATCGCGAGCGCATCCAGCGGCGAAGGTTCGTGCATGGTGCGACGGTAGCACGAACCAAGCTGGGCGGAATACCGCACGAACCGCCATGAGCTGGGACGCTTGCGTGGTTGTCATAAAAACACTAACGTCCGTTGGTGAAATGCCTCGGCTGGGGAGAAGCGCATGGTGACCGAGCTCCATCAGGCCAAGCGCCCGGTGAGCCGGCTGGCAGGGCCGTACGGGCATCCTTTCCATCCGGTGCTGGTCACGGTGCCGATCGGAGCCTGGGTCGCCAGCTTCGTCTTCGACCTGGCCTCGCGGTGGTCCGACGAGCCGCTGGTGTTCGCCAAGGGCGCCTGGTGGCTGATCGGTCTCGGCGTGGTTGGCGCCCTGGTGGCGGCGACGTTCGGCTTTCTCGACCTGGTCGCGATCCCCATGGGGACGAAGGCGTTCCGCACCGGTCTCCTCCACATGGCGCTGAACCTTGTGGTGGTCTGTGCCTTCGGCGGCTCGTTCCTGCTGCGCCAGGCACGGCTCGAAGAGCCGGACGGCGTCGCCACCTGGCTGATCGCGCTCTCGGCCGTGGCGCTCGCCCTGCTGGCGGCCGCCGGCTGGCTCGGCGGCCGGCTCGCCTACCGCTACGGGGTGCGCGTGGCCGACGAGGCCACCCAGGCCACCGCGTTCCAGTCCGGTCCCGGTCAGAACCGGAGCTGACAGCCACGCCGGCGACGCGGAGGTGAGAGCTCGGCAGGCGGTGGCCGCTGAACCGCGGCTCGGTCGACAAGGAGGGGAAAGATGGGCGTTGCGGCATTGATCACCTGGGTCGTCACCGCGCTTGGCGGCTTCGTCCTGCTGTGGACCTGGCTCAGCCGGGGTGGGCTGCGGGACCGCGCGGTCTCGACCAGCAAGTTCCCGCCCGCGCTGATCCTCGGCCACTTCCTGCTCGCCGCGGGAGGCCTGGTCCTGTGGATCATCTACCTCGCCACCGATAGCGACGCCCTCGCCTGGGTGGCGTTCGCCGCCCTGCTGGTGGTCGCCCTGATGGGGTTCACCATGCTGGCCTTCTGGCTGCAGGGCCGCCGGGTCGCCGCGACCGCCGGCGTGGCCGAAGCCGCCGTGGCCGATGCCGCCGGAGCCGGTCGGGCCCGCCCTCCCGAGCAGCACTTCCCCGTCCCGGTGGTGGTCCTCCACGGCCTGCTGGCTGCCACCACGCTGGTGCTGGTCCTGCTCACCGCGCTCGGCGCCGGCGACTGACGCCGTCTCGGGACGGCTGGGCGCTGCGAGGCGCCTGACGAGCGCGAGAGGATTACACTCCACCCCTCACAGCCGCCGTTCCCGAGGAGGGACCCAGATGGCGCGGAAGCGTGAGGACCGCGACGACGAGGTCATACCCGAACACAGCCACGAGCTCGAGCACGAACACAAGTCGCGTCGGGGCAGGAAGCTGGTGTTCCTCGTGGCTCTCGTCGGGGGCTTCGCCTACGCCATGCGCCGCAAGCAGCAGCGGGCCGCGCTGGACGAGGGAGTCTGGCACGAGGCATCGACCTCGTAGCTCCTCCGCCTCGTAGCTCCTCCGCGCTGCCCGACCGCCCGGCGGCCCCGGCCGCCCGGGCGGTCGCGCATGCCATGCCGGGCGGTGGCTAGACGAGGGCCACGACCGCTTCTCTAGCAGTGGCCCGCGGGACCGGGGCTGTCCGATGATGAGCCCATGACCGAGCCGGAGCCACTGGCGCCCGTCGACGCGCTGCGCCGCATCGCCTTCCTGCTGGAGCGGGCGCAGGAGCCGACCTACAGGGTGCGGGCGTTCCGCCGGGCTGCCGCCGCGGTCGAGGCGGTGGACCCGGCCGAGCTGGCCAGGCTCGCGTCCAATCCTGGCGGCCTGCGGACGCTGGCCGGCGTTGGTGAGGTCACCGAGCGGGTGATCCGCGAGGCGCTCGCCGGCGAGCGGCCCGTCTACCTGCGCCGCCTGGAGGCCACCGAGGGCCGGCCCGTGGCCGAGGGCGCGGCGGCGCTCAGGGCCACCCTGCGGGGCGACTGCCACACCCACTCGACCTGGTCGGACGGTGGCAGCCCGATCGCCGAGATGGCCGAGGCCGCCATCGGCCTCGGCCACGAGTACCTCGTCCTCACCGACCACTCGCCGCGGCTCACCGTGGCGAACGGGCTCAGCGCGGAGCGGTTGCGGGCGCAGCTCGACGAGGTCGCCAAGCTCAACCGGACGCTGGCGCCGTTCCGCATCCTCACCGGCATCGAGGTCGACATCCTCGACGACGGCGCGCTCGACCAGGAGCCGGAGCTGCTCGACCAGCTCGACCTGGTGGTGGCCAGCGTCCACTCCAAGCTGCGCATGCCACGGGTGGAGATGACCGGGCGGCTGGTCGCCGCCGTGGCCAACCCGCTGGTCGACGTGCTCGGCCACGTCACCGGCCGGAAGGTGGAGGGCCAGCGCCGGCCAGAGTCGGAGTTCGACCCGGAGCTGGTGTTCGACGCCTGCGCCGCCTACGACGTCGCCGTCGAGGTCAACTCCCGTCCCGACCGGCAGGACCCACCCAAGCGGCTGCTCCGGCTGGCCGTCGAGGCCGGCTGCCGGATCGCCGTCGACAGCGACGCCCACGCTCCCGGCCAGCTCGACTGGCAGCTCGGTGGCTGCGAGCGAGCCTTCGCCTGTGGCGTCACCGCTGACCTGCTGGTCAACGCGTGGGACGCCGAAGAGCTGGTCGCCTGGACCGAAGAGCGCGGGCGTCGCGATGGGTCGTAGGACTACGCCGGACGGGCGCGTTCGGCCTCGACCAGCAGTCGCCGGAGCAGCTTGCCCGACGGGGACTTGGGGATCTGGTCGGTGAACCGGACAGCGCGGACCCGCTTGTAGGGCGCGACCCGCTCGGCCACCCAGGCCTGCAGCTCCTCGGCGGTCACCTCCGCGCGGGGGACCACGTGCGCGACCGGGATCTCCCCCGCCTCCTCGTCAGGACGCGGCACCACCGCGGCGTCGGCCACGGCCGGGTGGGCCAGCAGCAGGTGCTCCAGCTCGGCCGGTGCGACCTGGTACCCCTTGTACTTGATCAGCTCCTTCAGCCGGTCGACCACGTAGAGATAGCCGTCCTCGTCGAAGTAGCAGAGGTCGCCGGTGTGCAGCCAGCCTTGCGCGTCGATGGTGGCGGCGGTCGCCTCCGGCCGGTCCCGGTAGCCCCGCATGACCTGCGGGCCGCGCACCCACAGCTCCCCGGTCCGTCCCGGCCCGAGGTCGGCGCCGGTCGCCGGGTCGACGATGCGCGCCTGGGTGTTCGCCAGCAGCCGCCCTGACGCCCCGCGCCTGGGAGCGCCGACCGGGCTGACGGCGATGGTCGCCGTCATCTCGGTCATGCCGAACCCCTGGATCACGGCGCAGCCGAGGCGGTCGGCACCGCGCTGCTCCAGGTCGGCGCCGAGCGGGGCGGCTCCGCAGCCGACCACGCGCAGCGAGGAGAGGTCGTAGCGGTCGACCAGCGGGTGGCTGGCGAGCGCGAGCATGATCGGTGGGACCACGATGGTGAAGCTCACCCGGTGCTCCTGGACGGCCCGGAGGAAGTCCTCCAGGTCGAAGCGGGGCATGGTGACCACGGTGGCGCCGGCGCGCAGCCCGCAGGCGAGGACGGTGTTGAACCCCAACGCGTGGAAGAGCGGCGCCACCGCGAGGACCACGTCGTCCTCGCCGACCCCCATGGTCGCCTGCGACTGGCGGGCGTTGGTGACCAGGACGCCGTGGGTCTGCTCGACGCCCTTGGGCAGGCCGGTGGTGCCGCTCGAGTACGGCAGGCTGGCCAGGGTCTCCTCGGGGTCGATCGCGACCGTGGCCGGTCCGTGGCCGTGGGCGACCAGGGTGGAGAACGGCGTGGCGCCCTCCGCCTCGCCGAAGACCAGCACCTCGTCGACGCCGGCCTTCTCGGCCGCGGCTCGGGCGCGGTCGAGGAACGGCGGGACGGTGATCAGGATGCTGGCACCGGCGTCGGCGAGCTGGCCGGCAAGTTCTTCCGCGGTCAGCAGCGGGTTGGCGCCGGTGACGGCGCCGCCGGCGGCCATCGCCCCGTAGGCCGCCAGGGCGTACTCGGGCAGGTTGGGACTGTAGAGGGCGAGCACGTCGCCCTTGCCGAAGCCGCGCGCGGCCAGGGCGGCGGCGACCCGCTCCACCCCGGCGGCAAGCAGCCCGTAGGAGATGCTCCGGCCGCTCTGGGCGTCGACCAGCGCCGGCTTGTCGGCCAGCCGGCCGGCGTGCTCCAGCACGAACTCCGGCAGGGAAACGCCGCCGACCTCGACGTCGGCCAGGTCGCTGCGCCAGATGTGCTCCTCGCTCATTCCTGCTCCTTCCTCGCCCAGGGCTGGCCTTGGTCCAGCCCCGGGACCCGTTGCGTCCGGGTCAACCGCCCCGCGGCTCACGCCGGAGAACCGTCCGGCCCCGGAGGTCGCAACCTCCCGGACCGCCGGTCAGGCGACCGACACCAGCACCTGGCCGGGCGCGGTCGTGGCCAGCTGGAAGTAGAGCGAGTCGACCGCGACGGTGAACCAATGGCCGCGCTCGCAGCCGGTCTTGACGTGCTCGACCGGGCCGTCGCTGGATCCCCAGGTCCAGCGGTCCACGATCCGGGCAGGAGCCCGGCAGGCGTGGTCGGGGCAGGAGATGAGGTCGGACATGGCTGCGCTCCTCTCTGGACATGACGCAGGTCGGAGCGACCATACGGGCCCGGCGTGTGCCGACCGTTTCCCCATCGTTTCCGGGCGTTGTTCGCGATATGGTTCCTGTGGGGCGACCATGGAGCAGGAGCTTGTCGTCCGTGTCCTCGGCGGGATCAAGCTGGCCGTGGGCGGACGTCCACTGGTGGAGTTGGCGTCGGCCAAGGCAACGGCGCTGCTCGTCTACCTGGCGGTGACCGGGCGTGCCCACCCACGGGCGGCGCTCGCCGGCCTGCTCTGGAGCGACCTGCCGGAGGCGACCGCCAGGGCGAACCTGCGCCTGGTCCTGACGAAGCTGCGCCGGGCACTCCCCGACCACGTCGAGGCGGGCCGCCAGACGGTCGGGCTCGCTCCAGGCCGGCCCGTCTGGGTCGACGCGCTGGAGGTCGACCGGCTCGCCGGTGGCGGCGACGATCAGGAGCTGCTGGCCGCGGTCCGGCTCTGCCGCGGGGAGTTCCTCGAGGGCTTCGAGGTGCAGGGCGCGCCGCTGTTCGACGAGTGGCTGGTCACCCGGCGAGCAGCCTTCCGGGCGGCGGGTCTCGCGCTGATGGACCGGGCGATCCAGTCCGCCCGCGACCGCGGGGACGCGGCCACCGGGACCGAGGTTGCCCGCCTCATGCTGGAGCTTGAGCCGCTCCACGAGGAGGCGCACCGCGCCCTGATGTGGTTCATGGCAAAGGGCGGCCAGCGGGGCGCCGCCCTGGCCCAGTTCGAGACCTGCCGCTATGTCCTCCGTGAGGAGCTCGGCATCGAGCCGTCCGAGGCCACGCTGGTCCTCCGCGACGAGATCGCGCGCTCGGGCGGGTTCACCGAGCTCGGCGAGCCAGCGGTCCAGCAGGCGACCAGGCCGGCGGGGATGCGCACCGGTCCGGGCGTGACCGACGGGGCGGTGTCCCCACCGCACGCGGCCGACCTGCCCGGGCCGCTCACGGCGCTGGTCGGCCGGGAGCAGGAGCTGGCCAGGCTGCAGGCGCTGCTCGACGATTCGGCCTGCCGGCTGGTGACCCTGGTCGGCCCCGGCGGGATCGGCAAGACCCGGCTGGCGGCGGAGGTGACCGCCGCCAGGCAGGATCGCCACCGCGACGGGGCCGTGTTCGTGTCCTTCGTCGGGACCTCGCCGGCCCGGCCCGAGGAGGCCACCGACCTGGTCGTGGCGAACCTCGCCGCCGCGCTCGGCGTCTCCCTGGCCGTGCCCCGCGACCCCCTGGAGCTGCTCGCCGACCATCTGGTCGGCCGCGAGCTGCTGCTGGTGCTCGACAACCTGGAGCAGCTCCGCGACGCCGCCGCCGCCCTGGCCGAGCTGCTACGGCGCTCCCCCGGCGTCCAGTTGCTGGTCACCTCGAGGCGGCGCCTCGGGCTCGGCGTCGAGTGGCTGGTCGAGGTCCCCGGCCTCCCGTACCCGCCAGCCGGCGGCGAGGCCGCCGGCTACGAGGCGGCCGAGCTGTTCGAGGCGCGGGCGAGCCTGGTCCGCCGCGGCTTCCGGCTGGCGGCCGACCCCGAGGGTGTGGCCCAGGTCTGCCGGCTGGTCGCAGGCGTGCCGCTCGCCATCGAGCTCGCCGCCCGCTGGGTGCGGTCGGCCTCCCCGACCGCCATCGCCGAGCGGCTGGCCACCGGCCTGGACCTGCTCGAGACCTCCGCACCCGACGTGGAGCTCCGCCATCGCAGCCTCCGCTCGGTGATCGACTGGTCCTGGCGGCTGCTGACCGGCGACGAGCGGCGGGTGCTGGCACGGCTGTCAGTGCTGCGGGGCGGCTTCGACCTCGACGCGGCGGCGGCCGTGGCCGGCGCCAGCCTGCCGCTACTGGCGGGCCTGGTCGACCACTCCCTGATCGAGGTCGGTGAGGACGGCCGCTACGGCATGCACGAGCTGCTCCGCCAGTACGCCGCCGACCGCCTTGCCGCCGACCCTGACGACGAGCGGGCCACCCGTGAGCGGCACGCCGGGTACTTCGCCGGGCTGCTGCCCGACACGGAGGTGGCCGCCGTCGGCGGCCCCGACCTCGACGCCGAGGTCGAGAACCTGCGCGCCGCCACCGAATGGCTGGTGACGACCGCCGGGCCAGCCAGGCTCGATGCCTACCTGGACCGGCTCTGGCTGCTCTACCGCCGCCGGGGCTGGTTCCGTGAAGCTCAGGCCGTCCTCGGCGCGGCACTCGAGCGCGACGGCGTCCCGCCGCTCGAGCAGGCCCGCTGGCACCGCATGCTGGGCGAGGCCCACCTGCAGATCGGCGCGGCAGGCCCTTCACGAGACCACCTGGAGCGCTCACTCGCCCTGCTCGGCGGCCCACCGGTGCCGGCGTCGGCCGCCGGCTGGACCGCGATGCTCGGCAGGCAGGTGCTGCGCCGAGCACTCCGTAGCCTGCGGCCTGGCGGTTCCGTCGAGCGGCGTCCAGAGCTGCGGGCAAGGGCAGCGGAGCAGGGCCGCGTCGCCTGGCCGCTGATGGAGAGCTACTACATGCTCGAGGAGCGGGCGGCGCTGATGCCGTCCTCGATGTGGGGGCTGACCCAGGCCGAGCGGTCCGGGCAGCTCGAGGTCGTCGCTCCCAGCCGGGTCGGCCTCGGGATGATCCTCGGCACGGCCGGGTTCTCGCGGCTCGCCGACCGCCATGTCCGCGCCGCGACCGACGCCGTCAACCACCTGACCACCGACCCCGCCGCCCAGGTCTTCACGTGTGTCGTCGGCGGGCTCCATTGGCTCGGAGCCGGCAACTGGGCGGAGTTCGACGCCGGTTACGCCAAGGCCATGGAGGTCGCCGCCCAAGCCCATCTGCACCGCTGGACCGACGAGGTGATCCTGCTCGCGGCCATTACCCGCTACCTGACCGCCCGCTACGAGGAGGCGATGGCCATGGCCGCCGAGGCGATGGCCACCGGACGCGAACGGCGCGACCCGATGGTGCACCTCTGGGGCTTGCTCATCCTGGCGGAGGTGGCCTTGCGCATGGACGCTCACGATTCCAGGATCGAGGGCTGGATGGCGGAGGCGATCCCGCTCTTCACCAGGGGGGTGGCCGCCGTCGACGCGGCCCGCGGTCACGCCGCCATGGCGCGCTTCCACCTCTCGGCCGGCCGGCCAGATGAAGCCTGGCAGTCGGTCAAGGTCACCGACACGCTCATCGGCGACCAGCCCTCCTTCGCCCAGTACACGCTCGAGGCGCATGCGGGCATCCCGGAGGTCTGTCTCGCCCTGATGGAGCGGGGCGGTGCCGGTGTCGACCCGGCCGAGCTGCGATCGACCACCGCCACCGGGGTGCGCCGGCTGCGCGCCTACGCCCGCTACTACGCGATGGCGCGAGCACGCGCGCTGATCTACCAGGGCTGGTCCGAATGGCTCGCTGGCAGGCACGGCCGGGCGGCCCGGGCCTGGGCCCGGGCCGCCCGCGAGGCGGAGCGGCTACGGATGCCGTATGAGCTGGCGAGAGCCCACTACGAGTTCGGCCGCCACCTCAGCCGCGGGGACCGGTCCCCGCTCGGCCTGGAAGGGCGCGAGCACCTGGATCGGGCCCGGGCCGGCTTCGAGGCCATCGGTTGCCGCACCGACCTGGCCGCCGTCGAGACCCTCATGGCGGCCAGCCCGTCCGGGTAGTCGTGCTGGGGACTCGGGTTCCCGGGTCCTGGGACATCACTCCTTCCCGTTCGTGGTGCTTGCTGCGGATGCCGGCGTCAGAGGGCCATGGAGCGTGCCCTTGCGAGCGCGACCATCCCCGTGAGCAGCACGGCAAGCCCGAGCCACAGCAGCGGGAAGGCGTGGCCACCGGTCATGGCGAGCATCCTGGCAGGCTTGGCGCTCAGCGCCCGGACGGGAGCAGGCGGCACCTGGCCGCCGGCGGCCACCCCGGCCCCGGCGGTGATCCCAGCCCACGCCCGCGCCGCGGCAAGTCGCGCCGCCGCGACCGCCCCCTGGGAGCTCGGCGCCACGGCTCCCGGGACCGCGGGTGATCCCAGCGCCAGCGGTGAGCGGCTCCCCAGGATCGGCCGGTCGACCGTCGCGCCGAGCGCGCGCAGTCCGCGAGCAGCCGCCTGCCCTGGGTCCGCACCGCTGACCGGCTGGTCGCCCAGCGTCGCCAGTTCGCCGAGCCCGCCAGGCACGACGCCGACCGGAGCCGCGGTGACCAGTCCGTCCAGGACGCCGCCGGAGCCGGCGACCTCGCTCCCACTCGGCCGCAGGGTGCCGCGCTGGAGCACGGTCCGGAGTTCGCCGATCCCGAGCCCGACTCCGGCGCCGTTGGTGGCGACGCTGCCGCCGTCCACGGTGCCGTTGTCGAGGTTGGCGCCGATACCCGCCCCGGTCGTGGCGGTGCTGCCGCCAGCCACGGCGTCGGTGGCCAGGTTGGCAGTGATGCCGGCATTGGTCGTAGCGGTGTTGCCATCGCCCACGGTGCCGGTGTCGAGGTTGGCGCCGATGCCGGCGCCGATCGTGGCGGTGCTGCCGCCGTCGCTCTTGGTTTGGGTGCTGAGGCGGCCATTGGCGCCACCGCTTACGGTGCCGAGGCCGGCGTCGATGTCAGCACCCGCGCTGGCCGTGGTGCCGTGCTTGCCGGTCTTGGCGTTGAGGCTGGCGTCGGCGTGACCAGCTGCCCTGGCTCCCAGGCTATGGGCTTTGGCAGCGGCACTGAGCCTGGCGTCGGCGGTGGCGGCAACGCCACGCTTCTTGCCGACGATGGCGAGGTTGCCGCTGAGATCAGCGGCGGCGCCTGCCGTGATGCCGTGGTCCCTGGTGCGGGCCCGTAGGTCGGCCGAGGCGTCGAACTGGGCGCTGGCATCGAGCTGGCTGCCATCGCCGCTGTCCCCGTTGGTGCCGACCGTGAGATCCACCGCCGCCGCTGGGCGCACGGTGACGGCGCCGTCCTTGGCGCCGAGGTTGGTCGCGGCCGTGATGGCCGCGGCGGTGTCGATGGTGCCGTGGCTGGCGGGCGCTCCGCCGCTGGCACGGTCGTGGCGCACGGCGAGCCGCGCGAGGGCCGTGTTGGTGTCACCGACGTTGGCGTCGGCGCTCGCGTCCACCTGAGCCGCATGCCGGCCGAGCTGGGCCGTGGCCCGGACGGCCGGGACGGTGGCACGCAGGTGCGCGGCGGTGCTCCGCACCTGCCTGGCCGCCTGGCGCCGGGTCCGCTGCACGCTGGCTCGCGGTGCATGCCTGACGTGCACCTTCACGTCGACGGCGTCGGAGGTGGAGGCGCAGGCGCCAGCCTGCGACCCACCGAGGCTGACCACGCCACATGCACCGGCGTCGATGCCGGCTGAGCGTGCCGGCCTTGACGCCGGCGCCGACTCGCCCGCATGCGCCTGGGCGGCACCCCCGAGGGCAACCAGCCCCCCGGCGAGCGCGGCAGCGCCTACGGCGCGCTTGATCCATATCCTCACGATGATGCTCCTCTCCCGATTCGACGGGTACGGCGGCAACGACCGCAGCGGTCGCTTGCAGGGCGTGAGGCCGCTAGGCGGGGAAGAGGAGCGGTGGGCGGGCACGGTGTTGCGTCCCGTCCTTGCCGAAGGAGACCGACCAGAGAAGAAGGAGAACCAGCAGCAGCATCGCCGAGGCGAGGCTGCCGGTCGGGGCGTCGCGCGTGGTCTGCACCGAGGCGGGAATCCCGGGGATGCCCGTCGTATGGGCGGTCTTCCCGGCGCCAGGTTCCCGCTCCGCCGCGGCGCTGCCGAGCGCCGCGCGCTCGGCAGCCGCCAACGGGCCGGCCGGGCTACCGGTTCCCGCGACCAGCACGGCCCCGATCGCGGCCGGGTTGCGGCCGTGCGCCGAGTGCTGGGCGGCGCCAGCCCGCGCGGGAGCAGGGCTGCTGCCTGGCACGAGGCTGGGTGGCCGATCCGCGAGATCGGGCAGGAGGTCGACCGGGCCGACAGGCCCGTCCAGGACATCGCCGATCGGCTGGGGGACGGATCCGAGGACCGGTTCCAGGGTTCGCTTGACCGGAGCGAGGGTCGCGTCGACGCGCCGGCTGGCGCCGCTGAGCGCCTGCGCGAGGCTCCGGCCAGCGCGTTCCCTCGTCACCTGCCCGACCTGGCGGCCGGCGCGCCCGGCCACTTGGTCGAGCGACCGCGCCGGAAGCGCCGACACGGAGGCAGTGGCGCCGGAGTGCCGCCGCTGGACGGCGGTCCGGCCGTGAGTACCGGCAGGTCGCCTGCTGGCCGCCCGGGTCCCGGTGGAGATCAGCTTGCGAGCTACGCGAGCAGGCGCGACCCGCGGCGTCTCGATCGAGACCGCGACCGATCCTGATCCGGACGACGCGCTGGCACGACCGTCACCGAGCAGCAACAGAACGCCGGCGGCGAGCAGGAACAGCACCAACCGCGCACTCCAACGCGCGGGCCCGGTGCCGGGACGCTCAGGTATGCATCCGCTCGGCTGCTCCATCCGCCTCAGTCCTACCTGGCGTCCAGCACGCTCGGCCGCCTACCGCCAACAACGATGGTCCTCCGTAGGGGTCTCGGCCGTCCCGCCCGTCGCCTTGAGGCAGCACCCCGCGACCGAGGCGACTCGTCCCCAGATCTCGCCTCGGGGTGCGGCAACCAGAACGTGCTAGCCACACGGGCAGCATCACGACCCTGGTGGTGCACTGCAGACGACTGCCAGCGGGTAGGCGCCGGTACGAGAACATGGGAGGGATCGGGTCGAGGCCTGACGTAGTGCGCTCATGGGCAGTAGTGTTTGAGGTCGATCGACAGGACGTCGAACCAGGATCCAGATGTGAGCTTCCAGCAGCCCGGCACCCCACCGAGCGTGGTCGTTACCGGGGCAGCGAAGGGCATCGGCGCCGCCATCGTCCGGCGGCTGGTGGCCGACGGGTTCCGCGTCATTGCCGGGGTCCGGCGCACCGAGGACGCAGAAGCGCTCCGCGACCAACTTGGCGACCGTGTCCTGCCCGTGCTGTTGGACGTCACCGATCCACACGCGGTGGCCGCCGCCGCTGAGCTGGTCGGCGGCGAGGTCGGCGACCGCGGCCTGGCTGGGCTGGTCAACAACGCCGGGATCGCGGTGGCCGCGCCATTGGAGTTCCTACCTCCGGCCGAGCTGCGCCGCCAGCTGGAGGTCAACGTGGTCGGTCAGCAGGCGGTCACCCGCGCCCTGATGCCGCTGCTGCGTCGCGGCCAAGGCCGGATCATCAACCTCGGTTCCATCGGTGATCGCATCGTGGCCCCGATGACCGGCCCCTACCACATCTCCAAGTTCGCCCTGCGGGCGTGGAACGACACGCTGCGGCTGGAGCTGTCTCCCTGGGGCATCCAGGTCGTGTTGGTAGAACCGGGCGCGGTCGCGACCCCGATCTGGGAGACCTCGATCGCGGCCGCCGAGCGGCTCCAGGAGACGTTGCCGCCTGGGGTGGAGGAGCTGTACGGACGGGCGATCGCCGCCGCCCGCACCAGCGCGCTCCGAAGCGCCGCTCGGGGCATGCCGGCCGACCAGGTCGCCGCGGTGGTCGCGCAGGCCCTGACCGTCCGCCGGCCCCGCGCCCGCTACCTGGTTGGCGTCGACGCGCGGATCACCGCGATCGTCGCTCGCCTGCCCGACCGGCTGCGGGACCGGCTAATCCTGAGCCAGTCGGGCGAAGCCGCCCGGGACCGCCGCCGGAGCCAGGAGACCGTCCCGTCTGATTCTCGCTGACAGGACCGCTCCCTGGGCGAACACCGCCGTGGGAGCGCTTGCAGCCACGCCGGCAACCCGCTGGTCGCTCGGCCGGCCCCTGCCAGGAACCTGAAGGCGCAACGGAAGGAAAGGGGCTGATCGCGTCCGCAACCGCAACACTGTTCCGCGGCAACGCCCCGGTCACGGTGTTGGCGGCGATCGCGACCGTCCCGATCTTCCTGTGGACCAGCCGCAGGCCCGACCGCCAGCGTCCCGCGAACAGCGGCGGGGCGGCGGACACCGCCGCGGCGCGTCCTGTTTGGTCCGTGGTCACGGTTGCCTCCCGGTGAGTACCACGCCGGCCTGCCCGACGCACAAGCCCGACCCGGAACCCGCGGGTCCTCCGCGGGGCGCTCGTAGGTGGGGTCCTGCAGAGCGGTCACTGTTCGTACGTATGCAGCTACGTAGAGTGATGATGCCCCAGTGCCTTGGGCGTGGCGATGGCGCGAGCGGGTGGTTCGCCCGATCCAAACGATCTAGTCAATTCCCTCAAAAGACTGGAGCGAGCCGCCTATTGCCCCCCGCG
>DATLQA010000175.1:0-13144 GCA_035535495.1 Actinomycetota bacterium | reverse complement strand
CTCCGGGTCGCCGACCGACAGGCAGGTGAGCCGCTCCCTGGCGCCCGCCGGGTCGGGAAGGAACGACAGGTAGTAGTCGAGGATCGCCTCGTCGATCGGGAGGCTCGACAGGTAGACCAGGCGGAGGCCCGGGTCGCGCAGCAGCAGGAGCAGGAACAGCATCCGCTCCTCGTAGTGCTGGATGCCGACGATCTTGCGGAGCTCCCCGGGGGGGAAGGACAGCGACGGCAGCACCAGGATGGTGCCCTGCTCGACCATGAACGGGCTCTCGCCCCAGTCCCGCTCGGCGAAGGCACGTTGCAGATCGTCGAAGCTCGCGGCCCGGGTTCCCGTGGTCGACGTCATCGGCTGCTCACCAGGCGAGGCGTCCGTTCAGGCGCGCGCGTGACGCGGCGATGCGTCGCCCCAGCCGACGAAGGGATCGGGGGAGAGAGCGCGTGCAACGGGATTTTACTCGCGAAATCGCCGAAGTCCACGGTATCGGACCTTCCCCCCCAGCCCCGGCCCTCAGGAACTGTTCCCCCGGCTGGTTCCGCGGGCGGCCGCGTGCGCGCGCACCTGCCGCTTGATGCGGGCCAGGATGGCGCTGATGCCGCGCAGGCGCAGGGGCGAGACCACCTCGTGCAGGCCCATGCCGAGGTAGAAGCCGTCGGGGACGGCCAGCACCTCGTCGACGCTGGCGCCGTCCAGGCCGACCGCCAGGATGCCGGCGAAGCCCCTGGTGGTCGGCGCTTCCGGTGGCGCCTCGAACCACAGCGTCACGGTACCGTCCTCGGCCACCTCGCTGGCCAAGAAGAACGGCGTCTGGCACTCGTGCACCTGCTCCATGGCGTCACGGTTGCCGGCCAGGCGCGACGGCAGGGGCGGCACCCGCCGCGAGTAGTCGAGCAGCGCCTCCAGGCGCAGCTCCTTCGGGAGGTCGGCGAACTCCTCGACGACCTCGGCCAGCCTGGCCGGCAGCACCGTGGCGGTCATCCGATCGCCGGGGTCACCCCGACGGTGTCGGCGGTGCGCTCGATCGGCACCCGCACCGCGTTGCCCCACTCCACCCAGGAACCGTCATAGTTGCGCACCCGCGGGAAGCCGAGCAGGTGGGTCAGGACGAACCAGGTGTGGCTGGAGCGCTCGCCGATGCGGCAGTACGCGATCACGTCGTCGTCCGCGGCGAAGCGCAGCTCGCCCTCGTAGATGCCGCGGAGCTCGTCGGCGGTCTTGAAAGTGCCGTCGTCGTTGGCCGCCCGCTTCCACGGCACGTTGCCCGCGCCCGGGATGTGGCCGCCGCGCAGGGCGCCCTCCTGCGGGTAGTCGGGCATGGCGAGCAGCTCGCCCGAGTACTCCTGGGGAGAGCGGACGTCGACCAGCCGCCCGCCGGTGGAGATGTGGGCCAGGACGTCCTCGCGGAACGCGCGGATGCCCTTGTCGTCCCGCTCGGTCACCGGGTAGTCGGTCCGGGGGCGCTGCGGCACCTCGGTGGTGAACGGCCGGCCTTCCTCGGTCCACTTTTGGCGGCCGCCGTCCAGCAGGCGCACGTCGGCGTGCCCGAACAGGCTCGCCACCCAGAGGGCGTACGCGGCCCACCAGTTGGACTTGTCGCCGTAGAACACCACGGTGGTGTCGCGGGTGATGCCCTTGGACGACATCAGCCGCGCGAAGCCGTCGCCGTCGACATAGTCGCGGGTCACCGGATCGTTCAGGTCGGTGTGCCAGTCGATCTTGACCGCGCCGGGGATGTGCCCGGTCTCGTACAGCAGCACGTCCTCATCGGACTCGGCCACCACCAGGTTGGGGTCGTCGAGGTGCGCGGCCAGCCATTCGGTGGTGACCAGCCGCTCCGGGTGGGCATATGCCTGCAGCTTCTCGGCGGGGTCGTGGTCCACCGCAGAGGTCATGTCTCCTCCTCGTGATGCCCGTGTCGCTCCTCGCGTGCTCCCGCAATGGTGCCACCGTCACCGGCCACCGCGCCGTAGCGGCCTGGCCGGAGGGCGGGCAACGGCGTTCACCGTAGGCGGACGGCGCCGCGGGTACCACCGCCGCCGCACCCTGCCCAACGGTCTGTCGGAGCGTGCCTCCCACCGATCCCGTAGGCCCCTCTCCTCACTCCGGGGGTCGACACCTCATCAACGGCGCTGGATGGTGCCAGGATGGCAGAACCAGGCAGACGGGCACCCCGGGCGGTCAACGCCGGCGGCCTTCCCGGGGTTCGAGAACGAGCAGGCCGATGACCGCCGAGCTGGGCACCGCGCCGCAGCGGGGCAGCCCCCGCCTGGCCCCGCATCCCCGCACCCGGCGCCGGCGCCGGGTCGTCTGGCTGGCCCTGCTGACCCTGGCCGTGGTGGCCGTGCTCGGCGCCTGGCTGGCGCTCTCGTTGCTCGGCGCCGCCAGGGAGGTGCGCCAGGAGGCCGGCGCGGCTCGCAGCCAGCTCGGCCGCGCGGCCAAGGCGCTGCGCGGCGGCGACGAGGCCACCGCCCGGCGCGCCGTCACCGCCGCCAGAGCCGACCTTGCCCGCGCCAGGGTGGCCGCCGACCGCACCCCGGTGCGCGTCGCCGGCCGCCTGCCGCTGCTGTCCACGCCGGTGGCCGATCTCGACCACCTCCTGGCCGCCGGCGGCATCCTGGTCGACACGGCCGAGCAGGCGATCACGGTCGAGGCGCGCGTCCGCGGCGACGCCCTGTTCCGTGGCGGCCGCATCGACCTGGCCCTGGCCGCCGCCACCGCCCGCGACGCCAAGACCCTGCTCGCCGGCGTCGACCGCGCCAGGGCCGAGCTCGGCCGGGTGCGCGCCGGCCCGCTCTCCCCCGGTGCCGCCGCGGCCCGCGACGCCACCCTGCGCCAGCTCGACCAGGTGGAGGACCAGGCCCGCCCGGTCATGGCGCTGCTCGACGCGGTCCCGGGGGCGGCCGGGGCCGACGGCAGCCGCACCTACCTGGTGGCGGTGATGAACCCGGCGGAGACCAAGGCGTGGGGCGGATCGCCGCTGGCGGTGGCGCTGGTGCGCTTCGACCGCGGGGCCGTCTCGGTGCTGCAACGCGGCCAGGTCGGCGTGCAACGCCTGAGCTTCGGGATCAGGATCAACTTCCTGCCCGGCGACCCGTGGCATACGCCGCGGGAACCGTCCAGCTTCACCCTCTCCGGCCTGTCGCCCAACTTCCCGACCTCGGCCGAGGAGCTGCTCCGCGCCTACCAGGTGCTCACCCGCATCCGCCCGGACGGCGTGATCGCCCTCGACCCGGTGGCCATGGCCGGGGTGCTGAAGGTCGCCGGACCGGTGACCACACCCGGGTACGGCAAGGTCACCTACCGCAACCTGGTACAGGGGCTGCTGGTCGACAGCTACCGCCGCTTCCCCGACAGCAACCTGCGGCACGCCTACAACGAGGCCCTGATGGACGCGGTGCTCGGCCGCCTGCTCGGCGGTGGCGGCGACATGCTCCGGCAGGTGCGCACCCTCGGCGAGGCGGCCAGAGGCCGGCACCTGCAGCTCTACTTCCGCGACCCGGCCCTGCAGCGCGCCGCCGTCGCCCACGGGCTCGGCGGCGAGCTCTCCCCCGCTCCCCAGGACTACCTGGCCGTCTACACCCAGAACATCAACGCCAGCAAGGTCGACGTCTACCAGCGACGCGCCATCGAGCAGCGGGTGTGGCTCCGCGCTGACGGCTCGGCCCACGTGGTCCGCACGATCCGGCTGGTGAACGCGACCCCTGGGGCGCCGACCGCCGACCGGCGCGGCTACCTCACCAACTGGGCCATGCACCGGTTCATCACCTACCTGCCCGGGCGCGCCGCCAAGGTGGCCGTGAAGGCCGACGGCACCACCGCCACCTGGGAACCGTTCCGCGAGCTGAACCGGCAGGTGGTCCGCTTCATCCTGCCGATGCGGCCCGGCCAGGCGCGCACCGTGACGGTCGCCTACGACCTGCCCGGGGCGGCGGTGCGGACCGGGACCGGGCTGCGCTACCGCCTGGCCGCCGACGCCCAGCCGATCGTCCAGCCCACCAGCTTCCGCCTGGTGGTGGCGCCGCCCAAAGGCTTCGGCGCCGAACCACCGGCCGGCTGGTCCGCCCGGCCCGGCGCCCTGACCACCACCGTCCAGCTCACCGGCGACGCCGACCTCGCCCTCGAGCTGCGCCGCGCGGCCTAGCGCGGGAGCCCGTCGAGCAGCCGGGCGAGGTCGCCGGGGACCGAGAACATCGGCCAGTGGCCGGTGGGCAGCTCCTCGAGCCGTCCCAGCAGGCCGAGCAGGACCTCGAACAGGCGGGCTTGGCCGCCTCCCAGCGCCTCCTCAGGACCCGCCGGGCCAGGTCAGCGGACGCGGTCGCAATCCGCCCCGCCCGCGCACGCTTGGACATGGCCTCCGCGGGTTAGCGCTAAGCGGATCCCTTTCGACCAGGAGCGCCGATGAGCAGTCCGCCGCAGTCAGGTCCCGTGATCGGCTATCACGCCTCCCACGAGCAGCTTCCCCCGAGCGCGCTGCTGCGCTGCGTGGTCGCCGCCGAGGCGGCCGGCTTCCAGGCGGCG
The DNA here is from genome assembly GCA_035535495.1 of Actinomycetota bacterium. Classification (GTDB taxonomy): domain Bacteria; phylum Actinomycetota; class CALGFH01; order CALGFH01; family CALGFH01; genus DASUZB01. The sequence goes on along the minus strand of DATLQA010000175.1, from coordinate 8,629 downwards.
ATGTGCTCCGACCACTTCGCGCCGTGGAGCCCACGGCAGGGGCACAGCGGCTTCGCCTGGTCGTGGCTGGGCGCCGCGCTGCAGGCGACCGACCTGACCTTCGGCGTGGTCAACGCCCCCGGGCAGCGCTACCACCCAGCCGTCATCGCCCAGGCCGCCGCCACCCTGAGCGAGATGTTCCCCGGCCGGTTCTGGATGGCGCTCGGCAGCGGCGAGGCGTCCAACGAGCACATCACCGGCGACCGCTGGCCGGCCAAGGCCGAGCGCACGGCCCGCCTTGGCGAGGCCGTGACCGTCATCCGCGCGCTCCTTGCCGGCGAGACGGTGAGCCACGACGGCCGGGTCAAGGTCGACAGGGCCAAGCTGTGGACCCGGCCGGAGCAGCCGCCCAGGCTGGTCGGCGCGGCCGTCAGCCCCCAGACCGCCGCCTGGGTGGGCGGCTGGGCCGACGCCCTGATCACCCTCAACCAGCCCCACGACAAGCTCCGTGCCGTGATCGAGGCGTTCCGGGAGGGTGGCGGCGAGGGCAAGCCGCTCTGCCTCCAGGTACACCTGTCCTGGGCGGCGGACGAGGAGGCGGCGCTGGCGGTCGCATACGAGCAGTGGCGCACCAACGTGTTCGACCCGGCGATCGCGTTCGAGCTGGAGCTGCCCGAGCAGTTCGAGGAGGCGGCGCGGTTCGTGGCCCCGGAGGACGTGCGCTCGGCCGTGCTGGTCTCGGCCGACCTGGGCCGCCACACCGACTGGCTGGCCTCCTACGCCGAGCTCGGCTTCAACGAGATCTACCTGCACGAGGTCGGCCAGGACGAGCGGCAGGAGCCGTTCATCGACGCCTTCGGGTCCAAGGTCATCCCGGCGCTCGGTGGCGCCGCGGCGACCGCGCCCGCGGGACGGCCCGGTGGTAGGGGAGGGACCGCATGAGCGACAAGGCCGCCTTCGACCTGTGGTGGAAGAACGCGGTGATCTACTGCGTGGACGTCGAGCTGTTCGCCGACAGCGACGGCGACGGCGTGGGCGACTTCGCCGGGCTGACCGACAAGGTCGACTACCTCGCCGGGCTCGGGGTGACCTGCATCTGGCTGATGCCGTTCTACCCCACCCCCAACAAGGACAACGGCTACGACATCAGCGACTTCTACGGGGTCGACCCGCGGCTTGGCACCCTCGGTGACCTGGTGGACTTCCTCAGGGCGGCCCGCGAGCGCGGCATCAGGGTGATCGCCGACCTGGTGGTCAACCACACCTCCGACCAGCATCCCTGGTTCCAGTCGGCCAGGGCCGACGAGCACTCACGCTGGCGTGACTTCTACGTCTGGGCCGACGAGCAGCCCTCCGGCCCGCCCGGGGTGGTGTTCCCCGATGCCGAGGACTCCAACTGGGACTACGACGAGGTCGCCGGCAAATGGTTCCTGCACCGCTTCTACTCCCACATGCCCGACCTCAACATCGCCAACCCAGCCGTCCGTGACGAGATCAACAAGATCGTCGGGTACTGGCTTGAGCTGGGCATCTCCGGCTTCCGGGTGGATGCGGCTCCGTTCGTGATCGAACTGGACGGCACCAAGCACGAAGCCGACCAGGACCCGCACGCGTTCCTGCGTGACCTGCGCGCGTTCCTCAACCGGCGCCGCGGCGACGCGATCCTGCTGGCCGAGGCCAACCTGCCGCAGAAGGACCAGCGCCGCTTCTTCGGCGACGAGGGCGGCGACGAGATGCACATGCTGTTCAACTTCATCCTCAACCAGCGGGTGTTCCTGGCCCTGGTGCGCCAGGACCCGGCGCCGGTCACGGCCTGCCTGCAGGAGCTGCCGCCGGTCCCCCAGACCAACCAGTGGGCCAACTTCATCAAGAACCACGACGAGCTGACGCTCGACAAGCTCACCGATGACGAGCGCGAGGAGGTCTTCGCCGCGCTCGCCCCCGACCCCGACATGCGCAGCTTCGGCCGGGGCATCCGCCGCCGGGTGCCGACCATGCTCGAAGGCGACCGCGCCCGCATCGAGCTCCTCTACAGCCTGCTGTTCACCCTGCCAGGCACCCCGGTGCTGCTGTACGGCGAGGAGATCGGCCTCGGCGACGACCAGCGGGTTCCCGGCCGCGGCGCGGTGCGGGTGGCGATGCAGTGGAGCGCCGGTCGCGGTGCCGGCTTCACCACCGGCGACCCGGCCGTCCCGCTGGTCACCGACGGCCCCTACGGACCGGACCGGGTGAACGTGGCCGAGGAGCGCCGCGACCCCGGGTCGCTGCTGAACTGGATGGAGCGGGCCATCCGGGCCCGCAAGGAGCTGCCGGAGTTCGGCTGGGGAGAGTGCCGGGTGCTGGACACCGACCAGCCCGCCGTGCTCGCCCACCGGTGCGACTGGCTCGGCGGGAGCGTGCTGGCGCTGCACAATTTCGGCCCCGACCCGGTCGAGGTCGCCGTCGAATTGGGCGACGGCGCCGACGGGCGGATGCTCGAGGTCGTCGGCGACCAGGCCTACGAGCCGGCGAAGCCGGGCGAGCCACTGGCCCTGGAAGGGTTCGGCTACCGCTGGCTCCGCCTCACCTGACCGTCCCCCAGGTAGGACGCGGCGACCCGCTTGGGCACCACCATCCGCCACGCCTCGACGACCAGCTCTCGCATCTCCGCTTCGTCGATCGCGGCCAGCCACACCCTGACCCAGTGGTAGCGCAGGTCCGAGGCGATCGGCAGGTGGAACTTGTCCGGCTCGCTGGCCACCAGCGCCGCCCGTTCCTCCTTGGGGAACCCGAACCCCATCGACGTCTCGTCGGGCGAGATCGAGACGAACACGATCTTGCCCACCCGGAACTTGACGTGGTCCCGGATCAGGTGCTCCTCGCTGCGCGGCAGCGAGCCTGCCACCCTCCGGACGTCCTCGGCTGTGACCATCGCTCGGCACCTCCTCGCGGGAGACCGCACGCTACCCCGCCCTAGTGACGGGCCAGCCCGTGGAGGTCGCATCAGGTGTTCAGGAACCGCAGGACGGCGAGGACCCGGCGGTGGTCGCTGCTGGTCGGGGGGAGGTCGAGCTTGGCGAAGATGTTGCCGACGTACTTCTCGACCGCGCTGGGGCTGACCCTCAGGGCGTCGACGATGCCGTTGTTGGAACGCCCCTCGGCCATGAGCCGCAGCACCTGCAGCTCCCGGGGGGTGAGGCGGTCGATGGGGTCGCTGCGGCGGCGGACGAGGAGCTGGGCGACGACCTCGGGGTCGAGCGCGGTCCCGCCGGCGGCCACCCGGCGCAGCGCGTCGAGGAAGTCCGACACGTGGGCGACGCGGTCCTTGAGCAGGTATCCGACGCCGCTGGTCTGGACGGACAGCAGGTCGGTGGCGTAGCGCTCCTCGACGTACTGGGACAGCACCACGACGGCGACCCGCGGGTACTGGCGGCGGATGACCAGGGCGGCGCGGATCCCCTCGTCGGTGTGGGTGGGTGGCATCCGCACGTCGACGACGACCAGATCGGGGTGGTGCTCGCCAACGGCGCGCAGGAGCTGGTCGGCGTCGGGCACGGCGGCGGCCACCTCGAAGCCGCCGTCGGTGAGCAGCTTGGTCAGCCCCTCGCGGAGCAGGACCGAGTCCTCGGCGATCACGATTCGCATGGCAGCTCCACGGTGATCGTGGTCGGCCCGCCGGGTGGGCTGTGGATGCTCAGCGTCCCGTCGACGGCGGCGGTCCGCTGCGCGAGCCCGCGCAGCCCGCTGCCGGTGCCGTCGGCCGCCGCGCCGCCGCGGCCGTCGTCGGTGACGACGATGCGCAGCCGCTCGCCGGTCCGCTCGACGCTGACCTCGGCACGGCCGGCGTTGGCGTGCTTGGCGACGTTGGTGAGCGCCTCGGAGACGACGAAGTAGGCGACCGCCTCGATGCTCGGCGCGCAACGGGTCGCGACGTCGACGCGCAGCCGGACCGGGAGCGGCGCGCGCGCCGCGATCCCGGACAGGGCCGCGTCCAGGCCGCGGTCGTTGAGGACGGCCGGGTGCAGGCCGCGGACGAGCTCGCGCAGCTCGGCGAGGGCCTGGGTGGCCTGGTCGTGGGCTTGCTCGATGGCCTGCCTGGCGGGCTCGGGCGCGTCGGCGAGGTTGGCGCGGGCCATGCCCAGGTGCATCGCCAGGGAGACCAGCCGCTGCTGCGCACCGTCATGCAGGTCGCGCTCGATCCGGCGGCGTTCGGCGTCGGTCGCGGCGATGACGTCGGCGCGGCTGCGGGCCAGCGCCTCGACCCGCAGCGCCAGCTCCTCGCTGCGGCCGGGGCCGAGCAGGCGCCGGGCCGCGGCCGTGTCTGCGCGGGCCACGCCCAGGGCCACCCACGGAGCCGCGAGCAGCATGGCAAGCGCCAGCACGGTCACGGCGAGGCCGACACCGGGCCGCCAGCCGTCGCGCCACCAGCCGCCGGCATACCCGAGCGCGAGCGGGACCGCCGACCAGCAGGCCACCACCACGGCCGACACGACCGTCCCGACGCCCCCGGCCAGGAGGTGGTAGCCGAGCTGCCGCCAGGTGGCGGCGGCCCGCCACGGCCGGACCGGCCGCAGCGGCCAGCTGCCCGCCACCCTGGGCGGCGCCGGGATCTCGACCCCCAGGACCGTGCGGAACCGGGCCCGCTGGAGCGCGCCGAACGCCTGCACGCACCACAGCAGCGGGAGCGGGGCGGCCACCGCGGTCACGACATAGAGCACGGCGAGCACCCAGCCGCCGGTGAGCCCGTCGAACAGGCTCCAGACCACCGCGAGCACGAGCACCACCACGGCGACGATGACCGCGCAGGCGCCGATCCCGATCGGCAGCCCGACCACCGCGTGGAGCGTGGCGCGCCAGCCGCGCACCGACCACAGGGCGCGCAGCGCGTTCATGGGCGCGCCGCCGAGCTGCCGTTCACTGGTCGCATTCACCGAGGTCATGCGGTCACGGTAGCTCCCGCCGAGGCCGCCAGCCATGCGGCACGCCCGCCGCCGGGGGTGTGGGAAACCCCACCTCCAGGCGGCCGGGCGCCCTACCGACAGCGCGGCCAGGCCCTGGCAGCGTGATCACGCCAGATGGGCGGGTCCGGGAAGGAGGGCGCACGACATGATCGAAGCACAAGGGCTGACCAAGCGGTACGGGGACAAGGTCGCGGTCGACGACCTGACGTTCACCGTGCGGCCGGGGATCGTCACCGGGTTCCTCGGTCCCAACGGTGCCGGGAAGTCGACCACGATGCGGATGATCCTCGGGTTGGACGCGCCGACCCGCGGGTCGGTGATCGTCAATGGCAAGCCCTACCGGGACCACGCCGCACCGCTGCGCGAGCTGGGTGCCGTGCTGGAGGCCCGGTCGATCCACCCGGGCCGCAGCGCCTACAACCACCTGCTCGCGCTCGCGCGCACCTGCGGGATCCGCCGCTCCCGGGTGGACGAGGTCATCGACGCGGTCGGTCTGCGCGAGGTGGCCCGCCGGCGGGCCGGCCGCTTCTCACTCGGCATGGGACAGCGGCTGGGCATCGCCACGGCGCTGCTGGGCGACCCCCGTACGATCATCCTCGACGAGCCGCTGAACGGCCTGGACACCGAGGGCATCCGTTGGATCCGGTCGCTGCTGCGGAGCCTCGCCGCCGAAGGCAGGACGGTCTTCGTCTCGTCGCACCTGATGAACGAGATGGCCCTGACGGCGCAGCACGTCATCGTCATCGGCCGGGGGAGGTTGCTCGCCGACAGCGGCATGGACGAGCTCATCGGCGGCGCCGCGCGCAAGCTCGTGCGGGTGCGCAGCACCGACCCGGACGCCCTGGCGGCCAAGCTCCGGTCGCCGGGCGTCGCGGTGTCGCGCGATGACGGCGCCGCCCTGACCGTGTCGGGGCTGAGCACCGACGAAGTCGGTCGTGTCGCGGGGGCGGCCGGGATCACGCTGCTCGAGCTCACCGCGGAGCAGACCTCGCTGGAGGACGCGTTCGTGGACATGACCCGGGACGCGGTCGAGTTCCGCGCGCCCACGACCACAGGAGCGGAGCAATGACCACGATGCTCGAACCTGCCGCCCAGCGCGTCACCCAGCTGAGGGTGCTGCGCTCGGAATGGACCAAGCTGCGGTCGCTGCCGTCGACCGCGTGGTCGCTGCTGACCGCGGTCGCGCTGATCGTCGGATTCGGCGCGCTGTACGCCATGGTCAGGGTCACCCGGCCGCCGCGCCAACCCGCCGACCTCGCGAGCTTCGACCCGACCGCGATCAGTCTCACCGGCGTCCACCTGGCGCAGCTGGCGATCGGGGTGCTCGGGGTGCTGCTGGTCACCGGCGAGTACGCCACCGGCATGGTCCGCACCAGCTTCGCCGCCGTCCCCCGACGGCTGCCGGTCCTGTGGGGCAAGGCCATCACGTTCGCGCTGACCACCCTCACGCTCTGCGTCCCCGCCAGCTTCGCGGCATTCCTCGTCGGCCAGTCGATCCTGTCGTCCGAGCGGCTCGGCACCACCCTCGACCATCCGGGCACGGCGCGGGCGGTGCTCGGCAGCGCGCTGTACCTCGCCGCCGTCGGCCTGCTCGGGCTGGGCCTTGGCGCCCTGCTGCGCAACACCGCCGGGGCGGTCGCCTCGCTGTTCGGCGTGCTGTTCGCCCCCCAGATCGTGGTGGGCTTCCTGCCGAGCACCTGGTCAGACCAGATCTACGGGTACCTGCCCACCCCTGCCGGCACCGCCGTCACCAGCGTGGCGCCCGATCCCATCTCGCTCGGACCGTGGGCCGGGTTCGGCCTGTTCTGCCTCTACACCGCCATCCTGCTGGGGCTTGCCGCCTGGCTGCTCCGCCGCCGCGACGCCTGACGCGGTTGCATCACCCGCGCCGGCACCACCCTCCAGAGGGTCGTGTGCGCCAGCCCGAGCTCCTGGTCGGCGTCGCCGCGCCCTCCTCGACACCCGGTAGCGTCGAGGAGGGCGCGGAGCCCCGCGGTTCAGCTGCAGCCGCTGGTCGTGCCGCAGGACTCGCAGACGAAGCAGGAGCCGGCCGGCCGCATGCGCACCCCGCAGGTCGAGCAGAACGGCGCGTCGACCGCTGCCGTGCCGGGGGTGAAGGCGAGCTGGCTCGCGGCCCGGACCTGGGGCTCGGACGCCGCCGGCGCGGCCGGGGTGGGCTCGGCCTCGGCGGCGGCCGGCGCCTGGGGCCCTGGCTCGGCCGCCGCCGGCGCCGGGGTGGTGTCGGCGGCGTTGAGGGCGGCGGTGCGCTCGGCGGTGGTGCGGATCCCGAACGCCTGCCGGGTCTCGGCGTCCAGGTAGTCGATCGCCAGCCGGCGGGCCAGGTAGTCGACCAGGCTCTGGGCGATGCGGACGTCCTTGTCGTCGGTCAGGCCGTTGGGTTCGAAGATCATGTTGGTGAACTTCGAGACGTACGCCTCCAGCGGCACCCCGTACTGCAACCCGAGGCTGACCGCGATGGCGAACGCGTCCATCACGCCCGACAGGGTCGAGCCCTGCTTGGAGACCTTCACGAAGATCTCGCCAAGGCCGTCGTCGGGGTAGGCCCCGGCAATGAGGTAGCCCTCGATGTCCCCGACCCGGAACGAGGTGGTGGTCGACGGCCGCGACTTCGGCAGGCGCCGCCGCACCGGGGCGCGCTCCACGTCGATCACCGCGCCGGTGTCGGTGGTCACCTTCTTGTCGGCCGACAGCGGCTGCCCCACCTTGCAGTTGTCCCGGTAGATGGCGAGCGCCTTCAGCCCCAGCTTCCAGCCCTCGACGTAGACCTGCTCGACCTCCTCGACCGTGGCCGACTCGGGCAGGTTCACGGTCTTCGAAATGGCCCCTGAAATGAACGGCTGGGCGGCGGCCATCATGCGGACGTGGCCCATGTAGTGGATCGGCGAGTCACCCATGGCGCAGTCGAACACCGGGTAGTGCTCCTCACGCAGCGCCGGCGCGCCCTTCACCGAGTTGTGCTCGGCGATGTACTCGACCACCGCCTGCACGTGCTCGTCGGCGTAGCCGAGCCGGCGCAGCGCCCGCGGCACGGTCTGGTTGACGATCGACATCGACCCGCCGCCGACCAGCTTCTTGGTCTTCACCAGCGCCAGGTCGGGCTCGATCCCGGTGGTGTCGCAGTCCATCAGGAGGCCAATTGTCCCAGTTGGCGCGAGTACACTAGCCTGCGCGTTTCGGAAGCCGAACTCCTCGCCGAACTTGAGCGCGTCGTCCCAGGAGCGCTTGGCGGCCTCGTAGAGGTCGGGCTGGACCATGCTGGCGTCGACCTCGTCGACCGCCCGGCGGTGCTTGCCGATCACCCGGAGCATCGCCTCGCGGTTCTTGGCGTAGCCGGTGAACGGGCCCATCACCTGGGCCACCCGGGTCGAGGTACGGTAGCTCTGCCCGGTCAGCAGGGCGGTGATGGCGCCGGCCCATGCGCGCCCGCCGTCGGAGTCGTACGGCAGCCCCTGCGCCATGAGCAGCGCCCCGAGGTTGGCGTAGCCAATGCCGAGCTGCCGGAAGCTCCTGGCGTTCTCCCCGATCCGCTCGGTCGGGTAGGACGAGTTGCCGACGATGATCTCCTGCGCGAGAAACATGATGTCGACCGCGTGCTTGAACGCGGCGACGTCGAACACGTCGTCCCGCAGGAATTTCATCAAATTCAGGCTGGCCAGATTGCAAGCTGAATTATCCAGATGCATATATTC
>DATLQA010000174.1:0-7403 GCA_035535495.1 Actinomycetota bacterium | reverse complement strand
ATCCCGGTCGTGTCCGTGGTCGACCTGGGCCTGGTCCACCGCGTCGAGCTCGACGGCGGGCGGCTGCGGGTCGAGCTGCTGCCGACCTTCGTCGGCTGCCCGGCCCTGGAGCTGATCCGGCGGTCGGTGGCCGACCGCCTGGCCGGCATGGCCCCTGAGGTCGAGGTCGAGATGACCTTCGCCGTGCCCTGGACCTCGGACCGGATCACCGCCGAGGGCCGCCGCAAGCTGCACGATAGCGGGTTCGCCCCGCCGGAGCCGGCCGGCGCAGGCGGCCGGGGGCCGCTGTTCGCCACCATCGCGGTGCGGCCGACGGCCACCTGCCCGTTCTGCGGGTCGGATGACACCGCCCTGGAGAACCTCTTCGGCCCGACCCTGTGCCGGACGCTATTCTGGTGCAACCGCTGCCGGCAGCCGTTCGAGCAGTTCAAGGCGGTGTAGGGGCTCGGCTACTTGAAGCAGGCCCCCACGTCGAGCGGGATCCCGCCCACGAACAGGACCACGACGTCCGGTCCTGGGACCTGGGTCGTGAACTCGGCCACGCCGTTGTTGGCCGGCACCGTCCCGATGATCACCCGGGCCGGGCGGATACCGAGCACCTCGGCGTTGAAGTCGACCGCGACCGCCTCCGGGTTGCGCACCCGCCAGGTGTGCGGCCCGCCGGTCGCCGAGCAGGTGCGGGAGAGCCGCAGGTTGGGCGGGTCGCACCGTGCGCTGACCGTGGCATCTATCGGTAAGGCCTGCGGGGGAGATTCGAAGTCCTCAGGAGGACCCACGAGGAGCTTGGTTACAGGGGCGAGCCGCCCGGTATCCCAGCGCAACACGGCGCGTCCGTGCAACTCGAAGTCCGACTCAGGTTCGTCGGCGAGTGGCCTCAGGAACGGATCCACCGGTCGCACGCGGACCGTCTGATCGAGCACCAACGTACCAGGCCCCTGGCCCGACGCTGGCAGCGCATACGCTAGGATTGTGACGTTCTGGGGCCGGATGTCCTGCGGGGCCTGCCTCGCCACCTCAAGCGACAGGTAGTTGGGGCAGGTCTCGGTGAGGTTGACGGCGTTGGCGGCCTGCCTGCTGTACGGGGCGAACGCCGGCGTCGCCCAAGCGGCGAGCAGCCCGGCAGTGATGAGTGCGACGGCGGCGGCTCTCCTGCGACCGGCCATGAGCCCTCCCTGTGTGCGTCGGTCGGCCGACGGAAGCCTCCCACCGGCCGGGTATCGGGAGACTATGCGAGTTCCGACGGACTTGTCATTTCCTTTCCCATCGTCGACGGTGGCAGGCATGGTGGCGCGCCTGCGTGACGCACGTTCGGGGTGACAGACGACCGTGAGCTCGGCTTGGCGACCCTTCGTCCCCGATCAGGTGGTCCGGATGCTGATGGAGCACCCGGACGAGGTCCCCGTGGCCGTCCCGACGCGCACCGACGTGGTCGTGTTGTTCGCCGACATCGCCGGGTTCACGCCGATGAGCGAGGCGCTGGCCAAGGTCGGGAGGTACGGGGCCGAGGAGCTCGGCCAGATCCTCAACGACTACTTCGGCTCCATGGTCGAGCGGGCGGTGGCCTACGGCGGCGTCGTCGTGCGGCTCACCGGGGACGCCCTGACCGTCCTGTTCCCCTACGACCGCACGACCTGCCCCGCGGCCGTGCGTCGGGCGGTCCGGTGCGCGCTCGACATGCAGGCGGCGATGGACGACTTCCAAGCCGTCGGAACCGAGGCGGGGATCTTCAGACTGGCCATGCGCGCCGGGCTGGCGATGGGCCCCGTGCTAGGCACGATCGTCGGCGACCCGGCCATCCGGCTCGAGTACGTGGTGGCCGGACCCGCCGTCGACCGGGCAGCTGCGGCCGAGCGGTGCGCGGCGATCGGGCAGGTGGTGGCCGATGGCCGCATGCTCTTGGCCAACGGGATCGACGCCGTCGAGCTGCGGGACGACGCGTACCTGGTCAGGTCGGTCGAGAAGCTGGTCGAAGCCCTGCCGGCCCGCCGCGAGGACGCGCTCGACGACGCCACCGCCTCCCGCCTGGGCCCATTCCTCCACCCGGCGATCGCCGAGCGCCTGCGCGCGGGGCGCCGCGGTCTGGTCAACGAGCACCGCAAGGTGACCGTGGCCTTCGTCGGCTTCCCCGACCTGCCCGCCGACGACTCGCAGGCGGCGGCGAGCCTGCAGGCGTACCTGGCCGCCGCGGTCCGGGTGATCGACCGCTTCGGCGGGAACCTCAACCAGGTCGACACGGGCGACAAGGGCAGCCTGCTGATGCTGCCGTTCGGTACGCCGGTCGCGCACGAGGACGACGAGGAGCGGGCGGTCCGCTGCTGTCTGGAGCTGCTGCGGATGCCCGGTGGGCCGTTCCGCGCCGGGGTCACCACCGGGCCGGCCTTCTGCGGCGAGATCGGCTCGGAGCTGCGCCGCTACTACACCGTGGTCGGCGACTCGGTGAACCTCGCCGCGCGGTTGCTGCAGGCGGCGCAGCCGGGACAGCTGCTGATCGACGGCTCGACCTTCGAGAGGGTCCAATCCGCCACGGTCGGCGAACGTCTCCAACCGATCACGGTCAAGGGCAAGACCGGACCGGTGACCGCATGGGCCGTGCGCGCGGCCCGGGAACGGCCCGGGCTCCAGCTGCTGGAGCCGCTGCCGGCCGGGCGGCTGCTCGGCCGTGACGCCGAGCTGCGGGTCATTCACGCGCTGGCCAGGCGCGCCCGTGCCGGCCACGGCCAGGTGCTCAGCCTCTCCGGCGAGCCCGGCATTGGCAAGTCGCGGCTGGTGGCCGAGGCTGTTGCCGTTGGCGAGGATCTGGGGTTCGCGGTCCATGGTGGCGCCTGCCGCTCCTACGGCACCGCCGCCGGCTACCTCGTCTGGCGGCCTATCGTCTGGGGCCTCCTGGGGGTGGATCCGACGTTGGCCCCGGACGACCAGCGGGCCCAGTTCACCATCCGGATGGCGGCATATGGGCCCGACTGGGCGGAACGGGCTCCGCTGTTGGCACCCATCCTCGGGATGGCCCTGCCCGACAGCAACCTCACGCGTTCGCTCGACCCGCAGGCCCGCGCCGAGCTGCTCCGCTCGCTGCTCCTCGACCTCCTGCGGCGCCGGGCGGCGGCAGGCCCGCTGCTGCTGGTGCTGGAGGACTGCCACTGGATCGACCCGCCGTCCATGGCCCTGCTGGAGTTCCTGGCCCGCAACGTGGCCGACCTGCTGGTGCTGATGGTTGTCGCCGCCCGCCGCGAGGACGCCGGCCCAGTCCCCGTGGCCCAGCTCGCCGGCCTTGCCCACCGAACCGAGCTTCACCTCCAGGACCTGCCGGCCGCGGCAGCCGAGGCGCTGGCCGCCGAGCGGCTGCATGCCGGCTACGGCGAGGGGGTCGAGCCGTCGGCCGAGGTGGTCCGCGGTATCGCGGAACGGTCCGGCGGCAACCCGTTCCATGTCGAGGAACTCGTCGCCTACCTGCACGCCCGCGGCGTCGACCCGCGTGACCTGCGCCGGTTCGCCGACCTGGAGCTGCCTGACAGCCTGCACCGCCTGGTGCTGGCGCGCCTGGACCAGCTCAGCGACGGGGAGCAGGCCACGGTCAAGGTGGCAAGCGTGATCGGGCGGGTGTTCCGCGCCCGCTGGCTGTGGGGCAGCTACCCCGAGCTCGGCAGCCCGGAGGAGGTCGCCCGCCACCTCGAGCACCTCGACGCGCTCGGTCTCACCCCGCTGCGCTCCCCCACGCCTGAGGTCGAGTACGGCTTCAAGCACGCCATTATCCAGGAAGCCGCCTACGACAGCCTCGCCTTTGGCATGCGCCAGACCCTCCACGAGGCGGTCGGCGGGTTCATCGAACGTGCCTATGCGGATCGTCTCGACCAGTACGTGGACGTGCTCGCCTACCACTACGGGCGGACCCGGAACGAGGACAAGCAACGGGTCTGGTTCCGGGCGGCGGGGGATGCGGCCAAGGCCGGCTACGCCAACGAGGCCGCGGTCGAGCATTTCCAGCGCCTGCTCCCGCTGCTCGAGCCGGAGGAGACCGGCGAGGTGCTCCTCCAGCTGGGGGCGGTCTGGCATCTGGTCGGCAAATGGAGCGACGCCGAGCAGGCCTACCGCCGGGCCATGGGGGTCGCCGAGCGCGGTCCCGACCGGCCGCTCCTGGCCGCCAGCAAGCGCGACCTGGGAATCCTGCTCATGCGCACGAGGTCGTACGCCGAGGGGGTGACCTGGCTGAGGGAAGGCGCCGCCGAGCTGGAGCGGCTCGGCGACCTGCCAGGGCTCGCGATGGCGCTGGACCGCCTTGCCTTCGCGGCCATCCAGCAGGGTGCACATTCCGACGCGGAGGCCGTGGCCCGCCGCCACCTGGCCATCGCCACCAGGGTGGGAGACCAGCAGGAGGTGAGTGGCGCCCTGCACAACCTCGGCCTGGTCGCCTGGGACGCCGGCCGCCGCGACGAGGCGCTGGACTTCCTGCGTCGGGCCCTGGCCGCGGCCATCGAGGCGGGCGACGAACGCCGCAGGGGACGACTCGCCAGCGACCTCGCCGCCCTCCACGCCGAGCACGGCGACCACGCTGGCGCGGTCGAGTACCTGCGGCAGGCTCTGGCCGTCGCCCAGCGGATCGGCGACGGCTGGATGGTCGCCCACAACATCGGCAACGCCGTGGAGCTCTATCTCGACCGTGGTGAGTACGCCCAGGCCGCCAGGCACGCCACCCACGCGTTGAGGGTCGCCTTGGAGCTCGGCGACTGGGTGCTCATCGCCCTGGGGGTCGGGCGGCTTGCCACCATCGCCGCCGCCAGCGGCGAGCGCCAGCAGGCGGAGAAGCTGTTCGCCCGCGCGGTGACGTTTGCCCGGGCCACCGGGGACCCGTTCGTGCTCTGCGCCTACCTCTACCAGCAGGCCAAGCTGCTGGCCGCCGCCGGGCGGCTGGAGGAGGCGGAACGAACCAACCAGGAGATGCTGGAGGCAACCGCCGAGGCCGACGCCCGCACGCGGCTGCGGGCCGAGCTGCTCTCCATCCGCATGCGGGTGGCGCTCAGGCGCCTGAATCCGGGCGCCGCCCTGGCGCGGCTGGAGGAGATGGGCGCGGCCGCGACCGAGACCGGCAAACAGGCGGCCATCTGGGAGACCATCCGGCAGGTCGACCCCACCCGGGAGGACGCGCGCCAACGCGCGGCCGACCTCTACCGCGCCCATTATGAGCAGGCGCAGACGGTCGAGTGCCGGGAGGCCTATGCGAGGCTGACCGGGATCGAGCTCCCGCCCGGCCCGCCGCTGCCGTCGCCGTTGGAGCCGTTGGAGGACGGGCGGGCCGAGCCGGACGCCGACGCGCTGCTGCGCAAGATGGACGAGGCCGCCCGCGAGCTCGAGCGGTCGGCGCCGGGCCGACGCGATCAGGACGCCGGGGTGGGCTCGGCCGACTCCTGACGGATCCCAGGACGAGCCCGGGCCAGGTTCTCGCCCGGCTGGACCGGGAAGTGGCAGGCGGCCAGGTCGCCGGACTCCTTGGCCGTAAGGAGCGGAATCTCGTCGACGCAACGCTGCTGGGCCTTCGGGCACCGGGGGTGGAAGCGGCAGCCCGAGGGTGGGTCGATCGGCGACGGGACGTCGCCCTGGAGGATCACCCGCTCCCGCGTGGCGGCCAGGTCGGGGTCGGCCACCGGAACGGCCGAGAGCAGTGCCGCAGCGTAGGGGTGACTTGCGTGGCGGTAGAGGCGGCCGGCGTCGGCCAGCTCGACGACCTTGCCGAGGTACATCACCGCGACCCGGTCGGAGATGTGCCGGACGACCGAGAGGTCGTGGGCGATGAACACATAGGTCAGCCCGAACTCGTCCTGCAGGTCGTTCAGCATGTTGATGATCTGGGCCTGGATCGACACGTCGAGGGCCGAGACCGGCTCGTCGCAGATGATCAGCCGGGGACGCAACGCGAGCGCCCGCGCCACGCCGATGCGCTGGCGCTGACCACCAGAGAACTCGTTCGGGAACCGGTTGTAGTGCTCGGGGTTGAGCCCGACCACCTCCATCAGCTCCTGGACGCGTCGCTTGCGATCCGAGCCGTCGCCAATGCCGTGGATGGCGAACGGGTCACCGATGATCGTCCCGACCCGCTTGCGTGGGTTGAGCGACGAATACGGGTCCTGGAAGATCATCTGGATCTCGCGCCGCAGTGCCCGCAGCCCTTTGCCTGCCAGCTTCGTCACGTCCTGGCCGTCGAACTCGACGGTACCCTCGGTGACCGGTAGGAGGCGGGTGATCACGCGCGCCAGGGTCGACTTGCCGCAGCCGGTCTCGCCGACCACGCCGAGCGTCTCGCCCGGGTAGATGTCCAGGTCGACGCTGTCGACCGCGTGGACCCGCGCGACCTCACGCTGGAAGATGATGCCCTGGGTGATCGGGAAGTACTTCTTGATACCCCTGAGCCGGACCAGCGGGGTGGCCGAGAGGGCGGGGGCTTGCGGCTGCGGGTCGCTCATCGGGTTGGTGCCACCTCCGTCTGCCAGATCCGCTGCTTGTCCTCGAGCGAGAGATGGCATGCCGACAGATGCCCGTCGCGGGGCCAGTCCAGCAGCTCGGGCTCCTCGACCAGGCATTGGTTGAAGGCGTACGGACATCTGGGATGGAACGAGCAGCCGCTCGGCAGGTGGATCAGGCTGGGCGGCAGCCCCTTGATCGGAGTCAGGCGCTCGCCGGTGTGCTCGCCGACCGAGGGGATCGACTGCAACAGCCCCCAGGTGTAGGGCATGTGGGGCTGCTTGAACACCGTGAACCGATCGCCGATCTCGACCGGCTTGCCGGCGTACATCACCAGGACCTCGTCGGCGATATCCGCGACCACGCCGAGGTCGTGGGTGATCATGATGATCGCAGTCCCGAGCTCGTCCTGGAGGCGCGCCAGCAGGTCCAGGATCTGGGCCTGGACGGTGACGTCGAGGGCGGTGGTCGGTTCGTCGGCGATCAGGACGGCCGGATCGAGCGACAGCGCCATGGCGATCATCGCCCGCTGCCGCATGCCCCCGGAGAACTGGTGCGGGTAGTCGTCCACCCGCCGGTCCGGCCGCGGGATGCCGACCAGCTTGAGCAGCTCGATCGAGCGGTCGCGGGCGTCCTTCTTGGAGATCTTCTGGTGGGCCAGGATCATCTCGCTGATCTGCCATCCCACCTTGTAGTACGGGTTCAGGCTGGAGAGCGGGTCCTGGAAGATCATCGCGATCTTCTTGCCCCGCAACTCGCGAAGCTCGGTCTGGTGGAGTTTCAGGAGGTCGCGGCCCTCGAAGGTGGCCGACCCGGTGTCCTTGGCGCCGCGGGCCAGTCCCATCAGCGACAGGCAGGTCACGCTCTTGCCGGAGCCCGATTCCCCGACGATGGCCAGCGTCTGGCCCTTGTCCAGCGCGAAGCTCACCCCGTCGACCGCCTTGACCACGCCG
>DATLQA010000173.1:0-4136 GCA_035535495.1 Actinomycetota bacterium | reverse complement strand
ACTTGAGGAGTCGATTGCTGATGCAGGACGTGATCCTCTCGCTGCTGGCCAAGGAGCCAGCCCATGGGTACGAGCTGCGGCAGCGCCTGGTGAAGGCGCTCGGCCCGGCGGGCGGGGCGCTGAACCCCGGACAGGTGTACGTGACGCTCTCCCGCCTGGAGCGCGCCGGCCTGGTCGAGGCCAGGGAGGTCGCGCAGCCGAGCCACCCCGACAAGAAGGTGTACGAGCTGACCGCCTCCGGCCGGGAGCGCGTCATGCTGTGGCTGACCGACGTGACCTGGTCGAGGGTGGCGCCGCTGGAGTTCCACCTCAAGCTGGCCGCGGCGGCGGCCACGCGCCTGACGGACCCGGTGGCGCTGGTCGACTCGCAGCGGCTGGAGCTGCTGCGCGAGCTGCGCCAGCTTCAGGAGCTGGCGCTCCAGGAGCCGCCCGACTCGGATGGCGCCCTCCTGCTGGAGGGCGCGTCACTGCGCCTGCAGGCCGACATCCGCTGGCTCGAGGTGTGCCAGCAGCGCTTGGTCGAGAGGGAGTCGCGATGAGCAAGGTGATCGAGGCGCGGGGCCTGGTGCGACGGTACCCGGCTGACGGATCGCCGATCCGGGCGGTGGACGACGTGGACCTGGTGGTGGAGGCGGGCGAGGCGGTCTCGGTCATGGGGCCGAGCGGCTGCGGCAAGTCCACGCTGCTGCACCTGCTCGGCGGGCTGGAGCGCCCGGCGCCGGCGAGCTGTCCCTGGCAGGCACGCGCGTGGACGGGCTCTCGGAGACCCAGTGGGCGGTCTTCCGCCGCCGCAACGTCGGCTTCGTTTTCCAGGCGTTCCACCTGGTCGACGAGCTGACCGCTGTGGAGAACGTGGAGCTGCCGACGTTGCTCGTCGGCGGGTCGCGCCGTGACGCGCGGCGCCGGGCGATGGCGCTGCTCGAGCGGCTCGGTGTGGCCGAGCAGGCCGGCCACCTCCCCCACCAACTGTCGGGCGGCCAGCGGCAGCGCGTCGCGGTGGCCAGGGCCCTGGTCAACGAGCCGCTGGTGGTGCTCGCCGACGAGCCCACCGGCAACCTGGACAGCCGCGCCACCGGCGACATCCTCCGGCTGTTTGGCGAGCTCCGCCAGGCGCGCCAGACGCTGCTGATCGTGACGCACGACGCGCGTGTGGCCAGCACCGCCGACCGGCTGCTCACCATGCGGGACGGAGCAATCGTGGCGCAGACGCGGCTGGGCGAAGGCACCTCGGTCGCCGGGCTCCTCGCGGGCCTGGCCGACCTGGGGGGCGAGCGCTGATGCGCTGGATGGGGCTGGCGGTTCGCCTTGCCGCGCGCAACCTGCGCCGCCGCCCGGGACAGGCGCTGCTGCTGCTGCTCACCCTGACGATCGCGACGGGCGTGCTCGGCGTGGCGATGTCGCTCTACGGGAGCGCCGACGCGCCGTGGAACCGCGTATGGCGGGCGACCAAGGGCTTCCACGTCAGCTTCACGGTCTACCACCCTTCCGACAAGCCGGGGGACCGCGCCCTCGTGGCCGAGCTGCGCCACCGCGCCGCCCAGCTCACCAACGCGCCCGGCGTGGTCGTGGCCGGCGGCCCCTGGAGTCACCTGTACGGGTCGATCCAGATCGACGGCGGGACAGAGGACCTCACCGCCGAGGTGCGCGATCCCGGCCCCTACCAGGTGGACCAGCCGCTCGTGACCAGTGGCGCCTGGCTTGGCGACGGCGGCGGGGTCGTGCTCGAGAGCGGGCTCGCGGCGACCCTTCACGCCAGCGCCGGGGACACGGTGACCATCCAGGGGCGACCGTTCCCCGTCCGAGGCGTCGCCGAGACCGTCAGCAGGGGGCGATTCCCGCTCAGCCGCCCCGCCCAGGTCTGGGTCACCCTGGAGACGGCGCAGCGGCTGCGCGACCTGGGCATGACCGAGGAGGGCTTCGAGCTCCAGCTGCGCCTCGCCGATCCCGACCGGGCCGCCGACTTCGTGGCCGCGCACCAGTCGCTCACAGCGGTTCCCTCCTCCTCATCGGTCATCCCCTTCATGGAGACATGGCGGCAGCGCAGGACCGAGTCACACTCCGACATCGACATCCTGGCCGGGACCCTGTTCGCGGCGGGAACCCTGATCGCGATCCTCACCATCGCCACGGCGTCGGTCCTCATCGCCGGCCGCATGGCCGCGCGGATCCACCAGGTCGGCACGCTCAAGGCGGTCGGTGTGACCCCGCGGCAGGTCATGCTCGTGCTGGTGCTCGAGCACTCTGCGATCGCCGCCGCGGCCACCGCGGTCGGCCTGGGCATCGGCCGCCTGCTCGCGCCACCCATCGCGGAGACCTCCGTGACCGTGCTCGGCCGGCCGGAGCCACCTCCGCTCACGTTGACGCGCGTGGTGATCGTCGCTGCTGTCGCCTTCGCGGTGGTGCTCCTGGGCACCGTCCGCCCTGCGCTGCGAGGCATCCGGCAGAGCACGCTGCGATCGCTCGCCGCCGGCCCGCGACCGCCCAGACACCCGGGCCGGCTGGCCGGCCTCGCCGCACGCGCCGGCGTCCCCCTGCCGGGCGTGCTGGGGCTGCGGTCGGCGTGGCGGCGGCCAGGGCGGCTGCTCACCAACGCGACCGGGCTGGCCCTCGGGGTGGCGATGATCGTCGTGGCCCTCGCCCTGCGCGACAGCCTGGACCTGCTGGATCTCCGGCCGCCCGAGCCGGGCCACGCCGCCAGCGACGCCGCCGTCGCAATCCTCTACAACCAGATCCGGGCGATCATTCTCGGCACGGCCGGGCTGTTGCTGGTGCTCGCCACGGTCAACGCCTGGATCGTGGCGGTCTTCGCCGCACG
The DNA here is from genome assembly GCA_035535495.1 of Actinomycetota bacterium. Lineage (GTDB taxonomy): Bacteria > Actinomycetota > CALGFH01 > CALGFH01 > CALGFH01 > DASUZB01. The sequence continues at coordinate 1,321 of DATLQA010000173.1, read as the reverse complement.
GGACGCCGCCCGGAACCAGGCGGTGCTCCGGGCGGTCGGAGCGACCCCGCGCCAGACGGTCATCGCCCTCATCGTGTCGCAACTCGGTGCCTGCGCGATCGCCGTGGTCGCCGGGATCCCCCTCGGGCTCGGCCTGTGGAGCCTCATGGAGGGCGGCGATCTGCCGGAGGTGAGCGTCTCGGCGATGTCGCTGGTCCTGCTCGCGGCGGCGGTGCCTGTCGTGTTCGCGGTCATCGTCAGTGTTCCCGCGCGGCTGCTGGCCAGGCAGCCGGTCGCACCGCTGCTCGCCTACGAATGAGGACGAGGGGTCAGGGTGCTCGTGGTGGCGGCCGCCGATCCGGGAAGGACGGCCTAGTGTTCTGAGTCGTTTATCTGTTGCTGGTTTGGTAGGGTCGGTGAATGGACACGGCAACCGACACTCCAGCCCGCCGCCGGGGACCCAAGCTGCCCGAACTGGCGTTGACCGATGACGAACGAGCCACCCTGCAGCGCTGGGCGCGACGGCGAACCTCCAGCCAAGCGCTGGCCGAGCGCTGCCGGATCGTGCTGGCCTGCGCCGAGGGCGCCAGCAACATCGAGGTCGCCCGGCGGCTGGGGGTGTCACGGCCGACGGTGACCAAGTGGCGGTCGCGGTTTGTGGTCCGCCGGCTGGAAGGCCTGGCCGACGAGCCACGACCCGGGGCGCCCCGCACCATCACCGACGAGCAGGTCGAACAGGTGATCGTCACGACATTGGAGCAGACCCCTGCGGATGCGACCCGCTGGTCGACCCGGTCGCTGGCCCGGGCAACCGGGATGAGCCAGACCGCGGTCAGCCGGATCTGGCGGGCGTTCGGTCTCAAGCCCCACCTGACTGAGGCGTTCAAGCTCTCGACCGACCCGCAGTTCATCGACAAGGTCCGTGACGTCGTCGGGCTCTACCTCAACCCACCCCAGGCCGCCCTGGTGCTGTGTGTGGACGAGAAGACCCAGGTGCAGGCCCTGGACCGCACCGCCCCGACCCTGCCGCTGCTGCCAGGGGTTCCCCAGCGGGCCACCCACGACTACCGCCGCCACGGCACCACCAACCTGTATGCCGCCCTGGACGTGGCCTCTGGCAAGGTCGTTTCGCAGCTGACCGCTCGCCATCGCGCGGTGGAGTTCAAGCGGTTCCTTCACCGCATCGACCAGGCCGTGCCGGCTGACCTAGCCGTCCACGTGATCTGCGACAACTCCTCGACCCACAAGACCCCAGCCATTCAACGGTGGCTGGTCGCCCACCCCCGCTTCCAGCTGCACTTCACGCCGACCTACAGCTCCTGGCTGAACCTGGTCGAGCGCT
>DATLQA010000172.1:0-2957 GCA_035535495.1 Actinomycetota bacterium | reverse complement strand
GCCGCCGCGTTGCCCTGGCCCCTGGATCGGTTCTCGCGGTAGCGGGCCACGATGAACAGGGCGTAGTCGATGCCGACGCCGAGCCCGATCATCGCCGCGACCGTCGGCGCGGCCATTGACACGTCCATCGCGTTGGCGAGCAGCGTGATGCCGCCGAGGCCGGCGGCGACGGCGACCAGCGCGAGCCCGATCGGGACCAGGGCGGCCACGACCGTGCCGAACGCCACGACCAGAACGACCAGCGCGGCCAGGAGACCCACCGCTTCCGCACCCGACGTCTCCGCGTCGGCGTTGATGAACACCGCGTCACCGCCCAACTCGGCGGTGACACCGGCTGCGCGCGCCGGCTCGATGGCGTCGGCCAGCGCCTCGAATGGTGTCGGCCCCAGGTCAGACGCCGGCAGGTCGAACGTCAACTCGGCGAAGCCAATGCGGCCGTCGGGTGAGACGGTGCCGGCCTGAAAGGGATCGGCCACCGTCGCGACATGCTCCACCTTCGCGACTCGCGCCAGCGCGGCCTCGATGACCTCCCGGCGGCTGTCGAGCGTCCCGCCGTGGTCGACGGCGAACACGGCCATGGCGCTGCCGCCCGCCGCCTCGGGAAAGCGCTCGTCGAGCAGCGCCATCGCGCGCTCGCTCTGGCTGCCGGGCGCGACGAAGTCGTCGACGAACCCACCACCGGCGGTGCCGGCCAGCCCGATGACGATGGCGGCGGCGACCGCCCACGTCCCGATCGTGATCCATGGCCTGGCGGCGCTGGCGTGGCCGATGCGACGGATGAGGCGATGCATGAGGTGCTCCTTGGAGTGATCCGGTTCGGACGACGGGTGCGCCACGTGGCGCCGTGGTCCCACCCTGCCTGGCGGGACCGGAGGAGTCGCCCGCCCACCGACGGGTTGGCCCTCCCCCGCGAGGCGGGTCCTGCGCTGCCGCCGGAGCGTCGTCGCCCCCCGGGCGGCGGAGACCCACATCCGCCTGCAGATGGATGACCGCGCGTCCCGACCTGGCCCATGGTGGGCCGGTGCCCGCCGGCCAGCCGCAACGGGCCACCGCACGTCTCACCGGGGAGCGATGGGTGAACCGCACGGCGCCGCCCTCCCGACCGCCGCTCGGGAACGCCCCGAGAGGATTCCGGGGCCCCTTCGCCCGCTGGCCCCGCGCCGCGGACGCCGCCCTCGCGACCGCCGTCTTCCTCGCGGCGGTGTTCGTGGTGGACGGGCCCGGCGATGCGCTCGTCACCCGCCCCATCGGCGACGTCCCGATCACCGCCCTGCTGGCCTACGCCGTAGCCAGCGCAGCGCTGTGCTGGCGCAGGCGCGCGCCCCTGGCCGTGCTGGGCGTGGCGCTGGTCGCCTGGGCGGTGACCCTCGGAAGCGGCTACTCGGATCTCGGCGGGGTGGCGATCATCGCCCTGTACAGCGTGGGGCGGTACGCCACCGAGGACCGGTGGGGCCAGGTGGGCGTCGCCGCGGCCATCGCCGAGGTCAGCGTCGATCTCCTCAACGACCCGGCCCCGTGGGGGGAGGCAGTCTTCGGCGGCGTCGTCATGTTCGTGGCCTGGTACGTCGGGCGTCGCCTCCGGCTGCGGCAGGAGCGCACCGCCCAGCTGCTGCGCGAACAGGCCGCCGAGGCCCGCCGGATCGTGATCGAGGAGCGGACCCGCATCGCGCGCGAGCTGCACGACGTGGTCGCCCACCGGGTGAGCCTCATGACGGTGCAGGCGGCAGCGGCCAGGGCCGTGGCCGCCGAGGACCCCCAGGGCGCCCTGCAGGCGATGGGAGCGGTGGAGGAGGCGGGACGCCAGGCGCTGGACGAGCTGCGCCACCTGCTCGGGGTCCTCCGACCGGAGGCCGGCCTCGACGGACTGGGCCCCCAGCCGGGCCTCGTGGACCTGCCCCGGCTTGTCGGGCAGGTCCGCGGGGCGGGTCTGGACGTGTCGCTGGCGACCGATGGGGTGCCGGCCGAGCTTCCGGCCCGCGTGGACCTGTTCGCCTACCGCATCGTCCAGGAGGCGCTCACCAACGCGCTCAAGCACGCCGGTCCCGGTGCCCACACCGAGGTGCGGCTCGGCACCGACAGGGGCGGGATCGTCGTCGAGGTGCTCGACGACGGGAACGGCTCGGAGCCGCCTTCGGCGACGGCTGGTCCATTCCGACCGGCAGGATCGCCGGTCGGCGACCGGCAGGATCGCCGGTCGGCGGGGCACGGCATCGTCGGGATGCGGGAGCGGGCGCTGCTGTTGGGCGGGACCCTCGACGCTCGACCCCGCCCGGGCGGCGGGTTCCGGGTCGTCGCCCACCTCCCCACCGGAGGCGAGCCGGGGTGAGCATCCGTGTCGCCGTGGTCGACGACCAGGCACTGGTCCGCGGGGGCTTCGCCATGGTCCTGCGGATCCACGACGACATCGAGGTCGTCGCCGAGGCCGGGACCGGGCTCGAGGCGATGGAGGTGGCACGCCAGCACCGGCCCGACGTGATCCTGATGGACATCCGGATGCCCGAGATGGACGGCCTGGAAGCCACCTCCCGGATCCTGGCCGAGGCCGACTGGGACGTCCGGGTGCTGATCCTGACCACCTTCGACCCGGACGAATACGTCTACAAGGCATTGCGCGCCGGTGCCAGCGGCTTCGTGCTCAAGGACATCCCCCCCGCCGAGCTCGCCACCGCGGTCCGCACCGTGGCCGACGGCGGGGCCCTGCTGGCGCCGTCGATCACCCGGCGCCTCATCGGCCAGTTCGCCAAGCGCCTCGCTATCGACACCGCCACGTCGGGCCGCTTGGAACGGCTGACCGACCGGGAGCGTGAGGTACTGGCTGCGATCGCGCGTGGGTCGAGCAACGCTGAGATCTCGGACGAGCTCTTCATCGGAGCCGCGACCGTGAAGTCGCACGTGTCGAGCATCCTCACCAAGCTCGGCCTGCGCGACCGCGCCCAGATGGTGGTCTTCGCCTACGA
>DATLQA010000171.1:0-5864 GCA_035535495.1 Actinomycetota bacterium | reverse complement strand
GCCGTCCGCGAGCTGATGACCACCTCGGTCTCCTTCGACCACCGCATCGTCGACGGCGCCTACGCCGCCCGGTTCCTCGCCCACCTCCGCGACCTGCTCGAGGATCCCGCGCTGCTGAGCGCGTAACCGCCTTCGGCTCCTGACCGCCGCCAGCTGGCCGTTCCATATCGGAACGGTGAACAAGTGCGGTGTTCACTGGTGCGGCGCGATTCCCGATAGTTACGCTGAGCCGTAACCAGAAGGGAGATCGCGCATGACCGCGCGAGGGCGTGCGCTCGGGATCCTCCTCGGTCTGGCGGTGTTCGTCGCCGGGTGGGTCGCGTTCGTGGTCCAGTGGAGCGGGCCCGCAGGTTCCGGGCCGGGCCGCCGGGGCTACGGCGTGGCCGGCGCGCGCACCGCGGGTCTCGGCGCGTTCCAGGGCCAGCTCCTGATCTGGGCGCCGGGCGGCCTCTCCGACCGGGAGGTCGGGCTGGTGCGGGACTCCACCAGGGTCGCCGCGATCAGCGCCGTTCGCACCGGGCTGCTGCCGGTGGCCAGCAGCCGGCGGCGCGGCTACCGGGTCGTCCCGGTCGAGGCCATGGCGGTCGAGCCCGATGCCTACGCGGCCGCCGCCGGCCGGCCGGGCGCCAAGCTCGTCGGGATGCTCGACAAGGGCGCGGTCCTCTCGAGGACCGGCGCCGCGCTCCGCCATCTGCAGCGGGGCGGCCAGCTGCGGCTGGACGGCGGCCGCTGGCTGCGGGTCAGCGGGGTGGTGGACGATGAGCTGCTCGCGGGCTACGAGGTGGCGCTGGATCGTGAGGTTGGCCGCCGCTACGGCCTCCGGCGTGCCGACTACGCGCTGGTGCAGCCCCGCGGGCGGCTGGACGGCCTGGAGACCGCCGTGCGCGGCCTGCTCAAGGGCCGCCAGCTCCGCTTCGCCGTCGCCGGTGACCAGCGCTTCCTGCGCAGCGACGACAGCGTCCTGCCGCTCGGCCTGGTCAAGGCCCGCTTCGGCGAGTTCGCGCTGCCGAGCCTCCACCGTGGCGCCCCCGACCCCACCTGGCAGCGGCGCAACCTCGTCACCACGCAGGTGCCGCTGCTCGGGCGCCTCACCTGTCACCGGATGGTCGTCGAGGATCTCGCGGCCGCCATGGCCGACCTGCAGCGGCGCAAGCTCGATCGGCTCGTCGACGCGGCCGACTTCCGGCGCCGCGGCGGCTGCTGGAGACCGCGCCTGCTCCACGACCGGGACGGCAAGCTCACCAGGCACGCCTGGGGGATCGCGGTCACCGTCGGCTTGGCGGTCGACCCGACGCAGCGTCGTCCGGCGGTCGACCAGCGGCTGGTCAAGGCGATGGCCGGGCACGGCTTCACCTTGGGCGGCGGCTTCGGCGGCCCGGACGGGGCCGACTTCGAATGGGTCGGCGCCGGCGCATAGCCGGCGCCAGGGTCGTTCGCGTCTAGCGGAGCGCGGGCCGGTCGATGCCCCGGCTGTCCGCCCCGAACCTGATCGCGAGCGGCCCCACCAGGAGCAGCGCGACCATCAGGATCACCAGCGCCATCTCGGTTCACCTTCCTCGCCTCGACTCGTCTCCAACACCAGTAAACAGTTTACACTGGTGTCTTCCCGAATGCAATACCGAACGGGTAGCCTTGGGCGCATGCTCACCTTCGGCGCCGCCGTCTCGACCGCCTCCGACCACCAGCGGGCGCTCGACGAAGCCATCCCCGCCGCGCTCAAGCAGCTCCGCGGCACTCCCGACCTGGTCGTCTGCTTCTTCTCGATGGAGCACGCCGACGCCGCCCCCGGCATCGCCCTCAGCCTGTCGGAGCGGACCGGCACCTCGGCGATCGTCGGCTGCACCGCCCAGGGCGTGATCGGCGGCCGCCGCGAGCTGGAGGAGACGCCCGGGCTGGCGGTCTGGGCGGCCACGCTGCCCGGCGTCGACGTCCGGCCCTTCGCGCTCCAGGTGCTCCCGTTGGACGACGGCTACGGGATCACCGGCTGGCCCGCCCTCGCGACCGAGGAGCGGGCCAGCGTGCTGCTGCTGCCCGACCCGTTCACCTTCCCGGCCGACAGCTTCCTGGAGCGGCTCAACCAGGAGCAGGCCGGCCTGCCGGTGATCGGCGGGATGGTCTCCGGCGCCGGGGAGCCGGGCAGGCACCGGCTGCTCTGCGGCACCAAGGTGCTGGACGGCGGTGCCGTCGGCGTCGCCCTGGTCGGCCCCGTGGAGGTCCGCGCGGTGGTCAGCCAGGGCTGCCGGCCCGTCGGCGCGCCGTTCGCCGTCACCAGCGGCGAGGGCAACGTCGTCCACGAGCTGGGCGGGCGCCCGGCGGTCGACCGGCTGCGCCAGATGCTCGCCGCCCTCGACCCCCGCGAGCACGAGCTGCTCCGCGGCGGCGGCCTCCAGGTGGGCCAGGTCATCGACGAGCACAAGGCCAGCTTCGACCGCGGTGACTTCCTGGTCAGGGGCCTGCTGGGGGCCGACCCGGAGACCGGCTCGATCGCGGTCGCCGACAGCGTCGAGGTCGGCCAGACCCTGCAGTTCCACGTCCGCGACGCGGCCTCCGCCCACGAGGACCTCGAGCTGCTGCTGGCGCCGGTGGCCGGCTGGCAGGCGCGGGGGGTGCTGCTGTTCTCCTGCAACGGGCGCGGCCGCCACTTCTTCGGCGAGCCCGACCACGACGCCGTCCGCGTCGCCGCGGCCACCGGCGAGGCGCCCATGGCCGGGTTCTTCGCCCAGGGCGAGCTCGGCCCGGTCGGCGGCCGCAACTTCCTCCACACCTTCACCGCCAGCATGGCGGTCTTCTGCGAACCCCGCGAGCCGGTCTAGGAGCCGCCGATGGACACCGAGACGCGCCCGGCGGCCAAACCCGGCCTGCGGCGGTTCCTGTTGAGCGGGGACGGCTGGCCGTACCTGCTGGCGCCGTTCATCCCCGTGGCGATCGTGCTGGAGGTGCTGCACGCCGGGGCGACCCTGATCTTCTTCGCGGCCGCGCTCGGGGTGATCCCCACGGCCGCGCTGATGGGCCGGGCCACCGAGGAGCTGTCGGCACGGTCCGGTCCCGGCATCGGTGGCTTCCTCAACGTCACCTTCGGCAACGCCCCCGAGCTCATCATCGGGATCTTCGCCCTGCGCGCCGGGCTCCAGGAGGTCGTCAAGGCCTCCCTGGTGGGCTCGATCCTCGGCAACATCCTGCTGGTCATGGGCGCGGCCATGCTGGTGGGGGGGATCAGGCGGGAGCGCCAGCGGTTCGACCGCACCGCGGCCGGCGCCCAGTCGCTGATGCTGCTGCTGGCCGCCGTGGTGCTGGTGATGCCGGCGATCTTCGAGCTGGTCGCCGGCGACGGGCTGCCCTCGCCGACCGCCAAGGCGGTCAGGCTGCCGGGGGAGCTGGAGGCGCTGTCGGTCGGCGCCAGCCTGATCCTGCTGGCCTCCTACGGGGGTGGGCTGCTGTTCTCGCTGCGCACCCACCGGGACCTGTTCAACCCCGAGCACGCCGCGGAGGACCACGTCGGCGAGCCGTGGTCGGTCCGCCGGGCCGTGACGATGCTGGCGATCGCCGGGGTGGCCGTCGGGGTGATGTCGGAGATCCTGGTCGGGTCGATCAGCGAGGCGGCCGAGGACATCGGCCTGTCGCCGTTCTTCGTCGGGGTGATCGTGGTCGCGATCGTCGGCAACGCCGCCGAGCACTGGGTCGCGATCTACTTCGCGATGCGCGACAAGATGGACCTGTCGGTCAACATCGCCATCGGGTCCAGCGCCCAGATCGCCTTGTTCGCCGCGCCGGTGCTGGTGCTGCTGTCGTTTGCGGTGGGGCCGTTCCCGATGGCGCTGGTCTTCAACGGCTTCGAGGTCGGCGCGATCTTCCTGGCCGCGATCATGGCCGACATGGTCACCAGGGACGGCGAGTCCACCTGGTTCGAGGGCCTCCAGCTCCTGGCCGTCTACGCGGTGCTCGGGTTGACCTTCTACTTCGTCGCCTGAGTCTCCGCGGTCGCCTCCGGCTCCAGCTCCGAGTAGGGCACGCGCAGGCCGTCGCGGAACCGGTCGCGGAAGTCGCCGCGGTGGCGGGCGAGCAGCCACAGCCCGATCAGGATGTAGACCGCCGACAGCGTCAGCAGCTCCACGCCCTTGAGCGACGGCGGCACCACCGCGCCCAGGATGAACTGCGCCCAGAACAGCCCGAACAGGGCGAACGCCTCACGGAGCGAGATGCACAGGTTGACCAGGATGGCCACCGCGAACACCGTCTGGGCGGCGGTGAGCAGCACCTCCTCCCGCTGCGCCGTCTCCACCGGCAGGCCGTGCAGGCTGCCGGAGGCGATCGCGAACACCAGCGGCAGCGTGCCCACCAGCAGCGTCCACTGGTTGATCTTCGACGACACCACCGCCGTGAGCGCCTCGCCGGTCTTCAGCCGCCAGGCGTACAGGGCGACCACCAGCAGCTCCGGCGCCTCCGAGGCGAGCGGCGCCAGCCACTGGACCAGCAGGAACTCGCTCACCCCGAGCTGCGCGCCCGTGTCGACCAGGGACTGGGCGAAATGCTCGGCGACCAGCAGGATCACCGCCCCGGCGAAGACGAACATCGCCAGCACGGTCACCCGCCGCGCCCGCTTGCCGAGGCCGCCGACCCAGGCCGACGGACCCAGCAGGTCGGGCTCGGTCTGGGGGGCCTGGGAGATCCGCAGGGTGTAGGCGATGAAGATGCTGACCAGGATGACCGTGTCGATGAGCGTCACGGTCCGCTTCAGCGGCAGCGTCAGGCAGTAGGCGCAGGCGATCGTCAGGAAGGCCAGCTCCACCGACTTGGTGCGCTCCATCCTGACGCCCTCGTGCCGCTCCCCGCGGCGCCGCCATTGCCAGTAGGCGATGAACACGATCATCGACCAGCCGATGCCGATCAGCAGCCGGTTGGCCCCGGTCATGTTGGCCAGCACCAGATCGCAGTTGGAGGCTCCTGGGGCATCCGGCGCCTGGCAGCCGGCGCCGAACCGCTCGACGTCGTTGCCGCCCTTCCAGGCGAACACGAACCCGACCGCGTACTCGGGGAGCACGGCGATCAGGGCGAGGACGCCGATCGCCAGGCTCGCCGAGACATCGACCTGGGCCGCCTCGGCGGCCCAGGCGAGCACGAACGCCGCGCCGATGACGGCCGTGCCGTACAGCAGGGCGAGCAGCGGTGGGGCCAGCTCCGGGGCGCCCAGATGGAACAGCTCGGCCAGGCCGAGCAGGCTGCCCGGAACGCTGGCGAGCACCGCCAGCGCCAGCGGCAGCTGCCTGCCCGTGGCGCTGGGGCGGTGCCGCTCGGTCTCGACTGCCAAGGGGGCCTCCGGGTCGGTCGGGTCCGGTCGAGCTGGACGCCAACGGCTCGAAGGTCTCGTCCGCCCGTTACGCGGGTGAGGCACCGGGTGGACGAAACGCCCACCGTCCTGACGGCGTTCTCGGCGAGGCGACTGGCCCCGATGGACTACTCCCCTTCGCGCGCCAGCATACCGGAAGGGGACGGGCGCGGCGCCTCAATGCGGATGGTCGTGGGGCCGCCGACCGGCGCCGCCAGGGGCGCCCTGTCAGCAGCCGGGCTCGCCCGGGTGGCCGCAGCACGGCCGCCCGCGGAGCCGCCTGGTCAGGTTCGTCACCGCCCGCAGCGCGGTGCGGGCGGCGCCGGCGTCGGACTGGCGCAGGTTGCGCCAGAAGCTGCCAGGGTCGAAGCGGTCGCCCATCAGCCGCCGCCCAGCCGGTCGCGGAGGAACTCGAGCGTCCGCCGCCAGGAGCGGTCGGCCGCCTCGGCGTGGTAGACCTCCGGCCGGTCGTCGTTGAAGAACGCGTGGGTGGTCCCGGAGTAGTGGTGGAAGGTGACGTCCACGCCGGCGTCGCGCAGCT
>DATLQA010000170.1:0-17569 GCA_035535495.1 Actinomycetota bacterium | reverse complement strand
GAACTGCTCGGCAAGCTGCTCACAGCGGGTCCGCAGGCGGGCCTAGACCTGCCCGGCCTGGCGGTGGCTGCCGTTGACCTGGCGCGTGAGCTGCCGCTGCCTGCCCGTCAGGGGGTCAAGGCCGGCATAGACGATGACCTGCCAACCACCGCGGCGCGCCCGGATGGTCACTGCTCCGCTCCTCCGGTCCGAGCGTCAATCGTTGACCTCTCGTTGACCGCCATTTGTAAGCGGAGGAGCGATTGTGGTGGGCAGGGACGGGATCGAACCGCCGAACCTTCCGGTTTTCAGCCGGACGCTCTACCAACTGAGCTACCTGCCCAGATCGGACCGGGGCGGTCGCCCCGGTCCGTCTCGCGGTCCCGACGGGATTTGAACCCGCGACCTCCGCCTTGACAGGGCGGCGAGCACAGCCAAGCTGCTCCACGGGACCTTGCTGTGGTCATCCCATGTGCCCCCAGCGGAGTTCGAATCCGCGTCGCCACCTTGAAAGGGTGGTGTCCTAGGCCACTAGACGATGGGGGCTCCGGTTCAACCGGGTGGGCCGCGTCGGGATCGAACCGACGACACCCCGGTTAAAAGCCGGGTGCTCTGCCAACTGAGCTAGCGGCCCACGGTGAGAGCGCGCCGATGGTGCCATCGCCGTCGGCACGCTGTCAAAGGTCTTCCCGGCGGTGCCCGAACTGCTACCGGGCCTGCATGAAGTTGACCGCCACCCACAGGGTACCGTGGCCGTCGCACCAGGCGCCGACGCCGATGCGGTTGGCATGCCGGTAGAACATGTTGGCCCGGTGCCCGGGCGAGTGCAGGAAGGCGTGCTGGAGGGACGCGACCGTCGGGCCGTAGCCCACGTTCTGCCCCAGCCAGGCCCAGCCCCGCACCCTTGGCGCGATGTTTGTGTGCCACAGGCCCCGCCGCCTGGACGCCATCGCCTTGGCGTGCTCGTGGGCGAGCTGGGAGAGGGTGTTGCTCGTCTGGAGCCGGGACCGGTGCACCATCGCCCGGAGGTTGTTGGTCGAGCGGAGCAGGTCGGCCTCGGCGACCTGGTTGTGGCCGGGCCGTGCGCAGCGGTCGCCGTAGGCGGCGCCGGCGGGGTTGGCCACGGCGAGCAGGCCGGTGGCGAGCAGGAACGCGAGCATGACACGAAGGACCGGCATGGGCGCTCCCATGGGAGGAGGACCAGGACTCTCCTCAGTCCTTCTCGGCCGGCCCTCCGGTCCCTTGAGCGGTTTCGGATCCCTCGCGCGTCTCCCGCTCGGCCCGGGCCTGCTCGGCCGGGACGAGCTTGTAGCCGACGCCGCGGATGGTGGTGATCATCGACTCGTACTCGGGGCCGATCTTGGCGCGCAGGCGGCGGACATGCACGTCGACGGTGCGGGTGCCACCGAAGAAGTCATATCCCCAGACCTCCTGGAGGAGCTGCCCGCGGGTGCACACCCGACCGGGTCGCGCCGCCAGGAAGCGCAGCAGCTCGAACTCCTTGTAGGTGAGGTCCAGCGGCCGTCCCTTGATCCGCACCTGGTAGGAGACGGGGTCGACCACCAGCTCCCCGACCCGGACGGCGGCGTCGGAGTCCCGCGCCTGCGCCTGCCGGCGCTTGGCGAGCAGGCGGACGCGGGCCTCCACCTCGGCCGGTCCGGCGTCCGGGAGCACGAAGTCGGACGCGCCCCAGTCGGCTTGCAGGCCGGCCAGGCCGGCCTCGGGGATCACCACCAGGATGGCGCTCTCGCCTTCGTCCTCCCGCAGCGTGCGGCAGAGCGCCTGGGCGTGGAGCAGGTCGCGGGTCGCGTCGACCAGCACCAGGTCGCTGCCGCCGAGCTTGCCCAGGCTGGCCGGGTCGAGCGGCAGGGTCACCAGCCGGTGGTCGAGGTAGGAAAGGGCGGGGAGGACGTCCCCTCCCCCTCCGGCCCGGTTGGTCAGGCAGGCGATGTCGGCCACCTGTCTCCTTCATGCCGAGTGTGGCGGGCCCTACCCTGGGAGGCACTGTTGCTGGCCACCATCGGCTGGCCGGGCGCCGTCCCGAGTAGATGGTCGGGGTGGCGCGGTGCGACCTTGCGCGGCCAGGCTGGCCGACGGCACGCTAGCACCCGGTCGAAGACCCGGACAACGGTCGCCGGGCCTCCGACCGGCTGGACGGAGGCGGCATGGTCCGAGTGCGACTGTTCGCGGCGGTGCGTGAAGCCGCCGGCGTCGCCGAAGTGGAGGTGGCGCCTGGCACCCTTGGCAGCGTGCTCGCCGACCTCACAGAGCGCTTCGGTGAGCGTTTCGCTTCGGTGCTCGGCTACGCGAGCGTGCTGGTGGACGGTGAGCGCCGTGGCGATCCGGCCACGCCAGTACCCGACGGGTCGGAATTGGCGGTGCTCCCGCCGTTCTCCGGCGGGTAGCGCCACCGACGGTCGGTGGCCGGCCGTTGCCCATTCTTGTCCGTTCCGACGACGTTCGCCGGGTAGGGTTGCGCCTGGGTTCGACGCCGGGCACGGAAGGGAACGTTCGAGCATCATGCGCGTGAAGCTGCTGATCGTCCTGGTCGTCCTGCTGCTCGTCGGGGTGGGGGCTGACTTCGCCGCCGCCCGCTACTTCGAGGGCCAGGCGGCGTCCGCGCTCGCCGAGCGCTACAACCTCGACCGGCCGATCGTGCAGGTGCGCGACTTCCCGTTCCTGCCCCGGCTGGCGTCCGGCCGCTTCAACGCCATCGACCTGGCCGCCTCGGACGCGCGCGCCAAGGGCGTCACCGCCGAGCGGGTCGAGGTCCACCTGCACGACGTCAGCATCCCGAGGGAGGTCCTGCTGGGGGGGCCCGGGGCGGTCACCGTGGGGCGGGCCGACGGCCAGGTCGAGCTCTCCGAGGCCGAGGTCAACCGGTTGCTGCGGAGCGTTCTGCGGGGCGGGCGGGTGCGGCTCGCGTCGGACGGCGTCCGCCTCGACGTCGCCACCCAGCTGGCCGGGCAGACGCTGCAGGTCAGCATCGCCGGCGAGATGAGCGCCCGCAACGGCCGCATCGCGTTCACCCCGACCAGGGTCGAGAGCACGGCCGGCGTCCCGTCGGCCCTGGGGACGCAGCTGCTGTCGCAGTTCCGGCTCGAGGTGCCGCTGCAGCGGCTGCCAGCCGACATCCAGGTCGAACGGGTGCTGACGGCTCCCGAGGCGCTGATCGTCTCCGGCCGGGCCGGGGCGGTCCGGGTCGCGACCTGAGCCGCGCCGCCCGTTCAGCCTCTGAGCAGGCGGTAGATGACGTAGAGGCCGAAGAGGCCGGACGCGGCCAGCATCACGACCAGCAGCGCCGTGTACACGAACTCCAGGGTCATCGGGCGCCAGCCCTCCCGCGCAGGTCGATCGCCGTGGTGCCGTGGCCAGGCGAGCGTACCAGGCCAATGCGGGAACGACCCGGAACTGCGGGCTGGCCGGGTCGCAGGGGGGCGGCGGGCGTTATTTCAGCCGCCTGCAAGCTTCCTTGGTGGACCGGGCGCGACCCAGCCGCCCGGTCGCCGCCAGCGGTCCCCCACCCTGGAGCGTGCCATGACCCGCGTGCTCGCCCTCCGCGACGCCCGCCTCTACCTGGTCGGTCAGGCACTGTCGATCTTCGGCGACATCGCGCTGTGGCTCGCCGCTGGCATCTGGGTCAAGACCCTCACCGGCTCCACCGGCGCCGCCGGCCTGGTGTTCTTCGCCCTGAGCCTGCCCCAGCTCCTGGCGCCACTGGCCGGGCTGCTGGTCGACCGGGTGCGCCGCCGGCCGCTGCTGATCGTGACCAACCTGGTCACCGGGGCGGCGGTGCTGGCCCTGCTCGGCGTGCACGACCGCGGCCAGGTCTGGCTCGTCTACCTGGTCATGGTGGTGTACGGGGCCGCGTACACGGTGCTCGGCTCGGGTCAGTCCGCGCTGCTCACCATGCTGCTCCCCGACGAGTTGCTGGCCGACGGGAACGGTGCCATGCAGACCGTGCGGCAGGGCCTGCGGCTGGTCGCGCCGCTGGCCGGCGCCGGGATGTTCGCCTGGAAGGGTGCCACCTTCGTGGTCGTGCTGGACGCGCTGACCTTCCTGGTCGCGGCGTGCACGCTCGCCGCCGTGCGGGTGGCCGAGCCGCCGCCCGCGCCGCGCCGCCGCTGGCGGGCCGAGATGGCCGCCGGCATGCGGCACGTCGCCGGCACGGTCGCGCTCCGGCAGGTGGTGACCGCGACCGCCGTCACCGTGGTCGGCTTCGGGCTGAGCGAGACGCTGATCTTCGCGGTGGTCGACCGTGGCCTGCACCGCCCGGCGTCGTTCCTCGGCGTGCTCCTCACCGTGCAGGGGATCGGCGGGCTGGTCGGCGGCTTCACCGCCGCCCCGCTCGTCCGCCGGACCGGCGAGGGCCGCGTGGCCGGCACCGGCATGGCCCTGGCCGCGGTGACCTCGCCGATGCTCGCGCTGCCGTCGCCGACGTCGGTGTTCGCCGGGGTCCTGCTGTTCGGCGTGAGCTTGCCGTGGATCGTGGTGGGCTCGTACACGCTGCTGCAGCGGCACACCCCGCAGCGGCTGCAGGGCCGCGTCCACGCGACGGTCGACACCCTGGTGGGGGCGCCGCAGACGGCCGCCATCGCGCTCGGCGCCTGGCTGGTGGCGGTGGTCGACTACCGCGTCCTGCTGGTGCTGCTCGGGGTGGTGGTGGCGGTGGCCGGTGTCTGGCTGCTCACCCGGCCGGAGCAGCGCCAGCCGCAGCGGCGCGCCGCCGCCGAGCTGCCCGAGCAGCTCGAGCCTCGGGTGGAGGCGATGGCCTCCGCGGGGTGAGCACCTGGAACGTGAAAGACCCAGGGAGCTGGAACCTCGCATGCACGCGGTTCCTTCCGGCTGGACCAGGCCGGGACTCCCTGGGTCCGGTGATCTGTTTGGATTCCGCGGGCGATCCCGTTCCCGCGATCAAGGGAGCGAGTCCGCCCTAACGGGCAGTCACCTCACGGGTCCTTGCCGGTTTGTGCAGTGGGACCACCTCCTTTCTCGCTTGCGCCCAGTTAGCCACAGCCACGGTGGGTGCGCAACGCAGATCCGTAAGCGCCGCTCTACCATGTGGAGATGGATCAGCTCGGTATCGCTGAGGCGCTCGGGGCCGTCCGACGGGACGTGGTGGCGGTGGCACGGCCCGATCTGGCGGTGTTCCCGCTCGACGGCGGTGACGTGCTCCGCTACCTGCACGCCGTCTGCAGCCAGCACACCGAGGGGCTGGCGGTGGGCGATGCCGCCGAGGCCCTGTTGCTGTCGCCGAAGGGCAAGATCGAGTTCGCCTTCCGGCTGGCCGTCCTGCCTGACGGCGTGCTGCTGGACACCGAGGCGGAGGCCGCCGAGGCGCTGGCCGCCCGGCTGGCCCGCTTCGTGTTCCGCTACGACGTGACCGTCGGAGTGCCAGGGCCTGGCGCCGTGAGCCTGCTCGGCCCGGACGCCGACGGCGCGCTGGCCAAGGCCGGCCTGCCGGTCCCGCCGGTCCGCTCGGGCGCCGCCGTCGGCCGTCCCGGCCTGGCCGCCCACCGCACCGCGGCCGGCGTGGACCTGGTCGGTCCGGCCGCCCCGGCGGC
The DNA here is from genome assembly GCA_035535495.1 of Actinomycetota bacterium. Classification (GTDB taxonomy): domain Bacteria; phylum Actinomycetota; class CALGFH01; order CALGFH01; family CALGFH01; genus DASUZB01. The sequence goes on along the minus strand of DATLQA010000170.1, from coordinate 12,026 downwards.
GCTCGGCGCCCTGGAGGCGGCCGGTGTGCCGGCGGGCCCGGCCGGCCTGTGGGAGGTCGTGCGGATCGAGCGCGGGCTGCCGCGGTGGGGCCGCGAGCTGACCGACGACGTGATCGCCGAGGAGGCAGGCCTGCTCGGCTCGCACGTGCACCTCGACAAGGGTTGCTACCCCGGCCAGGAGACGGTCGCCCGGGTGCACAACCTCGGCCAGGTCCAGCGCCGCCTCGCCGGCCTGCAGGTGGTCGGCGACCGGCTGCCCGCCCTCGGCGCCGACCTGACCACCGAGGACGGCCGCCGCGCCGGCCAGGTCCGCAGCGCCGCCGACCATCCAGAGCTGGGCCCGATCGCCCTGGCGTACGTCCGCCGCATGGTCGCCCCCGGCCACCTGGTGCATGCGGGCGACCTCACCGCCCGGGTGGTGGAGCTGCCGTTCACGATGGCGGCCCCGGCGGCGCGCTGACCGCCGGCCGGGTCAGCGCCGCTGACCCTTGCGGAAGCCGAAGCGGCCGCCGCGGGACCGGTCCTCGGGCTGCTCGCCGTCGGACTCGGGCGTGGGTGGCTGGGATGCGTCCGGCTGCTCGTCGTCGGTTGCCAGCGAGGCGAATTCGCGCATGAACGCCGCCTGGTCGCCGGGCCGCCCAGGGGGGCGGCCGGACCCCTCGCCGGGCGGCGCGTCCTGGGCCTGACCGCCTTCGCGAGCCACCGTGCCTTCCTCCTGGTCGCCGGTGAGCCGGCTGGCCAGCTCCTCCCAGGCCTGGTCGGCGCCGGGCTCGTCCCGCTGCGGCGCGGCGGCGGACTCGGAGGCGAGTTCGCGCAGCAGCGACACCGAGTCGATCCGCGCCTCCTCGGCCGCCGGACCGTCGGCGCCCGCCGCCGCTGGGCCCGCCGGCTCGGGGAAGCTGTCGGCGTCACCCTCTGGCAGGTCCGGCCCGGCCTCGGCGGTGCGGTCGTCCTCGTCCAGGTGTCCCCCCCGCTGGGGTGGTTCCGCGCCATCCAGCTCCGGCCCGCCGCTTTCGGCGTCACCGCCGCCCGCCTCTGCCACGAGGTCGTCCCGCTCGGCGCCGGCGCTCTCCGCCTCCGGTCGGGCGCCGGTGTCCTGCTCGGCGTCCGCGACATGTTCGACCAGGCCGGCGGCGAGCAGGCGTTCGGCCACGGCGACGACCTCGGTGAGGCTGCGGCCGGGGCGGCTGGGCAGAGCGGCGAGGGGTCGCCGGCCGTCGACGCGGCAGAGCAGCGCCCACTCGTCCAGCGAGCGGTCAGGGTGGGCGGCGAGCGGGCCGGCCGGCAGGCGGAGCACCGCCGCGGAGGACAGCTTCCCGGTGGACACGGCACCCTTCCTTGGGTCGCGGGCTGGTCCGACCGGCCGGCGGCCGGAGGGCGCCGTTGGGTGGGCGATCCCAATCGGACGTCTCCAGATCGGCAAGTTTCCCGAGCCGGTTGAGCACGCTCCGACCCTGATTGCTCGATTCGTCCACTGCCAGAGTTCCGCGTCTTCCAAGGGTTGCGCGGCTACAATGCTGCGCCTGGAAACCGGAACCCGGCTGCCTCGGGTCGCCGGCGCTCGTTGACGGCCGCCGCGTGGCAGCCAACGAACGTGGAGGAAGGCCCAGGGCCTGCGCGCCGCGCGGTGCGCCGACCCTGGCTGAGGGGGGGCCATGAGTGTGGACGTCAAGCCCGGCGGCCAACGCCGCATCGACCGGGTGCTCGACCCCAGGTTCGTCGCCGACGCCCGGTCGCTCGACCTGACCGAGCTCCGCGCGCGCCGCGACGAGGCGGCGGCCGAGGAAGCCGACATCTCCTACCTGCGCAGGCTGTTACAGGGTCGCCTGGACATCCTCCGGGCCGAGCTGGTGCGCCGCTCGCAGGGCGGCGACCGCGACATGGCCGGGCTGCGGGCCGCGCTGCCGGCGATCCTCAGCAACGACGTGGCCGGCCCGCATTCCCCACTGCCTCGCCTCCAGGTCCCGCCCAGGACCGACGACCGCCACCGCCGGCGGGTCGAGCGCCTGGTCTCCGACGAGACCCTCGCCCGCCTGCCCGAGCTGGAGGTCGACGAGCTGACCCAGGTGGTCGAGACGCTGGCGCGGGAGGAAGAGGCCGTCTCGGCCAGCCGCCGCGCGGTCCAGCGGGCGGTCGACGCGCTCCGCGGCGAGCTGGCGCGGCGCTACCGGGAGGGCACCGCTCAGGTCTCGCAGCTGCTCGAGTAACAGAGCGGCCACGGCGGCACGATCGGGCACCGCGCTCAAGTTCCTGGCGCGGCGGACCGATGGAGGCGAGACGGGCGCGAACCCGCCGCCCCGTCCTCCGTCGCACGGGATGGTGACCACCGATGCCGCCACCTGGCCCTTCGCGCCCGCCGCCCGCTCCGTCCCCGAACCGCCGCACGGCGGGGGCCTCGCCGTGAGCGCGACGGCCGCCACCAGGCTCGACGCCGCCGAGCGCCAGCTCGTCGTGTTCGCGCGGGAGATCAACCAGCTCTACCGGAGCGAGCGCCGCCGGGCCGCCGAGCTGGAACGAGCCACCAACCAGCTCGGCGAGTCCCACCTGGGCGCGGTGCGCGCGCTCACGGCCGCGGTGGAGGCGTGGGACCCGCTCACCCACCAGCACCTCGAACGGACCCAGCGGTACGGCACCCTGCTGGTCGGCGTGGTCGACGCCGAGCTGGCGGCCGACCCGCGCCTGCCCTACGGCTTCCTCCTCCACGACGTGGGCAAGCTCGGCATCCCGGCGGCGATCCTCGACAAGCCGGGCCCGCTCGACAGCCGCGAATGGCAGGTCATGCACACCCACCCGCTGCTCGGCACCCGGATCGTGGCGGGCATGCCGTTCCTCGGACCGGCGGTCGACGTGATCCGCTGCCACCACGAGCGCTGGGACGGCCACGGCTACCCGCACGGGCTGCGCGGCGCGGAGATCCCGCTGGCCGCACGGATCTTCGCCATCTGCGACGCCTTCGACGCGATCACCTCGGACCGCCCCTACCGGCGGGTGCTCCCGGTCGGGCACGCCTTCGACGAGGTCCGCGCGGGCGCCGGCACGCAGTTCGACCCGGAGGTGGTGGCGGCGTTCAGCTCCATCGAGGCGTCAATGCGCGACCTGCACGCTAGCCTCCACCACGGCAGCCAGGCTCCCGCCCAGACCGCCAGCGGCTAGGGTCCGAGCAGGCGCCGCCGGCGGTCGCCTAGGTGTGACCTGGCGGGGTATCCCCAAGCGGGCTAGCCTTCCAGGCCAGCCGAGCACCGTGACGCAAGGGAGCCGCCCGCATGCAGGTCCTCGCCGAGGTGGAGCGTTCCGGGTTCGTCGAGAGCAGGCATCTGGGGATCGCGGTGGTGGTCGACGCCGACGGCACCATGGTGGCCGCCGTCGGCGACCCGGACGAGCCCGTCTACCTGCGCTCCTGTGCCAAGCCGTTCCAGGCCCTCGCCGTCCGCGGCCTGGGCGTCGAGGCCGAGCTCGGCCTCGACGAGGTGGCCCTCGCCGGGGCCTGCGGCTCGCACAACGGCGAGCCGAGGCATGTCGCCTCGGTCCGGAACGTGCTCGCGGCGGCCGGTCTCGACGAGGCGGCGCTGCGCTGCCCGCCCAGCCTGCCGAGCGACCGGGAGGCGCGGAGCAAGGTGTCCGAGCCGGCGCCCGTCTACCACAACTGCTCGGGCAAGCACGCCTACATGCTCGCCGGCTCGGTGGTGGGGGGCTGGGAGCCCGACCGCTACACCGCGCCGGAGCATCCGCTCCAGGGGGTCGTCACCGACGCCCTCGCCGACTTCGCCGGCGCGCCGATCGAGCACGTCGGCGTTGACGGCTGCGGCGTGCCGGTGCATGCCATGCCGCTGCACGGGCTCGCCAGGGCATACGCGCGCCTCGGGGCGATGGCCGACGGCGGGGAGGAGGGCCCGGCGGCGGTGATCGCGGCCGTGCGCCGGCACCCGTTCATGATCAGCGGGACCGGGCAGCTGGACACCATGATGCTCGAGGCGACCGGCGGGCGGGTGCTGACCAAGGTCGGCGCCGAGGCCGTCTACGGCGCCGTCGACCTGAGCCGCGGCCAGGGGCTCGCGCTGAAGGTGCTGGACGGCGCGCCCCGGGCGCGCGGCGCCGCCCTGCTCGCCCTGCTCCAGGCGCTCGGCTGGCTGGACGAGCAGGAGCTGGAGGCGGTGCTGCCAGCGGCCACCGTCGAGGTCCGCGGCGGCGGCGAGCCGGTCGGCGCCGTCCGCCCGGCCAAGGTGGAGCTGGCTCCGGTCACACCGGACTGACTCGGACAGATGCCGCGGCTTGCCGCCACCGCCGACCTTGCCTACCGTTGCCTGGGCAACGATTCGATGCGACCAAAGGTGTGGCCAGGGTGATGCCAAAAGGCTTCGACCAGCTCGACCCGGCCGGCAAGGTCCGGGACGTCGGCCGCTACATCCGCGAGCAGCGGCGGCAGGCGGAGCTGTCCGTGCGCAACCTGGCCAAGCTCGCCGGCGTCTCCAACCCCTACCTGTCCCAGATCGAGCGGGGGCTGCGGCAGCCCTCGGCCAGGATCCTCAAGGACATCGCCAAGGCCCTGCGCATCAGCGCCGAGACCCTCTACGTCAGGGCCGGCATCCTCGACGAGGAGGCCGAGGACACCGACCTGGTGGCCGCCATCCTGCGCGACCCTCACCTGAGTGAGCGCCAGAAGCAGGTGCTGATCGACGTCTACGCCTCCTTCAGGACCGGCGCGGAGCCCCGGCCCGCCGGCGACGGCCAGGCCGGGCCGTCGCCGGCCCCGACCGGCGAGGCCTCCCCCCCAGCGGCGGCAGGCAGCGCGCCGCAGGCGGCCGGCGCGGACAAGCCCGCGCCGGCCCGGCCCAGGCGCGGCCGGTCCTGAGCCGGCCGGGTGGCTCAGGCGGCGGTGCGCGCGGCCGGCGCGGGCCGATAGCATGACGACCCCGGTGGGTGGCGAGCCGAGCTCCCCGCGGGCGCCTCAGTACGGGTCCGTGGGGCGGGACAGCGAGCCACGGGAGGTTTGGGTGCCGGGGTCGAACGGCCACGGGTCAGCCTACGGCGACCCGGCCATCCGCAGGGTCGCCGTGCTCTCGGTCCACTCCTCACCCCTCGCCCGTCCCGGCGTGGGCGACTCGGGCGGCATGAACGTCTACATCCGCGCCGTGGCGCACGAGCTGGCCGCCCGGGGCGTCGCCTCCGACCTCTACACCCGGGCGGCCTCGCCCGACGACCCGCCCGCCGTGGAGCTGGAGCCCGGCGTGCGCCTGCTCCACCTCCAGGCCGGACCCCTCGAACCCGTGCCCAAGCAGGTCCTGCCCAGGTACCTCTGCGCCTTCCTGTGCGCCCTGATCCGCGCCGGTGAGCGCTACGGACCCTACGACGTGCTGCACAGCCACTACTGGCTGTCCGGCTGGGTGGCGCGCCTCGCCCGCGAGCGATGGGACGTGCCGGTGGTGCACTCGTTCCACACCCTCGGCCGGGTCAAGAACGCGACCCTGGCCGAAGGCGACCGACCGGAGCCACCGACCCGGCTCGCGGGTGAGGAGCGGGTGGCGGCCACGGCCGACCGCCTGGTCGCTCCGACCCCGACCGAGGCCCGCGAGCTGGTCGAGCTGTACGGCGCCGCGCCGGGCAAGGTCCGCATCGTGTCGCCAGGGGTGGACCTGATCCGGTTCCGCCCCGGCGACCGCGACGCGGCGCGTGCCGCGATGGGCGTTCGTGCCAGGCACGTGCTGGCGTTCGTCGGCCGCCTGCAGCCGCTGAAGGCGCCCGACGTGGCCGTGCGCGCCCTGGCGGTGCTGGCGCGGCAGCGGCCAGACCTCGACGTCGAGCTGCTGGTCGCCGGCGGCGCCTCCGGCGACGGGGCCCGCGACGCGCCCCACCTGGCACGGCTGGCCTGGCACGAGGGCGTCGGCGAGCGGGTCCGCTTCCTGCCCCCGCAGCCCCATGAGCGGCTGGCCACGCTGTTCCGCGCCGCCGACCTGGTGCTGGTGCCGTCCTATTCGGAGTCGTATGGCCTGGTCGCCCTCGAGGCCCAGGCCTGCGGCACGCCGGTGGTCGCCGCCAGGGTCGGCGGCCTGGCCCACGCGGTCGGCGACGGCACCACCGGCCTGCTGGTCGACCAGCACGACCCGGCGGCGTACGCCGCCGCGGTGGCGCCGCTGCTCGACAGCCCGCGGCGGCTGGCCGCCATGGGCGCGGCCGCCGCCCGCTTCGCGGGCGCGCACGGCTGGGACCGCACCGCCAGCCGCCTGCTCGACGTCTACGCCGAGCTGACCGGCGCCGGCGACGAGGCCGTGCTCGAGGCGCTGGAGTGGAGCGGGTGAGTGAGGTGAACCCCCCATCGGGTCCTTCGGCGGGATCCTGCTGGTGAGTGCTCCGCCGGGATCCTGGTGGTGCGCCACTGGTGGCGGGCCGTGCTGAGCGTACGGCGGGCGCTCGCCGTCGGCGCCCACCCGGACGACGTCGAGTTCCAGGCCGGCGGGACGCTGGCCAGGTGGGTCCGGGAGGGCGTCCACGTCGAGCTCGCCTACTTCACCGCTGGCGAGAAGGGCACCATGGACCCGGCCGCGACCCCCGCCGAGATCGGCCGCGTCCGCATGGCCGAGATCGAGGCTGCCGCCGCCGCCATCGGCGCGGCCGGCGTGCACCTGCTCGGCGCGGTCGACGGCGAGCTGGAGGTCACCATGCCGCTCCGGCTGGCGGTGGCCCGGCTGGTGCGGACGGTCCGGCCCGACGTCGTCCTCGGCCACGACCCCTGGCGCCGCTGGCTGCTCCACCCCGACCACCGGGCCGCCGGCCTGCTCACCGTCGACGGCGTGGTAGCCGCCCGCGAGCCGCTGTACGTGCCCGAGCTGGCCGCCGAGGGCCTGCCGGCGCACCGGCCCCACACGTTGCTGCTGTTCGGCACCGACGCGCCCGACGAGGTGGTGGAGATCGGCTCGGTGCTCGACCTGAAGCTGGCCGCGATCCGCGCCCACCAGAGCCAGCTCGGCGATCCGGCCGAGACCGAACGCCGCATCCGCACCTGGAACGCCGCCATCGGCGCCGACTTCGGCCTCGGCCCCGCCGAGGCGTTCCACACCCTGGACACCCGCGGCCGCTGAGCCGCCATCCAGGTCGACCAGGCCTCCCGGGGTAGGCTGGCCCCGGCCGAAGGCGGCGCGTCAGGGCACGCTCTCGGGTGGGCGGGGAAGGTGGTGGCGATGGCGGAGGCTGGCCGAGCGGAGCCGGACGCGGTGCGGGCGGCCGCCCGCGCGGCGGTGGAGGCGTTCCTGGCCGAGGAGGACGTGCCGGCCGAGGAGCTCGGCGACGGCCGCTGGTTCGTGCGGATGGCGGGGGAGCGCAAGCTCGGCATCGGCGTGCACCTGGTGGTGGGCGACCGGACCCTGCGGGTGGAGTCGTTCTTCATGCGGGCCCCCGAGGAGCAGCACGCCCGCCTCTATCACGACCTGCTGCTGCGCCAGGCGTCGAGCTATGTGCTCCGCTTCACGCTCGACGAGCACGGCGACCTGTTCCTGGTCGGGCAGGTCCCGCTCCGGGCGGTCACGCAGGAGGAGGTCGACCGGATTCTGGGGTCGCTGCTGGCGCTGGCCGACGGGGCCTACCTGCCGTCGGTGGAGACCGGGTTCGCGTCCAGCATGGCGGCCGAGCGGGCCTGGCGTGCCCGCCTGGCCGCCGAGCCAGGCTCGCAGCCGTAGCCGCCTCGCCGCGCCCGGCCCGCGCCCGTAGACTCGGACGCAAGACCAGGTGCCGCGGCCCCTCAGCGCCTTCGCAAGCGGCTCGTCGGGGTCGGCAGGAGGAGGCGATCGTGTCGTTCACCGCCGAGACCGTCGTCATTGAGATGGCCCGCGCGCAGGGCAGCACCGCGATGCTGCTGGTCCTCGACGGGCTGGGCGGGTACCGGACCCGCGAGCGGGGCTCGGAGCTGACCGTCGCCCGCACCCCCAACCTCGACCGGCTGGCCGGCGAGGGCTCGCTCGGCCTGCACGACCCCGTCACCCGCGGCATCACCCCCGGCTCTGGCGCCGGCCATCTCGGCCTGTTCGGCTACGACCCGCTCCACCATGAGATCGGGCGCGGCGCCCTGTCGGCCGCCGGCATCGGCTTCGAGCTGCGGCCGGGTGACGTGGCCGCGCGGGTCAACTTCTGCAACCTGGCCGCTGACGGCACCGTCGCCGACCGCCGCGCCGGCCGCCTGCCCACCGAGGAGGCAGCCGCCATCTGCAAGCTGCTCACCGAGCGGGTGCGCCTGGAGGGCGCCAGCTTCTTCCTCGAACCCGAGCGGGAGCACCGCGGCCTGTTCGTGCTGCGCGGCGACGGGCTCGGCGCGGAGGTCACCGACACCGACCCGCAGCGGGAGGGCGTCGCCCCGCTCGACCCGGAGGCCCTGACCCCGGAGTCCAAGCGGACCGCCGAGCTGGTGGCGAGCTTCCTGGAGCAGGCGAGGGACGCGCTGGCCGGCCGCGAGCGGGGCAACTTCCTGCTCCTCCGCGGCTTCGACACCCACCGCGAGCTGCCCCAGTTCCCCGAGCGCTACAAGGTCAGGGCGCTGGCGGTCGCCGCCTACCCGATGTACCTGGGGATCTCGCGCCTGCTCGGGTTCGAGGTCCACAAGGTCGACGGCGCCGCCCCGGAGGAGGTCGCCGCCCTTCCCGGCCTCCTGCCCGGCCATGATTTCGTGTTCATGCACGTCAAGAAGACCGACTCGGCCGGCGAGGACGGCGACTTCGACCGCAAGGTGGCCGCCATCGAGGAGGTCGACGCGCTCGTCCCCGGCATCCTCGACGCCGGCGTCGAGGTGCTGGCGGTGACCGGTGACCACTCCACCCCGGCGCAGATGGCCGCCCACTCCTGGCATCCCGTGCCGGTGCTGCTGTGGGGCGGCACGGCGGCGGCCGACGGCCTGCCGGGCTTCGACGAGGTCTGGTGCCGCCAGGGCTCGCTCGGCCGCTTCGAGGCCCGCCACCTGCTCCCGCAGCTGCTCGCCGCCGCCGGCCGGCTGGCCAAGTACGGCGCCTGAGTCGATCCGCTTGACCAGAACCGTTAGCCTGGTTGCGATTCGTGGGTGAACCGACGGCGTCGCCACGGCCAGCTGGAGGCAGGGGATGGAAGAGCGCGAGGTGAAGCTGACCGTTCCCGCCGGCTTCCAGCTGCCCGACCTCGACGGCGCCGGCGACGGGTTCCTGGCGGAGCCACAGCCCGAGCGACGCTACACCACCACCTACTGGGACACGGCTGACCTGCGCCTGGCCCGCTGGGGCGCGAGCCTGCGCTACCGCGACGACGAGGGCTGGACCGTGAAGCTCCCGTCGGAGCGGCTCGGCTCGCTCCTGGTGCGCCAGGAGCACACCTTCCAGGGCTCGCCGCGCAAGGTGCCAGCGGACGCCCTCGACCTGGTCCGCGCGTTCGTCCGCGGCGCCGAGGTCGTGCCGGTCGCCCGCTTGCGGGCGGTGCGCCGCCCGGTGGCACTGCGCAACGCCGCCGGTGAGCAGTTGGCCGAGGTGGTCGACGACGAGGTCCGCGTGATCGGGCCGGACGGGCGCCGCGTGGCCGACCGCTTCCGCGAGGTCGAGGTGGAGCTGGCCGAGCACGCCCGCCCGGACACGCTCGACCGGGTGCTCGCCCGCCTGCACGAGGCCGGCGCCAGGGAGGTCGGGCCGGACGCCCCCTCCAAGTACCGGCGCGCGCTCGGCAGCCGCGAGGTCGGACCGCCCGAGCTGACCGTCGCCGACCTGCCTGACCGCGCGTCAGCGGAGGACCTGCTCCGCCACGACCTGACCGCCTCGGTGCTGCGGCTGTTCCGGCACGAGGCCGCGGTGCGTATCGGCGAGGACCCGGAAGGGGTCCACCAGGCCCGGGTGGCCTGCCGCCGGATCCGTTCGACCCTGCGGACCTTCTCGGGCCTGCTCGAACCCGAGTGGACCGCGCGGCTCCGCGACGAGCTCAAGTGGCTGGCCAACCGGCTCGGCGAGGTGCGCGACGCCGACGTGCTGCAGGCCAGCCTCGAAGCGGGACTGGCGACGCTGCCAGAGGCCGACCAGCGCGCCGGCAGGCGCCTGCTCGCCGGCCTGGCCACGGAGCGCGAGGCCGGCCGGGTCCGCCTGATCGAGGCGATGGGGGACCAGCGCTACGCGCGGCTGCTCGACGACCTGGTCGCGGCGGCCAAGGCGCCGGCCGTGCTCGCCGACGGCGCGCGGCCCGCCGTCGACGTGCTCCGGCCGCTGGTCGCCTCCGCGTACCGCAAGCTGCGCAAGCGGGTCCGCAAGGCCGGCGACGAGCCGACCGACGAGGCGCTGCACCGCATCCGAATCCGCGCCAAGCGCTGCCGCTACGCCGCCGAGGCGGTCGCCCCGGTGGCCGGCAAGCCGGCGCGCCAGCTCGGCAAGGCGGCCGCCGATCTCCAGGACGTGCTCGGCGAGCAGCACGACGCGGTGGTGGCCGAGGCCTGGCTGCGCCAGGCGGTCCGCGGCGCCCGCCGCGACGAGGCGCTGGTCGTCGGCGAGCTGATCTGCCTGCAACGGGCGGCCGCCGCCAAGGCCCGGTCGCAGTGGCGCAAGGCCTGGAAGGCGTGCTCCGCCAAGCGCGTGACGAGCTGGTTCTGAACCCCCGGCCCGAGCCGCCCGCCGGGTGGCGGCGTGCCGGTTGTCCCCGCCGGCTAGGCCCGCGCGGCCGGTCGCGGCGCCGGCCCGAGCCAGATCGGGTTGGTGAGCGCGACCAGGGTACCGTCGGGCTGGCGCACCTCCGCCCGCAGCCAGGAGGTGGCGCCGAGCCGGGTCTCCCACGCCAGCGTGCCGGCGCTCCCCGGCCCGAGCGGGGCCGCGTGCACGGTGCCGTCCTGGCCGTGGAGGGTGGCGACCGCCGCCGGGGCGCCGCCGACGCGCAGCCGCACCCGCACCGGTTCCCGGTCACCGCCCGGCAGGTGCTCGCCGACCCCTGCCAGCCGGCCGTCCGCCATGGCGAGGAAGTCCAGCTCGACCTGGGCCGAGGTGGCCAGCCAGCAGCGGCCGGCGCGGATGGCGGCCACCACCTCGGCCTGGGCCAGGCGCTCCGCCATGACCACCGTCTGCGGGTGACCGACCTGGTCCCCGGGGCGGTGGGCGTCGCTCCCCCCGGTGGCGACCAGCGCGCGGCCGTCGCGCAGCAGCCCGTCCCAGAGGGCGAGGGCACGGTCGTTGACCGGCCGGCTCTCCGAGCCGTTCCAGACCTCGACCGCGTCGACCTCGTCCCAGCCGAATTCCCAGCCGGCGCCCTTTGGCGCCGAGAACGGGTGGTTGGCCTGGACCAGCGCGCCCTCGGCGCGGAGCTCGCCGGCGAGCGTCGGCCAGACGCCGTCGGCCGGGCGGTAGCGCCAGTCCACCCAGCGGCCGTGCGCCAGGCCGATGGCGCCAGCGTGCCCGGCCCTGGTGGTCACCTCCTCGCCGGCGACCAGCAGCAGGTCCGGCCGCTGACAGCGGGCGAACGCCTGGTGCCCGGCGGAGGTGTTGTGCTCGCTGGTGACCAGGAAGTCGAGCCCGGCCGAGCGTGCCCGCGCGAGCACCTCGGCCGGCGTCCAGCCGCCGTCGGAGTAGAGGGTGTGGACGTGCAGGTCGCCCCGGTACCAGCCGGGCGCGTCGCGGAGCACGCGTTCGGGCCCGTCGCCGCCCGGGCCCGCCTCGGCGGTCGCCACGGTGGGCTGGCCGGCGGTGGCCGCGGCCTCGACCTCCAGCTCCCAGGCCAGGCCGCCGGCGGGCACCCGGTAGGGGCCGAGGATCACCTGCCAGGTGCCGGCGGGCAGCGGCCCGGCCAGGTACCCAGGGGTGGCGTCGGCCATGGCGATGGTGCACTCGTTGCGCGCCCCACCCGACCAGCCACGGAACCGTCCGGCGGGAGCGAACAGGCCGAAGTCGATCACGCCGAGGGCACGGTCGTACCGGAGCCGCACGGTCAGGCGCCGGCTGCCGGCCGGCACCTCGACCGGGACGTAGACCCAGTCGGGGTCGACCGCGCTGACGCGGCCGCGGAGGGTCTGCCGCCTGGCACCGGCTGGGTCGTCCGGCACGGTCAGCCGGGCAGGGGAA
>DATLQA010000169.1:0-2984 GCA_035535495.1 Actinomycetota bacterium | reverse complement strand
GTCGGTCCCGTACATGGCGAAGCGTTGATGGCCGAATGCCGTCATGAGCGCGGCCAGGTCGTTGGCAAGGGTCCCGGTGTCGTAGCCGTCCTGGGGCTTGTCGGAGAGCCCGATGCCGCGCTGGTCGACCGCGACGACCTGGAAGTCCCGGGCCAGGGTCGGCATCACCAGGCGCCATTGGTACCAGGTCTGGGGCCAGCCGTGGACCAGCAGCAGCGGCGGCCCGTCGCCGCCGATGACGGCGTGCTGGCGCAGCTCGCCAGTGTCGATGTAGTAGCTGGTGAAGATGTCGGTGAACCCTTCCGGGAGCTGCGGCGCCCCGGAGACCGAGCCGCGGCCAATCGGCGGCAGCTGGACCGCCCCCTTCTTCGCGTTCTCCACCAAGTCTGGTTCGCGCCTGCGGGCGTTCGCATCTGCCAATGGCCAGCGCGACTGGCCAGTCATGGCCCGCAGCGCGCCGACTGGTCGGCGGAGCTACAGCTGGCGCGGCCGGGCGGTGGCCGGGCCGCTGGCCAGGACCTGGCCGAGCTGGCCGCGGGAGCTGATGGCGAGCTTGGTGAACACCTTGCCCAGGTGGTACTGGACCGTGCGCGCGCTGATGAACAACCGGACGCCGATCTCCGGGTTTGACAGCCCCTCGCGGGCCAGCCGCGCGATCAGGGCCTCTTGGGCCGTCAGCGCATCATGCGTCTCGACGGTGCGCTTGCGGGCGGTCTCGCCCGTGGCCAGCAGTTCAGTGCGGGCACGCTCGGCGAAGGCTTCCATGCCGATGGTGGCGAACAGGTCGTGGGCCGTGCGCAGCTGCTTGCGCGCGTCGACACGTCGGCCCTGACGCCGCAGCCACTCGCCGTAGAGCAGCTGCGCCCGAGCCAGCTCCGGACGCAGCTGGGTGCGGCGCAACCGCTCGATCGCTTCGCGATACAGGTCGTCAGCGGCGGCGCCGTCGCTCAGCAGCGCCCGGGAGCGCGCTTCGATGCCGAGGGCGAGATCGTTGCCGCATGGCTGGGTCGTCTCCGCGAGCCGCTCGAGGGCCTCGCGTGCGAGCTCGGCGTCTCCTGCGCGCGCGGCCGCCTCGACGAGCTCGGGCAGCGCCCGTACGGATACGAAGACCTCGAAGGGGCTCGACGTAGCTTGTCTGGCGGAGTCCACGGCCTGCTGGTAGCGGGCGAGGCCGTTATAGAGGACCGCGGCCGCCCAATGCGCGTAGAGCGCGATCGTGTGCCCATCCGCCGGGGCGTGCTCGATCGTGCTCGCGATCAATGCCGAGGTCTCGGCTTCCCTCCCTTGCAGGCCCCGGAGCCGCAGATCGGCACCCGGCACGAAGCGGCTCCCGGTTGCCGCCACCACGCTGTCGATCTCGGCGACGAGCGAGGCGGCACCCGCCAAGTCGCCGATCCACGCCCTTGCCAGGGCCAAGGCCGACAGGTGGATGGGCAGCTGCGCGAGCGCGCCGGCATCGCGGACCAGCTGGAGCTTTCTCGCAGCGATCGCCAGCATGCCCTCGTTGTCCCACACGGCGTTGCTGGCCGCCGTGGCCATCCACCCCCAGCGGAGGACGTCCTCCATCGAGATCTCGAGAAGCGCTTTCGCTGCTTGCTGCAACGTCGGGGTCGCGGCGGCGTGTCCGTCGATGGTCAGCAGGGCAAGCCCATCGAGTAGCAGGTCGAGGGGACGGGGAGGTCCAGGCGGAGGGGGGAGGGCCCGGATGGCGCGGCAGATCTCCAGGAGGACGTTTCCTCCTTCGATGTCGAAGGCGGCCGCCGCGCCCCAGGCGATCAGGTAGGTCTCGCGCGCCAGGTCGAGGTCGGGTTCGAGGCGCCTCGCGGCCCGTAGCAACAATGGCGCAGCGTCGCTGCCGCCCAAGGTCAAGGCGATCTGGCCGCGCAGGAGATCCACCCGGGCGCGCTGGAGCTCATCCAGCGCTCCGCCCTCCGCTGCGGCCACGAGCCCGAGCGCCGCGTCGAACCCGCCGGCCTGGAAGCTCGCCTCGGCGGCGGCCAGCCCGCGCTCCGCCCGCCGCGCTGGGTCCACGGTCAGCGCCACCGAGCGCTGCAGGAACGCGGCCGTGGCGGCGACCCCACCGCGAGCCTGGGCCCGACCGGCCGAGCGCTCGAGCTCGGCAGCGACGTCCTCATCGGGCCCGAGCGCGGCCTGGGCCCAGTGCCAGGCCCGACGGTCGGGATCGAGCTCTGGGTCGGTAGCCTCGGCCAGGGCGCGATGCACCTCTTGCCGCTCCTTGAGCGATGCCGACCGGTAGGCCGCCGACCGCACCAGCGGATGCCGGAACAGCACCCGAGCGCCGAACTCCGCCAGGCCGGCCTCGGCCGCCGGGGTCGCGGCCTGGGTGGCGATGCCGAGCCGCCCGGCCGCCCGCCACACCAGCACCGGGTCGCCGACCGGCTCGGCCGCCGCCAGCTGCAGCAGGCGCCGGGTGTCGTCCGGAAGTACCTCAAGCCGCCGCCGGAAGCTCTCCTCGATCCGCCCCGACAGCGGCATCGCGTCGGGAAGGGCGAACCCACCGGCCAGCTCTGCCAGCGTTACCCCCCGGGGCAGCTCCACCAGCGCCAGCGGGTTGCCACCGGCCTCGGCCACGATCCGGTCGTGGACCCGCGGATCCAGCGGCCCGGTGAGCACCGAGTCCAGCAGGGCACGCGCATCGCCCTCCCGCAGGCCCTCGACCGCCAGCTCCGGCAACCCCGCCAGCTCGTCGCCCAGAACGCGGGCCGCGAACACCAGGCCGACCGACTCCGCGGCCAGCCGGCGGGCCACGAACCCAAGGACCTGGGCCGACGCCTGATCGAGCCACTGCGCGTCGTCGACCAGGCAGACCAGCGGGTGCTCCTCGGCCACCTCGGCCAGCAGGCTGAGGGCGGCCAGCCCGACCAGGAACCGGTCCGGCGCCGACCCCGGGCGAAGGCCGAACGCCGTCCGCAACGCGTTGGCCTGTGGAGCCGGGAGCCCTTCCAGGCGGTCCAGCATCGGCG
>DATLQA010000168.1:0-2522 GCA_035535495.1 Actinomycetota bacterium | reverse complement strand
TGACCCCGCAGGCGAAGGCGCGCTCGCAGCCGCCGAGCTGCCAGTCGAGCTGGCCGGGGGCGTGGGCGTCGGTGTCGATCGCGACCCGGCAGCCGGCCTCCACGGCCAGCCGGAGCAGCCGCTTGGGCGGGTCCTGGCGCTCGGGGCGGGAGTTGACCTCGACCGCGACCCCGTGCTCGGCGCAGGCGCCGAACACCGCCTCGGGGTCGAACTCGCTCTCGGGGCGGCCCCGGCCGACCACGATCCGGCCGGTGCAGTGGCCGAGGACGTCGGTGTGGGGGTTGGCCGCAGCCGCGACTATGCGCCGGGTCATCTCCGGGCCGGGCGTGCGCAGCTTCGAGTGGACGCTGGCGACCACCACGTCCAGCAGCTCCAGCAGCTCGTCGGTCTGGTCGAGGGAGCCGTCCTCGAGGATGTCGACCTCGATCCCGGTGAGGACCCGGAACGGCGCCATCACCTTGTTCAGCTCGGCGACCTCGTCGAGCTGGGCCAGGAGCCGTTCCGGGCTGAGGCCGTTGGCCACGGTCAGCCGCGGCGAGTGGTCGCTGAGGACGAGGTACTCGTGGCCCAGGTCGCGGGCCGCCTCGGCCATCTCGGCGACTGGGCTGCCACCGTCCGACCAGGTCGAATGGGTGTGGCAGTCGCCGCGGAGGGCGGCCCGCAGCGCGGCCGCGCCCTCGGGCACCGGCTGGCCCTCGATCGCCTCCAGGCGGCGCAGGTACACCGGGACCTCGCCGGCCAGGGCCTCGCGGATCACCCGCTCGGTGACCTCCCCGATCCCGGGCAGGCCGCGGAGGCCGGCCCCGGAAGCGGCGGCCAGCCGGGCCAGCTCGCCCGGGTCGGTGGCGTCGACGGCGGCCGCGGCCCGCCGGAAGGCCCGCACCCTGTAGGTCGGCTCCCGGCCCCGCTCGAGCAGGAAGGCGATACGGCGCAGGGCGGCCGCCGGGGCGAGCGTCGGGTCGGTCATGGTGCAATTCTGACCCGAACCAAGCGGCGACCAGGCGGAGGCGCACCCACGATGGGCAGGCAGATCCACGTCGACCTGGAACGGACGATCCCGGCGCCGCCGGCGCGGGTCCATGCCGCCCTGGCCGACTACCAGGGCCGGGCGCGCATCCTGCCCGCCAGCTACCTCGACTGGACCGTCGAGGAGGGCGGGACCGGCGCCGGCACGGTGGTGTCCTACCGGCTGCGGGCGGGCCGGCGGGAGCGGCCCTACCGGATGGAGGTGGCCGAGCCGACCCCGGGGGTCACCCTGGTCGAGCGCGACCGCGGGTCCTCGCTGGTCACCACCTGGATCATGAACCCCACGGCCAGCGCCACCGCCACGGATCTGCACCTTTCCACCATCTGGGAGGGCGGCGGCGGGATCGGCGGGTTCTTCGAGCGCACCTTCGCCCCGCGAGGCCTGCGCCGCATCCACGGCGAGCTGCTCGACCGCCTGACCCGGCAGCTCGGGGCCGAGCCGAGCGGCTGAGCTCGATAACGATCCGTCCTCGACAGGTAAACCCGCAGGTAGACCCGGGCAAACGCCGATCGAACTGCCGCTAGCTGACCATTTGGTCCGCTACAGGCCGACTACCGCTCACGACACCACCTCGCCCAGGCGCTCGATGGCCCGCGCGATCGTGTCGGCCGCGGCCTGGTCGTCCTCCGTCAGAACGTGTGCATACAAGTTGATCGTCATCGCGACGGTGGCGTGTCCAAGACGCTCGCTGATGACCTTCCACGGAACGCCCTTCGAGGCCATGATCGTCGCGTTCGTGTGGCGCAGCTGGTGCAGGGTGAGCACCGGCACTTCGACCTTTTCGGCGATTCGCCTGAGCGTGAACAGCGGCGCATACGGCCGCAGCGGCGCCCCGTCCTCGGTACAGAAGACGAGGCCCCACTCGGCGCCCCGCCAGGCTGGGCCGGCGCGCAGCTGCTCCTCCTTCTGCTCGCGACGGTGACGCCGAAGGTGCCGCGACCCACCGCTCCCGCGTGTCTCCCTGACGTCGAGCCCACGCGCGTCGCCACGGCCCCGCCCACCCGCGGCCGTCGACCCACACCCAGACCCGCGGCGCGTGCTTCAGGTCCCAGGACGCCTCCAGCACCCGGCGCGCCAGCGCGACCCCCTCCCACCCGAACGCCAGCGCCTCGGCCTCACGGCGCAGCCGCTCCTCCGCCTGGCGGCCGAGCTCCTCGGACCGGCGACGCCACTCGTCGCACTCGGCGCAGTCGCACCCGCGGAGCACGCGGGCGAGGTGCTCACCCTCCGGTGGGATCCCAACCGCCTTCCTCCTACCTGGTGCCGTGCTCATCTCAACTCCCCACTCCTGTGCTCATCTCAGTTAGCACCCTGAGAACCCCCCAGGGACCTCAGGCACGAGCTGATTCTGCGCCCACCCGCCACCCTTTAGGGTGGCGCTACCGCTCGCCTCAGGTGGGGCCTTCTCGGGGATTGTGGTGAGCACGCTTAACGCCTTCCAAAGATCTCATTGCTTGTCCGCCGTTCGAGGTGATCACTCCCCGGTGGCGTCCTC
>DATLQA010000167.1:0-3621 GCA_035535495.1 Actinomycetota bacterium | reverse complement strand
GATGCCAACTTGCGGCCGGAGGGGCGCAACGGGCCGTTGTCGCGGTCGCTTGGGTCGTATGTGGCGTATTGGGATCGGTGGGCGCAGCCGTGGGAGTTTCAGGCGTTGGTGAAGGCGCGGCCGGTGGCGGGGGATGCCGGGTTGGGCGCGCGGTGGGCCGCGGCAGCGGCCGAGCGGGTGTGGCCGGCGCGGTTGGACCCGGAGGTGATCGGTGCCATCCGCCGCACCAAAGCCCGCGTCGAGGCCGAGCGGCTCCCCATCGGCGCCGACCCGCGCCTGCACGTCAAGCTCGGACCGGGCGGGCTGGCCGACGTCGAGTGGACCGTCCAGCTCCTCCAGCTCCGGCTGGGCCGCCGGCACCCGGCAGTGCGTCAGCAGGGCACCCTGGCCGCCCTGGCCGAGCTCGAAGCCGCCGGCGCGCTCGACGCGGCCGAGGCCGGGTGGCTGCGGGACGCCTACCGGCTGTGCATGCGCATCCGCAACGCCGCCTACCTGGTCACCGGCCGTCCGGTGGATCTCCTGCCGACCGACCAGGTGCTGCTCGAGCGGCTGGCGAGGGCCATGGGTGAGGCCGCGCCAGGGCGCCAGCGCCTGCTCGAGGCGTACCGACGCGCCACCCGCAGAGCCCGGCGCGTGGTCATGGCGCGATTCTGGGAGGACCCGGGCTAACCCCGGCAGCCACGCCGGCCGGCACGGGAACTACCCCTGCCCGTCGGCCGCCGGACTGGGTACCCTTGGCCCCGCATCGCCGTCCCGACTCAACCATGCGATGGGAGCGTCCCCGCCACCATGGATTCTCGCCACCTCGATCGACCGATCGTCATCGCCGACCGGATCGCGACCGCGGAGGCCGTGGTCGCGCTGGAGTCCAGCGTGCTCGTCCACGGCCTGCCGTCACCGGCCAACCTAGAGTCTGCCGAGGCCCAGGCGCTGGCGGTGGACAAGGCGGGCGCCGTTCCGGCGGTGGTCGGCGTCGTCGGCGGCAGGATCGTCGTCGGCGCCGACGAGGAGCAGATGCGTGCCCTGGCCACCCGCCGCTCGGCCTGGAAGGTGACCGTCCGCGACCTGCCCTACGTGGTGGCCCGCAAGCTGGACGGCGCCGCCACCGTCTCGGCCACCGCCTTCGCCGCCGAGGCGGCCGGCATCAAGGTCATGGCGACCGGCGGCATCGGCGGCATCCACTTCGGCGGCGGCCCCGACATCTCCGCCGACCTGCCCCAGCTCACCCGCTCGCGCCTGGTGGTCGTCTGCTCCGGCCCCAAGCACGTGAACGACGCCGCCGGCACCCTGGAGTGGCTGGAGACCCATGGGGTGCTGCTGGTCGGCTACCGCACCGACACCCTGCCGCATTTCCTGGCGCGTGGCCGCCTCGCCCTCGAGCACGTGGTCGACGACGTCGAGGAGGTCGTCGAGCTGGTCAGGGCCAGGGAGGCGCTCGGCTCCCTGGGGGCGCTCATCCTTGCCCAGGAGTGCCCGCCGGCGACCGCGATGGACTACGACGAGCTGACCGAGCTGGCGCTCGCCGGCGCCGAGGCGGCCCGCGACGCCGGCGCGGTCGGCAAGGCGCGCACCCCGTTCGAGCTGGACTGGCTGCACCGCCGCACCGGCGGCCGCAGCCTGGTGGCCAACCTCGCCCTGCTCGAGGCGAACGCCGGCCTGGCCGGCGAGATCGCCGTCGCCCTGGCGGCGAACTGACCGCCGCCCAGCCGAGGGCGGCTGGGGGATGCGATCGGGATGGCGCCGAGCCCCCCCGTTTCGCCGGAGCCCAATGTGGTATGTGCTCCTGGTCCGCACGGCCCTCCCGCCGCCTGGCGCGGCGGGACGGCGGTGAACAGCGCAGGTCCGGGGAAGGAACCTCGTGCGAGGTGGGCGCGGCAGTCGCGAGCGGGGATGGTGCCGCCTGCTCCTGAGCGTCGCGGTGGGCCTGCTGCTCGCGGCATGCAGCCGCTCCAGCCCCTCGGCGCTCGACCCCCAGGGCCCGGGAGCGGCCAGGGTCGCGGGCCTGTGGTGGTTGCTGTTCTGGATCTCGGCGGCGGTGTTCACCGCGGTCACGCTGCTGGTGCTGGTCGCGTTGGGACGGCGGCGGGGGAGCCGGGATCTGCTCGTCCGGCGCGGCGGTGGCGAGAGCCTGATCGTGATCGGCGGCGTGATCATCCCGGCGATCGTCCTCACCGTCGTCTACGTGGTCGGGCTGCATGACCTGCGCGCCCTCGGCACCCCGGCCCGCACCGACCTCACCGTCGAGGTGATCGGTCACGACTGGTGGTGGGAGGTCCGCTATCCGGCGGAGGGGATCGTCACCGCCAACGAGATCCACGTCCCGGCCGGCCGCCCGGTCCGCCTCGTGCTCACCTCTCGCGACGTGATCCACAGCTTCTGGGTGCCGCAGTTGACGGTCAAGACCGACCTGGTCCCCGGGCACACCAACACCACCTGGGTGCAGGCGGACCGGCCAGGCACCTATCGCGGCCAGTGCGCCGAGTACTGCGGGCTGCAGCACGCCAAGATGGCGGTGCTGGTGGTCGCCGAGCAGCCCGCCGCCTTCGACCGCTGGCTCGCCGCGGAGCGCCGCCCGGCGGCAACCGCCGCCGATCCGCTGGCCGCGCGGGGCCGGCTCACGCTGGAACGCACCTCCTGCGCGGCCTGCCACACCGTCAGGGGCACCACCGCGGGCGGCATGCTCGGCCCCGACCTCACCCATCTCGCCAGCCGCCGCACCATCGGTGCCGGCACGCTCGCGAACACGCGGGAGAACCTCGGCCGGTGGATCACTGATTCGCAGGCGGCCAAGCCAGGCAACCGGATGCCTCCGCAGCCCCTGACCCAAGAGGAGCTGGAGGCACTCCTCGCCTACCTGGAGAGCCTCAACTAGCCAGCGGAGGGACGGACGGCATGGCCACGGTCGTCGAGCGCACCGAGCGGCTGACGGAGATCTGGCGTGAGCCTCCCGGCCTGGCCACCTGGTTCAAGACCGTCGACCACAAGAAGATCGGGCGCCGCTACATCTGGACCGCGTTCGTGTTCTTCACCCTCGCCGGGCTCGAAGCGCTCGCCATGCGGACCCAGCTCGCCCGGCCGAACGAGTCGCTGATCGGTCCAGGCGCCTACAACCAGCTGTTCACCATGCACGGCACGACCATGATCTTCCTGTTCGCCACGCCCATGCTGTTCGGGTTCGGCAACTACCTGGTGCCGCTCATGATCGGCGCCCGCGACATGGCCTTCCCGCGGCTGAACGCGTTCGGCTACTGGGTGTTCCTGTTCGCGGGGCTGCTCATGAACGCGAGCTTCCTGTTCGGGCAGGCGCCCAACGGTGGCTGGTTCAACTACGTGCCGCTCACCGGCCCCGAGTACACCCCCCAGGTCAACATCGCCTACTACCTCGTCGGCCTGCTGTTCCTCGGCATCTCGACCACGGCGGGGGCGATCAACTTCATCGTCACGACCTTCAAGCTGCGCGCGCCGGGGATGTCGCTCAACCGCATCCCGTTGTTCGTCTGGGCGATCCTGGCGACCGCGTTCGCGGTGGTGTTCGCCCTGCCCGCCCTCAACGCGGACAACGCCATGCTGTTCCTGGACCGGGAGTTCGGGTTCCACTTCTTCGACCCGGCCAAGGGTGGC
>DATLQA010000166.1:0-14515 GCA_035535495.1 Actinomycetota bacterium | reverse complement strand
GGCCCGCGTACACCTGCACCTGGAGGCCGTTGCGGTCCTTGCGCTCCCGGATCATGCCCGCCGCCCTTCTTGTGGCGCTTCCCAAGACAGAAGAATGACCAGGGAATGACCGGAGGGCAAGTGACGATCGATTCACGAGCCTCAAGATGGGTGCTGAGCTGCGGTGATGTGGAGCCCGAGGTGGGATTCGAACCCACGACCTTTCGATTACGAGTCGAATGCGCTACCACTGCGCCACTCGGGCCGGGTGGAGGGTGGCTCCGCGACGCGGGAGTGTACCCAAGCGTTGGGCGGGCCGACCAACCAGTTCCTCAGCCTAGCGGATCTCCATGCGGGTCATGGGGACTCGGGGGCCGGCCAGGGCGGCCTGGACCGATAGGAAGGTGGCTTCCAGCGTGAGCAGGGGCGCGACGCCGATCGCCAGGCGGCGGTCGGCCTCTTCGAGGACGCCGGCCGCCCGGATGGCGGCGGCTGGGTCCATGTCGGCGGCGAGGCGCTCGAAGGTGGCGGCGCGGTCGGCGTGGATGACTCGCTCCTGCGGGCCGCCGGCGCCAAGGAGGGCCAGGTCACGGTAGGCCGCGAGCAGGTCGGCGACGGCGTCGCGGATGGCGTCGAACCGAAGGCGGCGGAGCTCGCGGCGGTGGCGGGTCTCGAGCCGCTTGCGGATGGTGCCGGTGCCCCGGCCGGTGCCGAAGGCCTCCTCCAGCTCGACCAGCTCCTTCGCCTGCTGCGCCTTGCGCGCGGCGACCACCTCGTCGGCGAGGTCCACGATGACGGTCGCGGCGGCCAGCGCGTCGGACGCCTGGCCGCTGGCGAGCCTCTCCACCAGGTCGAGCGTGCTGGCGCGGCGCAGGCGGGTGGGCTCGTCGTCGAGCAGGGCGCGGGCACGCGCCAGACGGCCGTGGCTGGCCTTGGCGGCCCAGGTGGCCTGCTCGGGGCGGACGCCGAGGTCGGCGGTGAGCGCATCGGTGACCGTCCCGGGCGGCAGCGTGGCGAAGCCGAGCATGCGGGCGCGCGACGGGATGGTCGCCAGCAGCGCCTCCACGCTCCGCGCGACCAGGATGAACACGACCTGCGGCGGCGGCTCCTCCAGCACCTTCAGCAGCGCGTTCGCGGCGGCGTCGGTCAGCCGGTCGGCCTCGTCGAGGATGAACACGGCCATGCGGCCCTCGTGGCGGGAACGCGAGGCCTCCTCGCGCAGCGCCCGGACGTCGTCCACCAGCAGGTTGTCACCCTCGGGCTCCAGGAGATGCACGTCGGGGTGGACGCCGCGGAGCACGCGGCGGCAGACCTCGCAGGTGCCGTCGCCGCCATCCGGACAGTTCAGCGCCGCGGCGAACACCCTGGCGACGTAGACCTTCCCGACCCCGGGCGGGCCGGTGAACAACCAGGCGTGGGTGACGTGGCCGCCGTCGACCGCCTCCCGCAGGGTGGCGACCGCCTCGGGGTGGCCGACGATCTCATCCCAGACCGACACGGCTGCCCTCCATGCGTGCCAGCACGCCCGCGAGTACCTGGCCGGCAACCTGGTCGGCGGGTTGGGCGGCGTCGACCACGAGATAGCGGTCGGGTTGCTCGGTGGCCAGGGTGCGGAAGCCACGGCTGACCGCGCGGTGGAACTCCAGCTCCTGATCCCCGATGCGGTCGTGCTGCCCACCGCCGCGGGCGAGCCCGGCGGCGGGGTCGAGGTCGAGCAGGACCACGAGATGCGGCGGGAGCCCACCGGTTGCCCACCGGTTGACCTGCTCGATCGGGTCGCGGCCGAGGCCTCTGGCCTCGCCCTGGTAGGCGAGGGAGGAGTCCAGGTAGCGGTCGCAGAGGACCACCGCGCCGCGGTCGAGGGCCGGCCGGATGACCTGCTCGACGAGTTGCGCGCGGGCGGCCGCGAAGAGCAGTGCCTCGGCGCGGGGCTGCAGCTCGGCGGCGACCGGGTCCAGCAGGATGGCGCGGATGCGCTCGCCGACCGGGGTGCCGCCGGGCTCCCGGGTGGCGACCACCTCGTGGCCGCGAGCCTCGAGCTCGGAGCGGAGCCGGTCGAGCTGGGTGGTCTTCCCGGCGCCCTCGACCCCTTCGAAGGTGATGAACCAGCCGCGCCCGTGCCTGGATTGGACGCCGGGCGCCTGGGGCATCGCCGGCCGCCTACACGCCGACCAGCTCGGCCACCTGCACCTGGGTGCCGCACTTGGCGCAGGTGGCGGTGGACTCGTCCTTGTCGTGGGCGAGCAGCCCGCCACAGGACGGGCAGGGTTGGGAGAGGGGCGCCTGCCAGAGCGCGAAATCGCAGTCGGGATACCGGTTGCAGCTGTAGAAGGTCTTGCCGCGCTTGGTCCGCTTGGACACGACCTCGCCCTCGCCGCACTTGGGGCAGGTGCCGAACGACTGCTCGCCCAGGTTCTTGATCCCCTTGCACTTGGGGTAGTCGGAGCAGCCCAGGAACGGCCCGAAGCGGCCGGTCCGCTTGACCATCGGCTTGCCGCACTTGGGGCAGGGCACGTCGGTCATTTCCGGCTCGGGCCGGTCGGCCTCCTCGGCGGAGCGCTTGGCGTTGCGGCGGTACTTGCAGTCCGGGTAGCGGCTGCAGGACAGGAACCAGCCGTACCGGCCCCACTTGCGGACCAGCTTGGCGCCGGTCTCCTCGCCGCACTCCGGACAGGTCTCGTCGGTGGCCTCCTCGGGCCGCGACACCTTCTCCTGGCGCTCGGCGATGGTCTCCTCGACCTCGGCGAAGAACTGCTTGACGAGCGGCTCCCAGTCCTTGGCCCCGCTGGCGATGCGGTCGAGGTCCTCCTCCATCTCGGCGGTGAAGCCGAGGTCGACCACCTTGGGGAACACGTCGGCGAGCAGGTCGGTGACGATCACGCCGACGTCCTCGGGGTGGAAGCGCTTGCGGTCCAGCCGCACGTACTCCCGGTCCATCAGGGTCGAGATGGTCGGCGAGTAGGTCGACGGCCGGCCGATGCCGTGCTCCTCGAGCGCCTTGACCAGGCTCGCCTCGGTGTAGCGGGGCGGCGGCTCGGTGAAGTGCTGCTCAGGGGTGAGCTCGACCAGCTGCAGGACCTGGCCGACAACCAGGTCGGGCAGCATCCCGGCCTCCTCCTCGGGGTCGTCGTCGCGGCCCTCGCGGTAGACGCGCTCGAAGCCGTCGAAGCGCATGACCGAACCGTTCGCGCGGAAGACCAGCTCACCGGCCTCGATGTCGACCTTTGTCTGGTCGTAGATGGCCAGGGCCATCTGCGAGGCCACGGTCCGCTTCCAGATCAGCTCGTAGAGCCTGAGCTGGGCCTTGTCGAGGTGGCCGTTGAGCGACTCCGGGGTGCGCGCCACCGTGGCCGGCCGGATCGCCTCGTGCGCCTCCTGGGCCAGCTTGGCCTTGGTCTTGTACTGGGTGGTGCGGACGTACTCCTTGCCGTACCGGTCGTCGACCAGGGCGGCGATCTCCCCCAGGGCGCCCTGCGAGAGCGCGACCGAGTCGGTCCGCATATAGGTGATCAGCCCGACCGAGCCCTCGCCAGGCAGGTCGATGCCCTCGTAGAGCTGCTGGGCGACGGCCATGGTGCGCTTGGAGGAGAAGCCGAGCTTGCGCGACGCCTCCTGCTGCAGCGTGGAGGTGGTGAACGGCGCGGCCGCGCTGCGCTTGCGCTCGGTCTTGCTGACGTCGAGGACCACCCAGCGGGCGGCGCGGGAGGCTTCGGCCGCCGCCTCCGCGGCACCCTGGTCGCCGAGGACGAACTTCTGCTTCTCCCCCACCGGATAGCGGGCGTGGACGGCCTCCTCGACCTCGGTGAGCAGGTCGGCCTCGAGACTCCAGTACTCCTGCGGCCGGAACGCGTCGATCTCCCGCTCGCGGTCCACGATCATCTTCAGGGCGGCCGACTGGACGCGGCCGGCCGAGAGACCGGCGCGGACCTTCCGCCACAGCACCGGCGAGAGCTTGTAGCCGACGATGCGGTCGACCACGCGGCGCGCCTGCTGCGCGTCGACCAGGCGGGGGTCGATCTCGCGTGGGTTGGCGAACGCGGCGCGGACCGCATCGGCGGTGATCTCGGTGAAGGTCACTCTCCGCGTGGCCTTGGCCCCGAGCTTGGCCGCCTGGGCGATGTGCCAGGCGATCGCCTCGCCCTCGCGGTCGGGGTCTGTCGCCAGGAAGACCTGGTCAGCGGCCTTGGCCGCCTTCCGGATGTCGGAGACCACCTTCTTGGCCTTCGGGGTCACCTCGTAGGTGACGACGACGCCATCGTGGAACTCGACCGCGAAGTCTGATTTGGGAAGGTCCCGAACGTGGCCCATCGAGGCCAGGACGGAGTAGTCCTTCCCCAGATATTTGCCGATGGTCTTCGCCTTGGCGGGCGACTCGACCACGACCAGGTTGCGTGTCAATCCAGCGTCCTTCGTTCGCGTGTGTACCGGCCGGGACCGGACCGCTTCCGGCCGGAGGTGCGGCTCGTCCCGGTCCTGGACCCTGAGCCGTTCGGGAGACGGCGTAGTGTTGAGGGAGCCAGCCGCAGTGTCAAGGTCCTGACAGGATGCCGGTATTCCCAGCGCTTGTCAGCCATGCGCTCCTCCAGGCTGCCCCCACAGCGTCCTATCACGCCAACCGCCGAGGTGGCAGGCCGTGCCGGCACCGACCGGGACCGCCTGCAGGGCTCAGCTGGCCTCGTCTCCGCGGGAGCGGGGGCTGGCGGCCGAAGGGCTTCCCGTGCCGGCTTCCGGGCGGCCACCGTTGGACGGACCGGACTCGCTGGCCGGCGCCTGCGGACCGGTGACCACCGGGGTCTCGGCCTGCTCACCGATCAGCTCGGCACCGCCGGCATGACTCGATCTCCATAACGCCCAGGCGAGCACGGCAATTCCGACGACCGCGAGGAGGAAGCGCACCGGCTCGTCGGAGAGCGCCACCACCGTGGGGGCGATCAGCACCGCGACCAGGTTCATCACCTTGATCAGCGGGTTCAGCGCCGGTCCGGCGGTGTCCTTGAAGGGATCGCCGACGGTGTCGCCGATCACGGTGGCCTTGTGCGGCTCGGAGTTCTTGCCGCCGTGGTGGCCGTCTTCCACGTACTTCTTGGCGTTGTCCCAGGCCCCGCCGGCGTTGGACAGCATCACGGCCAGGAGCTGGCCGGTGAGGATGGCACCGGCCAGGTAGGCGCCGAGGGCCTCGGCCTGGAACAGGAAGCCGGTCGCGATCGGGGTGATCACCGCCAGCAGCCCGGGGGTGAGCAGCTCGCGCAGCGAGTCGCGGGTGCAGATGTCGCCCACGGCGCTGTAGTCGGGGCGCTCGCTGTAGTCCATGATCCCGGGGTGCTCGCGGAACTGCTTGCGGACCTCGAACACCACCCGGCCGGCGGCGCGGCCGACGGCACGGATCGCCTGGGCCGAGAACATGAACGCGACCGAGCCGCCGATCAGCAGGCCGATCAGCACCTCGGGACGGTCGATGCGGATGTCGACGTTCTCGGGCGCCACCCCGGCGGTGAGGAGGGCACGCCGGAACGACCCGAACAGGCTGGTGGCGGCGAGCACGGCGGTGGCGATGGCCATGCCCTTGGTGATCGCCTTGGTGGTGTTGCCGACGGCGTCGAGCGCGGTCAGCACCTCGTTGCCGCGCTCGCCGACGCTGCCGGACATCTCGGCGATGCCCTGGGCGTTGTCGCTGATCGGGCCGAAGGTGTCCATGGAGATGACCACGCCGACCGTCGACAGCATGCCCATGCCGGCCAGGGAGACCATGTAGAGCTGGAAGTCCAGGCCTTCGCCGCTGCCGATCAGCGTCGCGCCGACGATCGCGCCGACGATCGCGAGCACGGCGTAGACGGTGGACTCGAGCCCGATCGCGAAGCCGGCGAGCACGGTGGTGGCCGGGCCGGTCTCGGACGCCTGGGCGATCTCCCTGACCGGCTTGTACTGGGTACCGGTGTAGTAGGAGGTCATCAGCTGGATGACGCTGGCCAGCACCAGGCCAAGGACGACGGCGGCGATCGGGCGCCAGTCGTGCACATAGGCGAGCGAGACCACGCCGACCCCGACGGCCGCGGTCAGCGCCGCACCGAAGAAGCCGCGGTTGATGGCCTGCATGCCGCCCTCGGTCTCCGAGCGGGGCCGTACCAGCCAGATCCCGACGATCGAGGAGAGGATCCCGATCGCCTGGACCATCAGCGGGAACAGCAGGCCGACGATGGGCCGGTCGGGGAAGGCCGCCACGCCGAGCACGATCGCGGCGACCAGGGTGACCTCGAAGGACTCGAACAGGTCGGCGGCCATCCCGGCGCAGTCGCCGACGTTGTCGCCGACGTTGTCGGCGATCACCGCGGCGTTGCGCGGGTCGTCCTCGGGGATCGACTTCTCGACCTTGCCGACCAGGTCGGCGCCGACGTCGGCCGCCTTGGTGAAGATCCCACCACCCACGCGCATGAACATCGCCAGCAGGGCGGCGCCGAAGCCGAAGCCGAACAGCACGTTGGCGGCGTCGCCCTTGTACGCGAACACCACCGCGGTGGCGCCGAGGAGTCCAAGGCCGACCACGAACATGCCGGCCACGCCGCCGGCCCGGAAGGCGATCGGCATCGCCCTGAGCAGCCCGCCCTGGTCAGCCGCTGCCGCGACCCGGACGTTGGCCCGCACGGCCAGGCTCATCCCGGTGCGGCCGGCGACCGCCGAGAACACCGCTCCGACCAGGAACGCGACCGACCGCCCGATCCGCACGGAGGTGGAGTCGGCGTCGAGCAGGAGCAGCAGGAAGAAGAGCAGGGCCACGAACACGGCCACGGTGCGGAACTGCCGGTTCAGGTAGGCGCGGCTGCCGTCCTGGATGGCGGCGGCGATCTCCCGCATCTTGTCGGTGCCCTCGGGATTGGCGAGCACCTGCTGCCGGAGCACGAAGGCGACCCCGATGGCCGCGACCGAGACGAGCATCACCGCGAGCAGGGCGGCGTTCTCGAACCCCCCGAACTCGATCCCCTTGACGCTGCCCTCTTGTACGAGCAGCGGTAGCTGGCGCATCAGACCTCCTCGCACACTCCGGCATTGGAGTGCTCGTCACCATCCCGCGCGGGCCGAGAGCGGTCGTGCTTGCGTTCGGGACGGCGGGAGCAGGAAGCGCGAAGCGGGCTGGCATGAGCGTGCTCGACCACACAGACTCCGGATGAGAAGGGTCGAGCATGCCGTCCCCAGACCCGCGAGAATTGCGCGGATTCTAGCCATCCCCCGCGGCAGGCGGCAACCTCTCGGCGCCGCACGCTGGGCGCCTGGACGGCCGCTCCAGACGGCTTCTACCGGGACGGAGGCGGGCTCTTGTCGGCCCGGTGCCGCACCCAGAAGCGGGTGCGGTGACCGCCGCCGTCTTCGAGCGTCTCGCTGGCGATGTCGTCGACCAACGCACCGACCAGTGCCAAGCCGAACTGGCGGTCGTCGAGCTCGCCGTCGTCGACCGCTCCGGCCATGGCGGCGAGCTGGTCGACCGGGGCGTGGTCGCGCACCTCGACCCCGAAGCGGTCCGGCTCCAGGATCACGTCCAGCTCGATGGGCGCGTCGAGCCCCGCCCAGGCCAGGTCGGTCACGGCCACCGCGCAGGTCTCGGAGACCGCCACCTTGAGGTCCTCGATGCCCTCCTCGTCCACTCCGGCCTTGCGCGCGACCATGCCGACGACCAGCCTGACGGTTCCGAGGAGCTGAGCTTCAGGCGGGAAGCTGAGTCGGACCGTGGGGCCGCCACCTTCCCGTGGCGCCTCCGCCGGGGGCACGGCGCGCGCTACTCGGACGACGCGACCGCGTCGGCGACCGACGTGTGGATCGGGAAGACCTTGGTCAGGCCGGTGATGCGGAAGATCTTGAGGATCTTCTCCTGGGTGCAGACCAGCCGCAGAGTGCCCTCGTGGTTGCGGACCCGCTTGAGGCCCCCCACCAGCACTCCCAGACCGGTCGAGTCGAGGAAGTCCACCTTCTCGAGATCGACCACGATGTGGTAGGAGCCCTCGCTGACCAGCTCGATCAGCTTCTCGCGAAGCTTGGGGGCGGTGTAGACGTCGATCTCCCCGCCCACCTCGAGAACAGCGTGGTCCCCCTCCTTGCGGACGTTCAGGTCGAGGTCCATGCTCGCTCCAGTCTTCGGATGCACCATCTGCACCAATGCAACTAACCCCGCCCGAAGGCTAGCGTTCACGCTCCTCCACGGGCAAGAATCTGCACCATAGGCGGTCGCCCCCGTCGGGGGCAAACCCTCGCTCAGGTGCCGTGCCCAACCCGCCGGAGCGGCGCAGGTTGCCCATCCGACGGCGGGGTGGATACCCTACCCGGCGCCTCCGACCCCGCCAGCCTGCTACTCGACGCCGTTCTGGAACCCTGGCCAACCGGTCGAACGCCAAGGAGTTGGATCCTGCTTAGGACGCCCATCCGGCCCACCCCCACCACCGGGACGGCGCCACCGGCCGTGGTCCCCCTCGCCGCTCTCCTCGTCGCGGCCCTCCTCCTGGTCACGGGCTGCACCTCTGACAAGGGCGAACCGAGCACCACCGGGCAGAGTCAGACGTCCGGCACCATCGCGGCCGCCAAGTCCCTCCGCATCGAGGTCAGGTCCTCGGCGCAGGGACCCGAGCGCGCCTTCAACGCCAAGGCCGCGGCCAAGAAGGCGACCCCGAACATGGAGCGGTTCCTCCGCCGGTACCTGACCGTGGCGTTCCTCGATCCCGGGCAGCAGAAGACCGGCTGGCGTGACCTGCTCGTCCTGTTCGACGGGTCGGTGAAGGCTGCCGCCAAGCGCGACCTCGACTCGCTCTCGCTGGGCTCGGGCGCCGCCGAGGTCAAGTCGGTCCAACCCGACAGCGCCAAGGCCTCGGTGCTCTTCCTCTACCGGGGGAGCCGCCCTGCCGGCGCCACCGTGAAGCTCAACTTCGAGGGGTCGGCCGAGGCCGAGAAGGGCAGCGGCCCGGTCCGACTGCAGTCGGTGTTCCAGGTGCTGTCGACCCCGCAGGGCTGGCGGATCGCCGCCTACCAGAGCCGCACGGGGGAGGCCGGATGAGACGCCCGCTCGCCGTCGTGGTCGCCGTCGCCCTCGCGGCCGGCGTGGCCGTCGCCGCCGTGGCGGCCAGCAACTACCGGCCCTTCGCGGCCAGCGCCGGCCAGGCCGTCGTCGTGCAGCGCGCGCACGCCGGCGCCGCCGCCCCCAGCTTCAACAAGCGCATCACCTTCCTGGTGAT
Organism: Actinomycetota bacterium; assembly: GCA_035535495.1. Taxonomy (GTDB): domain Bacteria; phylum Actinomycetota; class CALGFH01; order CALGFH01; family CALGFH01; genus DASUZB01. Next base: position 5,327 of record DATLQA010000166.1, on the reverse strand, counting down.
CGGGTCGGACTCCGGCGCCCCGAAGTTCGGCCGTGGTGGCTCGGCCGAGCGTGGCCGCGCCGACTCGATCCACCTGGTGGTCGTCGACCCGGTCCGCAAGCAGGGGATCGTGCTCGGCTTCCCGCGCGACAGCTACGTGCCGATCGCCGGCCACGGCACCGCCAAGATCACCGGCGCCATGGCCTTCGGCGGTCCGCCGCTGCTGATCCACACGATGGAGCGGCTCACCGGCATCCACATCGACTATTTCGTGCTCACCTCCTTCGACGGCCTCAGCGACATGGTCAGCAGGGTCGGCGGCGTGCAGGTGAACGTGGACATGAACATCAGCGACCACGCCGCCGGCGCCAACCTGCGGCGCGGGCCGCAGCGCCTCGGCGGCGCCGCTGCGCTCGCCTATGCCCGGGCCCGCAAGAGCGTGCCAGGCGGTGACTTCACCCGCTCCCGCCACCAGGCCCAGATCCTGCTCGGCGGCTTGGCGACCTTCCAGCGCCAGACCAAGCAGGACCCGGCCAGGGTGATGAAGTGGCTGGCGATCATGAGCGACGAGGTCAAGACGAACCTGCCCGTCGGCGAGCTGCTCCGCCTGGCGCTGATGGCGCGCGGCTTCCCGCCCAGCCGCCTCAGAAACGTGGTCGTCCCGGGTGCCGCGGGCAACGCCGGTGGTGCCTCGGTCGTGCGGCTCTCCTCCAGCGCCTACCCGCTGTTCGCTCGGATCCGCGCCGGCCGCTACGGCTGACGGGTCCGGCGCTGCGGCTACCATTGGCGGGTGTCCGCTTCTGACCCTGCCGCGCTGGTCGAGCACCTCACCGGCGATCCTGACTACCGCGGCCAGCTCGTCCACCTGGAGCGCCTGCCGGCGCGCCGGGCACGCACCGTCGGCTTCCCTGACGACCTGCCCGAGCTGCTCGCCGGCCGGCTGCGCGGCCGCGGGATCGAGGCGCTCTGGACGCACCAGGCCGAGGCGCTCGCGCTCGCGCGTGCCGGCAGCAACGTGGTGGTGGCGACCGGGACCGCTTCGGGCAAGAGCCTCTGCTACCAGCTGCCTGTGTTCGAGGCGCTGCTCGGTGAGGGCCGCCGCACCGCGCTGTACCTCTCCCCGACCAAGGCGCTCGCCCACGACCAGCTCCGCGCCATCCGGTCGTTCGCTCTGACCGGGGTACGCGCGGCCTCCTACGACGGCGACACCCCGGTGGATGAGCGGCCCATGGTCCGGCGCAACGCCAACCTGGTGCTGAGCAACCCGGACATGCTCCACCAGGGCATCCTGCCGTCCCACGAGCGCTGGAGCGGCTTCCTCCGCCAGCTCGCCTTCGTGGTCGTCGACGAGGCGCACACCCTCCGTGGCGTGTTCGGCTCCCACGTCGCCGCCGTGCTCCGGCGCCTGCGCAGGGTGTGCGAGCGCTACGGTGCCCGGCCCGTGTTCGTGCTGGCATCGGCCACCCTCGGCAACCCCGGCCAGCTCGCCGAGCGCCTGGTGGGCCTGCCGGTCGAGGCGGTGACCGATGACGGCTCACCGCGCGGACCTGGCAGCTTCGCGCTCTGGGAGCCACCGCTGATCGATGAGGCCACCGGCCTGCGGCGCAGCCCCAACACGGAGGCGGCGGCCTGGCTGACCGCCGCGGTGGAAGCGGGCGTGCGCACCCTCTGCTTCACCCGCTCACGCAAGGCGGCCGAGCTGGTCGCCACCTACGCGCGGCGGCGCGTCGCGGAGGTCGACCGCGAGCTGTCGCGGCGGGTCCGCGCCTATCGCGCCGGCTATCTTGCCCAGGAGCGCCGCGCGCTGGAGCGCGGCCTGGTCGACGGCGAGCTGCTGGCGGTGGCCGCCACCAACGCCCTGGAGCTGGGCATGGACATCGGCGGCCTCGACGCGGTCGTGCTCAACGGCTTCCCAGGCACGGTGGCGTCCATGCGGCAGCAGGCGGGCCGGGCTGGCCGGCATGGCACCCCCTCGTTGGCGGTCCTGGTCGGGTCGGACGACCCGCTCGACGCCTATCTGCTCCACCACCCGGCCGACCTGTTCGGCCGGCCGGTCGAGGCCGCGCTGGTCGACCCGCAGAACCCGTACGTGCTCAGCCCGCATCTGGTCTGCGCCGCCTACGAGGCGCCGCTCACCGAGGAGGACCTGGCCTTGTTCGGTCCGGTGGCCAGCTCGCTGGTGGACCGGCTCGAAGTCGAGGGTGCCCTGCTCCGCCGCCGCGGCGGGCTGCGGCCCGCCGGCGGGCGCCCGCCCGCGCCAGAGGTCGACCTGCGCAACGCGGGGGGTTCGCCGGTGACCATCGTTGCCGCCGACTCCGGCCAGGTGGTGGGGACGGTCGACCGCGCCCGGGCCACCTCCACGGTCCACCGTGGCGCTGTCTACCTGCATCAGGGCGACTCGTACCTGGTGGTCGACCTCAACCTGGACGAGGGGATCGCGCTGGTCGAGGAGGCCGGCGGCGACGAGTACACCCAGGCCCGCCGCGACATCGACATCGAGGTGATCGAGCCCACCCGCCGGGTCGACCTGCCCCGCTCCGCGCTCTGGCTCGGCCGTGTCGCCGTGGCCAGCCAGGTGGTCGGCTACGAGCGGCGGCGCGTCGGGACCGGCGAGCTGCTCGGGTACGAGGACCTCGACCTGCCCCCGGCCCGCCTGGCCACGGTCGCCTACTGGTACACGCTCTCCGCCGAGTTGCTGGCCGCCGCCCGGATCGATGCGGAGCAGGTGCCAGGCGCTGCCCATGCGGCCGAGCACGCCCAGATCGGCTTGCTGCCGCTGTTCGCCATGTGCGACCGCTGGGACATCGGCGGCGTGTCGACCGCCTGGCATCCGGACACCGGGTTCGCGACGATCTTCGTGTACGACGGCTACCCGGGTGGCGCCGGCATCGCGGAGCGCGGCCATGAGCTCGCCGCCCGCCACCTCACCGCCACCCGGGATACGGTGCGCGACTGCCCCTGCGAGAGCGGCTGCCCCTCCTGTGTGCAGTCGCCCAAGTGCGGCAACGGCAATTTCCCGCTCGACAAGGCCGGGGCGGTCCGCCTGCTCGACGAGCTCCTGGTCGACCTGGCCACCATGCCGGAACCGGCCGAGGACCAGTTGCGGGTGGATGGGACGGTGACCGGCGGGCCGCGGGCACCGGGCCGAGGGCGGAGGTGAGGCGTGGACGGGTCTGACCGGGCTGGGCCTGGCCTGGTTCCGTACGTCGGGGTCGCCGGGGCGTCCCAGCCCGAGCAGGAGTTGGTCGAGCTGGCGGAGGTCCTTGGGCGGCGCCTGGCCGAGGCCGGAGCGGTGGTCGTGTGCGGTGGCGGCACCGGGGTGATGACGGCGGTCTGCCGTGGGGTGGCCGCGGTCGGCGGGACCAGCGTCGGGCTCCTGCCCGGTGACCGCCGACGCGACGGCAACCCGTACCTCGGCGTCGCGCTGACCACCGGGCTCGGCGAAGGTCGCAACGTCCTGCTCGTCCGGGCGAGCGATGCGCTGGTCGCGGTAGGGGGCGGGTTCGGCACGCTGTCCGAGATCGCCCTGGCGCTCCGTATCGGCGTGCCGGTCGTGGGGCTGCGGACCTGGACGCTCGAGCTGGAGGGCCGACCTGTCGACGCCTTCCCGGTCGCCACCGATCCGGACGAGGCGGCTCGGCTTGCACTCGCGGCGGCTTCGGCGCGCATGCCCCGCTGATGTGCTTCGGCGGTGAGGATCTCCCATAATCCCGCGCAGTCGCCGCGGAGTGGCCGCGGGGACGTCCCCTGTTTGCCCGGGGAAGGATTGGGGAGCTTTGAGGCGGAGCCGCGACGGCTCGCCCAACTGCCGGAGGCAACTATGGCTGTGTTCTTCCTCCTGCTGGCCGTTCTTCTCGGGGTCGTGCTCGGCGACGCCCTGGTCGAGAACGAGAGCACAGGCGCAATCACCCTCTTCGGCCAGAGCACCGACCAGTTCACCGACGGACAGCTGCTGCTCGGGTTCGCGGGCCTCGGCATCCTGTTCGCCCTGCTGCTGGTGCTCTCGGTGAGCTCGACCCGGCGCCGGCGGGCCCGGCGCAAGGAGCGGCGCACGGCCAGCCGCGAACTGGAGGACCGAGCCACCCAGCTCGAGCGGGACAACGCACGTCTCCGCGCCGACCTCACCGAACGGGAGGAGGCGGTGGCCGGCCGGGAAGCCGAGCTGGAACACCGCGACCGCCAACTCGCGCTCAAGGACGAAGAGCTTGCCCGGCATCCAGCCGCGCCCGGCTCGGTCCAGGTCGCGGACACCGAGGTGGCGCAGCGTGAGGAGGCGGCAGCTCGGCGCGAGGACGAGGTGCCCCGAGGCGAGGAGGAACTCGGCAACGGCGACAGGCAGCGACGATCCGACGCGGTCGACCGCAGCGTGCCGCAAGGAGCCGCGGTCATGGACCACGCGTCGTCAGGGTCGCCCGAGGTCTCTGATCGCTCGCGGCCGGAGGCGACCGAGCCCGCTGGTCGGACTCCGGCCGAGCCGACCGAGGTGGCCGACCGGACCCCGCCCATCGCTGACACGCCGCCAGAGCCCACCGAGGTCCTCGGGCGCCCGGCGGAACCCGGTCGGGCTGGCCCGACCGGCGGTGAACAGTCATCCGCCCCGCTCCTGAGCCCGGTGGAAACCGAGCCGGTGGCGCCGCTGCACGACGAGCCGCCCTGGGAAGCGCCACGCTCCGACGAGCGCACCCCGCCGGTCTCCGACTACGACGCCGCGGGAGGTCGAGCCAGCCAGACCGAAGCCGACGCGCCGACCGAGCACGTGGCGCCCGACCAGTCCCCGGCGGAAGCTGGCCCGGTGGACGGCGTGTCCAGGTCCGACGAGGCCACCGAGCAGGACTCCGACGACGCCGCTGACGACGAGCGCACCCGACCAGTTCAGCGGCCGGACAGGAACGCGTGAACAAGTCGAGAGGAACAACCCGGTACAGGGTTTAGTAGGACTTGTCGAAGATGCATACTGGAGGGGAGGCACCTGGCCCCACCCCAAGTGCCTCCGAGGTGGCGCTTGCCCCGCATCCAGCGCCACTCGGCCGGGCCGTCCCGATCCCACCCGGAGACGACCAGGCCACATGACGAGCGGGACCCACCCGGGTCCCGCTCGTTTGGTCCGGACCCTGACCGGCCGGGCCGCGCTGCCTCCCATGGGTCGCCACCAGCTCGGCCGCTGGGAGGTCCCCACCGGTCGCGTCGCGATCGCGCTTGCCCGGTCGGGCTGAACGCCGGCAGGACCGCCCTGGCGCGAGCCGACACCGACACCACCATCCTGCCCGGCAGCATCCGCACCCGGGTGCGAACGGTCACCACCGCCTCACCGGCGCCGCAGGCGCAGGCCGCCAGCTCCGCGCCATTCC
>DATLQA010000165.1:0-31093 GCA_035535495.1 Actinomycetota bacterium | reverse complement strand
CCCCCGCCACAGCAGCGTGTCGCCCCGACCCCAGCACAACGAGCCGCCCCGCCGCCAAGCCTTCCCAGCCGCCCTGCCTGCGGGGCAGTCGGTTAGTACTTGGGCTTGGCGGTCGGACCGCGCCAAGGCACCCCGACGGTGTGCTTGAAGCAGTTCGGCCCCGGGTTGTACTGCGACAGCGGCTCCCCGCACTGGGAGCAGGTCCGTCCCCCCGGGAACGTCTTCTGCGCGCCCTTGACCGTACCCGAGTGGGTCCTGACGCCCTGCATGGCGCGACCCTTGGAAGCCATGTGATCCCGTTCCTCGTCCCGTCCGGCGGCGCCCCGCCACGCCGGACTCATAGCTGGGTAGAGCTTCGGCTCGTAGACCTTCGCTGGTCGAAGGCGGAGAAGCCGCCCGATCGACCCGACCCCCCGTACCGGCTGCCAGTCTGACACCTTCCAGTGCTCACAAGCAAAGCGCCGCCGGTAACAAAACCGCAGCTCACGCGGATATGGCCGCAAGCCGGCGCGACCGCCCACCCGAGCGGGTGTGCCGGCGTTGTGCCACCATGCACCCATCATGAGCGAGCAGCAGCAGCCCGGCCGGGAGCCCGCGCCGGTGTCCGGGACAGCCTCCCAGGGCGCGGTCGTCGACTTCGACAAGGTCACCAAGCGGTACAGCGGCAAGCAGGACGGCGCCGCCGTGCAGGAACTGTCCATGCACATCCCGGGTGGCGAGATCTGCGTGCTGGTGGGCCCGTCCGGCTGCGGCAAGACGACCACCCTCAAGATGGTCAACCGCCTGGTCGAGCCGACCAGCGGCCGGATCCTGATCGACGGCGACGACGTGACCAAGGGCGACCCGGTCGAGCTGCGCCGGCGCATCGGCTACGTGATCCAGCAGACCGGCCTGTTCCCGCACCTGACCATCGGCAGCAACGTGGCCACCGTGCCGCGCCTGCTCGGCTGGGACCGGGACCGCACCCGCCGGCGCGTCGACGAGCTGATCCAGCTGGTCGGGCTCGACCCGGGCCGCTACCGCGACCGCTACCCGGCGCAGCTCTCGGGGGGCGAGCGCCAGCGCATCGGCGTCGCCCGCGCGATCGCCACCGACCCTCCGGTGCTGCTGATGGACGAGCCGTTCGGCGCGGTCGACCCGATCACCCGCGAACGGCTCCAGAACGAGTTCCTCCGCCTCCAGCGCCTGCTCTCCACCACCATCCTGTTCGTCACCCACGACATCGACGAGGCCATCAAGATGGGCAACCGGGTGGCGGTGTTCCAGCCGGGCGGCAGGCTCGCCCAGTACGACACCTCCGCCACGGTGCTGGAGTCGCCGGCCAACGACTTCGTCGCGCGCTTCGTCGGCGCCGACCGCGGCCTCAAGCGGCTGTCGCTGTCGCGCGTGCGCGACGTCGACCTCGACCACCCGTCCACCGTCCGCGAGGGCGACGACGCCGAGGTGGTGGCCGACGAGATCGCCCGCGCCCCAGCGCCGTACGTGCTGCTGCTCGACGGAGACGACCACCCGCTGGGCTGGCTCTGGAAGCAGGACGTCGAGCGTGCCGGCCCCGTCGGCGCCGAGCGCGCCACCAGCCCTGACCCGCTGCTCGAGCAGGACTCCACCCTGCGCGACGCGCTCTCCGCCATGCTCGGCTCGGCCGTCCAGGAGGGCGTGGTGGTCGACGAGCATGGCCGCCTGCTCGGCACCCTGACGGTGGACGCGGTCTCCTCGGTGCTGCGGTTACAGGCTCCGGTCGGGGCGTAACGGCCCACGTCCGAGAGGTGGTGCAATCCATCTGTCTGGTGCAATCCATCTGTAAGGAGACCTTGTCGGTTGGGGCTGGTACAGTCGCCGAGGCAAGGGGGCGGGCCGTGGCCGTCGGCGGAGGCGCCTATCCCGCCGCGAGGAGGTCGTCAGGGTGAACAGGCCACTGCTGCAGCCGAGCTGGTTCCTGTGAGCCTCGCCCCCCGGCGGGGACGTTCCCGCTCGTCGTCACTGGCCAGGCCACTGCCTGGCCTGTTGTGCTCCAGGCGGAGCAGGCCCACTGCATGAGCCTGCTCGCCCAGGCCGGGAGCGGCCAGCCGTCCGTCGACTGGGCCTGGATCGCCGACCACACCGACGACATGACCGCCCGCATCGTCAAGCACTTGATCTTCACCGGCATCGCCGTCGGCCTCGGCTTCGCCATCTCGCTGGTCCTGTCCCTGGTGATCGTCCGCTACCGCTGGACCTACGGGCCGATCACCGGGGTCGCCGGGCTGCTCTACACGATCCCCAGCCTGGCCCTGTTCGGCCTGCTCATCCCGATCACCGGCTTCACCGTGACCACCGCGGAGATCGCCCTGGTCAGCTACACGCTGCTGATCCTGATCCGCAACACCGTCGCCGGCCTGGACGCCGTGCCAAGGGACGTGCGCGAGGCCGCCTTCGGCATGGGGTTCTCCCCCACCCAGGTGCTGGTCAAGGTCGACCTGCCGCTGGCCCTTCCGGTGATCGTGGCGGGCCTGCGGGTGGCCACCGTGACCACCGTCGGCCTGGTCACCGTCACCGCCCTGATCGGCATGGAGAACCTTGGCACCTTCATCACCGACGGCCTGCAGCGCCTGTTCATCACCCCGGTCCTGGTCGGCGCGGTGCTCTCCATCGCCCTGGCGGTGGCGGCCGACGTCGCCCTGCTGGGCGTGCAGCGGCTGATCGCCCCCTGGACCCGGGCCACCCGGGAGGCGCGATGAGCGACGTGCTCGACTTCGTCGCCGACCACCGCGCCGAGGTGGTGCAGCGCACCTGGGAGCACATCCAGATCTCGGGCATCTCGCTGCTGCTGACCCTGGCGGTGGCGCTGCCGATCGCGCTATGGCTGGCGCACACCGGCCGCGGCGGCTTCCTGGCCATCAACGCCTCCAACATCGGCCGCGCCCTGCCGAGCCTGGCGATCATCGCGGTGGTGTTCTCGCTGCCCGGCTTCGGGCTGAGCAAGAACACCGCCATCTTCGCGCTGGTGCTGCTCGGCATCCCCCCGGTTCTCACCAACGCCTACGTCGGCGTGCGGGCGGTCGACCGCGACGTGGTCGAGGCCGCCCGCGGCATGGGCATGCGCGGCACGGAGATCCTCCGCGGCGTGGAGGTGCCCCTGGCCGCCCCGGTGATCATGGCCGGCGTGCGCACCGCCGCGGTGCAGATCGTGGCGACCGCCACGCTCGGCGCGCTGGTCGCCGCGGGTGGGCTGGGCGTGTTCATCATCGACGGCATCGCGCTGCAGGACACCGCCCGGCTGGTCACCGGCGCGCTGCTGGTCGCCCTGCTCGCGATCGTGATCGACCTTGGGTTCGGCGCGCTCGAGCGTGCCGTCACACCGGCCGGCCTGACCGTGACACAGCGCGGCGAGCAGGCCGCCCGGCGCGGCAGCGCCCGGCGGGGCCGCGGTGACCAGGTCCTCGCCGACCAGACCCGGCGCAGCGGCGCCGGCTGACCCCGGGGCGGGCGGTGGGCCCGCCGCGACCGGAAAGGAGCATCCCAGATGCAACGTCGTGGACGCCTGGCGGTCATGCTGGCCGCCCTCGCGCTGCTGCTGACCGCCTGTAGCGGCCTCAGCTCCGACGACGAAGGCTCGTCGGGCCAGCCATCGGGCGGCGCCGCCAAGGGTGAGGTGCGGTTCGGTGTGGTCGACTTCACCGAGCAGGTCATCCTCACCCAGATCTACGGCCAGGTCCTGCAGAACGCCGGCTACAAGGTGACCTACCAGAAGGTGGCCTCCCGCGAGCTGGCCGACCCGGCGCTCTTCTCCGGCAAGCTCGACATGCTGATCGAGTACGCCGGCTCCCAGCTCATCTACCTCAAGGGCGAGCCCAGCGCCGACGCCGACAAGGTGCTCAGCGAGCTGAAGACCAAGCTCGAGCCCAAGCAGGTGACCGCGCTCGACCAGGCGCCGATGGCCGACCAGAACGCGCTCACGGTCACCCAGGCGACCGCCTCGAAGTACAACCTGAAGACCATCTCCGACCTGGCCAAGGTCTCGGGCCAGCTGGTCTTCGGCGGCCCGCCCGAGTGCCGCGAGCGCGACACCTGCTACAAGGGCCTCCAGACGACCTACAACGCCAAGTTCAAGAGCTTCGAGTCGCTCAATCAAGGAGCGATCAAGTACCGCGCCCTGATCAACAACCAGATCCAGGTGGCGCTGTCGTTCACCACCGACGGCATCATCGCCAAGGAGAACCTGGTGGTGCTCCAGGACGACAAGGGCCTGTTCCCCGCCGACCACGCCGTCCCGGTGGTCCGCAACGAGTACCTGAGCAAGGCCGGCGACGAGTTCAAGAACCTGGTCAACAAGGTGAGCGCCGCCGTCACCACCGAAGAGATCACCGGCCTCAACGCCAAGGTCGACATCGACAACCAGGACCCCGACGAGGTCGCCACCCAGTGGCTCAAGGACAAGAGCCTGCTGTCCTAGACCGTCTCCGCCCCGGCCGGGGTGCTCAGCCCGGTGTGGTCGCCTCCAAGCGGACCTCGTCGGCCACCCCGGTCGGGGCGGGGCTCATCTCGATCCCGCCCTTGACCACCGAGACGGCCTTGGAGAGGTCGCCGCCCTCCGGCGGCACCCAGCCGTCCTTGCCGAGCGCGTCCAGGACCAGCGATGGCGGGTCCACGCCGGCGGGGGCCTGCACCCGGTAGGTGCGGGCGACGAGCGTGCAGGTCGGCTTGCAGCGGCGGTTGCCCTCGACCTGCTCGCTGCCGGGCACCATCGCGTAGGGGACGTCGAGGTGGTCGAACGCCGAGCGCAGCTCGGTCGCGGTGGGCCTGCTCGACCCAAGCAGCAGGAGCACCACCCACGAGAGCACGAGCCCCTCGAGCACCACGGCCACCAGCCCGGTGCGCAGCCGCTTGCGCGAGCCGCGGCCGCAGAGCACCAGCACCGTGGCCAGCCCCACCGCCGGGCCGGCCAGGGCGGCCAGGCTGGTCACCACCGCCCGGTGGGCGGTCCAGTCCAGCGCCAGCCAGCCGACCACCAGGGCCACGATCGTGGTCGGCACCGCCAGCCAGGTCGCCAAGGTGATCGCCTTGGCGGCGCTGACGTCGCCCCGGTCCGGCATGTCCCAGGCCAGGATGCGCTGGTACGAAGCCTGCTTTTGGTCGTCCCGCTGGTCCACTCCGCTCCCACCTCACTCGGCCCGATCGACCACCAGCTTGCACCAAGCCGCCTGGCCTGGCCACGCGGTTTGCCGGTGGCGTCGCGCTCGCTACCCTGGGAACTGGCGACTCCCCACCAGACGGCACGGTGACCAGCGCGGTGAGCCTCAGCAACGGCGGCCAGGAACTGTACCTGGACGCGGCCTCCACCACCCCCATGCACCCGCGCGCCCGCGAGGCGCTGATCGGCGCGCTGGCGGACTTCGGCGACCCGGCGCGGCTGTACGGCCGCGCCCGCCGTGCCCGCCTGCTGCTCGACCGCTGCCGCGAGCAGGTGGCCGCCGCGGTCGGCGCCCGTGCCGACGAGATCGTCTTCACCTCGGGCGGCACCGAGGCGGCCAACCTGGCCGTCACCGGCCTGGCCCGCGCCGCCCGGCGCCGCCGCCACCTGGTGGTCGCCGCGGTCGAGCACACCGCGGTGCTCAACCCGGCACGGGCCCTGGCCGCGCAAGGCTTCGAGGTCAGCGAGGTCGGGGTCGACATGGGTGGCCGCGTCGACCCGGACGAGCTGGCGGCCGCCGTGCGCGACGACACCCTGCTGGTCTGCCTGCAGCACGCCAACCAGGAGGTCGGCACCGTCCAGCCGGTGCGGGAGGCCGCCGCCGCCGCCCACGCCCACGGGGCTCTGCTGCTGGTCGACGCGTGCCAGACGGTCGCCCGCCTCCCCGTCGACCTGGGCGAGCTCGGGGCCGACCTGCTGGCCGCCAGCGCCCACAAGTTCTACGGTCCTGTGGGCGCCGGGTTCCTGGCGGTCGGCCGCGCCGCCAGGCTCAGGCCGGTGCTGCTCGGCGACGAGCGCGAGCGGCGCCGCCGCGCCGGCATGGAGAACCTGCCAGGCATCGCCGCCATGACCGCCGCGCTGGACGCCCGGCTGACCGAGGTGCCGGCCGAGAACGCCCGCCTGGAGCGCCTGGCCGACCGCCTGCGTGCCGGGCTCGCCGCGATCCCGGACGTGGTCGTCCACGACCAGGCCAGCGAGCGCCTCCCCCACCTGGTCGCCTTCAGCGTCCTGTACGTGGAGGGCGAGGCGTTGCTGCTGCTGCTGGACGCCCAGGGGATCGCGGTCCACTCCGGCTCGTCGTGTACGGCCGACACCCAGGAGCCGTCCCATGTGCTGGCGGCGATGGGCGCGATCACCCACGGCTCGGTGCGGGTCTCGTTCCTCGGCGACGCCGGTGACGCCGACGTCGACCGCCTCCTCGCCGTCCTGCCGGCGGTCGTGGCCGAGCTGCGCGAGATGGCCGACCTGGACGCCCAGGCGGTAGAGCGCTCAGGGGGTCCGGGGGGCTCGAGTAGCGGAGCGGTAGCCCCCCGGTCAACCAAGGACCCGTGGTGAGCTCCCCGCCGGCCGCCACCGTGGTCGACTGCCTCGGCATGGCCTGCCCGATCCCGGTGGTCAGGCTGGCCAAGGCGGTCGCCGCCGTGGAGCTGGGCGCCTCGGTCGAGCTGCTGGCCGACGACCCCGGCGCCAAGGTCGACATCCCGGTCTGGTGCCGCCTCAAGGACCAGGAGTTCCTCGGGCAGGAGGAGCGACCAGCCGGCGGCTGGATCTTCCGCGTCCGCCGCACCTGCTGAGCAAGAGACGAGCCCCCGCGGCGTCGCGGGGGCTCGGGACCGCCACAGGAGGCGGTTCCAGGACGATCCGGCCCTAGTGGAACGACTCGCCGCAGGCGCAGGTGCCCCCGGCGTTCGGGTTGTCGATGGTGAAGCCCGACTTCTCGATGGAGTCGACGAAGTCGATCGACGCGCCGGAGAGGTAGGGGGCGCTCATCTTGTCGGTCACGAGCTGGACGCCGTGCACCGTCTCGCGCACGTCCCCGTCCAGGCTGCGGTCGTCGAAGAACAGGGCGTAACGGAGGCCGGAGCAGCCGCCCGGCTCCACGGCGATGCGCAGGGCGAGCTCGGCCTCGGCCTCGCGGTCGAGCAGCTCACGTACCTTGGCAGCCGCGCTCTCGGACAGGTTCACGACCGAGGTGGCAGTCGGCATGGCCTCGGACATCCGTGCTCCTTTCGCATCCGGCCCTGACCGGGACGGGTTGTGACACAAAGTTCTGGTGTCAACGATGATAGCGCCGCGCAGCGCGATGACCCACCCCCGGGTGGTGGCCGCGGTGGAAAACGGCCAACACGGGACGTCCTAGCTGCTCAGCCGGTCCTCGGCCACCTCGGTCACCTGGCCGCCGCTCGCGTCCAGCAGCGCGGCCGGGGTGATCGGGAAGACGTGCCGTGGGGTGCCCGCGGCCGCCCAGACCAGCTCGAAGCGGGTCAGGTCGCGGTCGACCAGGACCTGCAGCGGGCGCGGGTGGCCGAACGGGGGCGTACCGCCGATGGCGAAGCCGGTGGCCGTGCGAGCCTCGTCCGCGTCGGCCTTGCGCACCGCCGCCGCACCGGTCAAGCGGGCCACCTTGACCGGGTCGACCCGGTTGCCGCCGCTGGTCAGGACCAGCACGGGGGTGCCGTCGGCCACGAAGACCAGCGACTTGACGATCTGGTCGACGTCGCAGCCGACCGCTCTGGCGGCGTCGACCGCGGTGCGGGTGCCTTCGGGGAACTCGCGCACCTCCAGGTCGAGGCCGAGGCGGTGGCCCGCCTGGACGATGGCAGCGGCCGGCCTGGGCAGGGTGTCGGTCACGGACGGTCCTCTCTTGGCTGGTGGTGGTCGGCTCGATCAGGGTAGCGACGACCAGGCGCGGCCGACCCGCTCGGCCAGGCGTTCGAGCAGTGGGGACGCCTCGGCGCGGCAGCGCTCCTCGTCGGGCTCCAGGTCGGTCAGCGCGTGGGCCTCCTCGAAGCCGGCGGCGCGCAGCTCGCGCCTGGCGACCTCGAGCACGCCGACCAGGGCGACCACCGGCACGCCGTGGTCGGTGGCCGCCCTGGCGACGCCGAGCGGGGCCTTGCCGCGGAGGCTCTGGGCGTCGAGCTTGCCCTCGCCGGTGATCACCAGGTCGGCGCCGGCGACCGCGTCGCCGAAGCCGACCAGGTCGAGCACGAGGTCGATACCGGGCCGGACGGCGGCGCCGAGGAAGGCGATCGCGGCCGCGCCGAGGCCGCCGGCCGCGCCGGCGCATGGCGTGGCGGCCAGGTCGAGACCGAGGTCGGCGGCGAGCACGCGGGCGTAGCGGCGCAGGGCGGAGTCGAGCAGGAGCACGTCGTCGGCGCTGGCACCCTTCTGCGGGCCGTAAACGGCGGCGGCGCCGTCCGGCCCGACCAGCGGGTTGTCCACGTCGCAGGCGACCGTGACCTCGACGCCGCGCAGCCGCGGGTCGATGGCGGCGGCGTCCACCTTGGCGAGGCGGAGCAGGGCGGCGCCGCCAGGCGGCAGGAGCCGGCCGTCGCCGTCGAGGAAGCGCACCCCGAGCGCGGCGGCCATGCCGGCGCCGCCGTCGGTGGTGGCGCTGCCGCCGATGCCGAGGACGAGCCGGCGCGCGCCGGCGTCGAGGGCGGCACGGATCAGCTCGCCGGTGCCGTAGGTGGTGGCCTTGAGGGGCTCGCGGACGCCGCCGGGCAGGCGCGCCAGGCCGGAGGCCTCGGCCATCTCCACGAAGGCGTCCCCGCCCCTGACCGCGATGGCGGCCTCGACCGGTTCGCCGGTGGGGCCGGTGGCGGCCACGGGGAGGCGTTCGAAGCCGGCGGCGAGGACCGCTGTGAGGGTCCCGGCGCCGCCGTCGCCGACCGGGAGGCGGGTCACCGCGGCGTCGGGCCGGGCGCGCAGCAGCCCGGCCTCGATCGCCCGGGCGGCCTGGTCCGCGGTGAGGGTGCCGGCGAACTTGTCGGGCGCGACCACGATGCGCATGCTCGCGGGAGGATACCGCGGGCCGAGCGGCGCCAGGCAGGCCGGGGCGGGCGGCTACACTGCGGTGACGGCGGTGGCCGGCGGCAGGTGCCGCCCACCGGGACCGCGGGGAGGAGGCGACGCCATGGGACGCCGGGGACGGGCGAAAGCCCGCGCCGCCGCGGCCGCGGAGAGCACGCCATCCACGCCGATCACGACCGGCCCGACGGGGTGGGAGCGGCGGCAGCAGCTGCTCGCCTGGCTGAACCCGGCCAAGCGCGGCTCGCGCGGGCGGGCGCGGTTCGCCGCGATCGTCTTCGGCGTGCTGGCGCTGACGCTCGCCGGGGCGGCGCTCACCAACGACCGGCTGGCCCTGATGCGACCGGCCTTCCTGCTCGCCGTGCTGGCGGTGGTCTGGGGGCTCAGGGCGGCGTTCATGCGCGACGAGGAGCCGGAGCCATGACCCCGCCGCTCGAATCGCTGCTGGAAGGCCTCGACGCGACCCACCGGCGGGTCGGGACGCTGCTCGCGGAGCTGCCCGCTCCGGCCTGGATCGGGACCGTGCCGGCCACGCCGGCGTGGTCGGTCGCTGACGTCGTGAGCCACCTCGCCTCCGGCGACCAGGTCGCGCTCGCCTCCATCCAGGGCCGGGTCGACCAGGACCCGAGCGCGATGCCGCTGGACGACTGGACCGCGGCCGGGGTCGCCGCCCACGCCGGCGAGACCTCCGAGGCGCGCGTGGCCGGCTGGGAGGCGGCGGCGGACGCGCTCCGCTGGCACCTGGCGGCGTTGGACGCCGACGGCTGGCGCGCGCGGGTCCCCTGGGTCCTCGGGCCGACGGCGGTCCGCACCGTCGCCCAGCTCCGCCTGCAGGAGGCCTGGGTGCACGGCCACGACGTCGCCGACGCGGTCGGCTTCCCGTTCGAGATCGACGCGGTCAGCCTGGCCTGGATGGCCGACATCGCCGCCAAGGTGATCCCCGGCGGTCTGTCACGCCGTGGCCGGCCCCGCCCGGGGGCGGTGATCCGGGTCCGCCTCGGCGACGCCGGCGAGTGGCTGGTCGGCGGCGCGCTCGGCGAGCGCCCGGCGCCGGATGCCAAGCCCGACCTGACCATCGAGGCCGAGCCGGTGGCGTTCGTGCTGCGCGCGGCGGGGCGCACCGGCGGGCAGCCATGGCGCGCCGAGGGCGACCAGGCGCTGGCCGAGGACGTCGCCGCCACCCTGTCCTCGGTGAGCTGACCGGCACCCCGGCGAGGAGCTGGCGGCCCGAGGCGCTACGGCGACGCGGTGGCCCTCGACATCAGGGGATGGACACCGCTCCTACAATGTGCGTGCGTTCACGATCTCAAGTCAGCCTCGCCGAACGGAGCGTCCCCGCAATGGCTGCTCGGACCGCAGAGACCGTCGTCTTCCTCGACCTGCTCGGGCCGCAGCGGGCGTCCGAGAAGGGCACCACCTGTCCGGGCGACCTCCCGCCGGCGTCCGACCCCGATCTGGTCGAGCGGGCCCTCGCGGCCAGGCGGACCCTTGGCGACCGGGTCTTCGTGCTCGGCCATCACTACCAGCGGGAGGAGGTCATCCGCTTCGCCGACGCCCGCGGGGACTCCTTCCGCCTGGCCCAGCAGGCCGCGGCCAGGCCCGAGGCCGAGTTCGTGGTCTTCTGCGGCGTCCATTTCATGGCCGAGTCCGCTGACATCCTCACCGGCGACCACCAGCAGGTGGTCCTGCCGGACCTGGCCGCCGGCTGCTCCATGGCCGACATGGCCACCCTGGCCCAGGTCGAGGAGGCCTGGGAGATCCTCGAGGAGTGGGTCCCCGGCCAGGTGATCCCGCTGACCTACATGAACTCCTCGGCCGACATCAAGGCGCTCACCGGCAGGGAGAGGGGCGCCATCTGTACCTCCTCGAACGCGGCCAGGGCGATGGCCTGGTCGTTCGAGCAGCGCGACAAGGTGCTGTTCCTCCCCGACCAGCACCTCGGCCGCAACACCGCCCTGGCCATGGGGCTCGCCCCCGAGGAGCTGGTGGTGTGGGACCCACACCGGGACGAGGGCGGCCTGGACCCCGAGACCGTCCGGGCGGCCAGGGTGCTCCTGTGGCGGGGTCACTGCTCGGTCCACAACCGCTTCCTGCCCGAGCACGTCGACCTGGTGCGCCAGCGCATCCCGGGGGTGCGGGTGCTGGTCCACCCCGAGTGCCGCCGCGAGGTGGTCGACAAGGCCGACGAGGTGGGCTCGACCGAGCGCATCATCAAGGTGGTGGAGGCGTCGCCACCCGGCTCGAAGTGGGCGGTGGCCACCGAGCTCAACCTGGTCCACCGGCTCGCCCTCCAGCACCCCGACAAGACGGTGGCCTTCCTGGACCGGACGGTCTGCTTCTGCTCCACCATGAACCGGATCGACCTCCCCCACCTGGTCTGGGCGCTGGAGGAGCTGGTGGCCGGGCGGGTGCCCAACCGCATCCGGGTCGACCAGACGACCAGGACCCACGCGCTCGCGGCACTGGAGCGCATGCTCGCCCTGCCAGCCGCCTAGGTGACCGCCGCGCGGCCGGGGCGTCCGGAACGGCGCCGGGCCGGGCTCCCGGCGGAGCCCGGCCCGGCGAACCCGGTTGGGATCAGGCGACCATGCCGTGGGGGTCGAGCACGAACTTCCGGGCGGCGCCCTTGTCGAAGTCCTTGTAGCCCTGCGGGGCCTGGTCCAGCGGGATGACGGTGGCGTTGACGTTCTTGGCGATCTGCACCTTGTCGTGGAGGATGGCCATCATCAGCTGCCGGTTGTACTTCATCACCGGGCACTGCCCGGTGGTGAGCACCTGCGACTTGGCCCAGCCGAGCCCGATGCGGATCGACAGCGAGCCGACCTTGGCCGGTTCGTCGACCGCGCCGGGGTCGCCGGTCACGTACAGGCCGGGGATGCCGAGGCGCCCGGCCGCGCGGGTGATGTCCATGACCGAGTTGAGCACGGTCGCGGGCGCCTCACCCTGGGAACCCTCGCGACCGTGGCCGCGGGCCTCGAAGCCGACGCAGTCGACCGCCGCGTCCACCTCGCCGGAACCGCCGAGGATCTGCTGCAGCTGCTCGCGCAGGTCGTCGTGCTCGGACAGGTCGATCGTCTCGCAGCCGAAGGACGCGGCCTGGCGCAGCCGCTCGGCGTTCATGTCGCCCACGATCACCACCGCGGCGCCGAGCAGGTGGGCGGAGGTGGCGCAGGCCAGCCCCACCGGGCCGGCGCCGGCGATGTAGACGGTCGAGCCGGTGGTGACCCCGGCGCTGTAGGCGCCGTGGTAGCCGGTCGGGAAGATGTCCGACAGCATCGCGAGGTCGCGGATCTTGGCCATGGCCTGGTCGCGGTCGGGGAACTTCAGCAGGTTCCAGTCGGCGTAGGGGACGGTCACGTACTCGGCCTGGCCGCCCAGCCAGCCACCCATGTCGACGTAGCCGTAAGCCGCGCCGGCGCGGGCGGGGTTGACGTTCTCGCAGACGCCGGTGTTCCGCTCCTTGCAGTTGCGGCAGCGGCCACAGGCGATGTTGAACGGGACGCTGACCAGGTCACCCTGCTTGATGAACTCGACGTCGCGGCCGACCTCGGCGACCTCGCCGGTGATCTCGTGGCCGAGGGTCTGCCCCTCCGGCGCCGTGGTCCGGCCCCGGACCATGTGCTGGTCCGAGCCGCAGATGTTGGTGGCGACGACCTTCAGGATGACGCCGTGCTGGAGCTGGCGGTTGCCCTGCTCGGGCAGCTCCAGCTTCGAGTCGTCGAGGTCGTGCACCTCGACCTCGCCTGGCTTGGTGTAGACAACTCCACGGTTACCCACGGCTGCTCCCTCCGTCTCGCTCTTGCTGGTACGGGGTTTGCTGTCGGGTCGATGGCGAGCGGCGGGCCGCGCGACCCGGTGCCGCTGGCCTGGGGGGGCCTGCCTGCCTGCATCGCTCCACCTCCCGCCGGGCAGACGGCCACCGTACCGTCTCTCCGCTGATTCGGACAACAAAGCAATCTTGGTATTTTTGGTTGTTTCGGTTGAACCAAGCTAAGCAGGCGAAGCAGATCGAGCGGCGGCCCGGATGACCCCGCCAGCCAGTCCCGCTACGCTGGGCAAATGCTCACCGTCGCCCGACCGGGCGTCGCCTCCAGGGCGCTGCTACGCGTGGTGGCGGCCGCGTTCTGCTGGGGACTGAACGCGGTCTTCGCCAAGGCGGCGTTCGATCGCGGCGTCCCCCCGGCACGCCTGGCCGAGGCCAGGGTCGCGGTCGCCCTGCTCGCCCTCGCTCCCCTGCTGGCCTGGCGCCGGCCCGAGCTGCTGCGCGTGCCGCGCGGGGTCCTGCCCGTGCTGGCCGCGTTCGGCGCCTGCGTCGCCGCCGTGAACTTCACCTACTACCTGGCGATCGACCACCTGCCGGTGGGCGTGGCGATCTCCCTGCAGTACACCGGGCCGGTGCTGCTGCTCGGCTTCACCGCCGTGGTGGCGCGCCGGCCTCCTCCCGCGCTGGCCTGGGCCGCCGGCGCCCTCACCCTGGCCGGGGCGGTGCTGGTCAGCCGCGCCCTTGAGGGCCTCACCGGGGCCGACGGGACCGGCCTGGTCGCGGGGCTGGCCTCGGCGGTGCTGTTCGCCGCCTACCTGCTGCTGGCCGAGCGCGGCGGGCAGCGCGGCGTGACGCCGGCCGCCGTGCTGCTGTGGGGCTTCGTGGCCGCGGTCGCGGTGTGGAGCGTGGCGGCGCCGTGGTGGTCGTGGCCGTATGGCCGGCTGGCCGACTGGCACGTCGCCCTGGCCGTGCTCGGCGTCGGCCTGGTCGGCACGCTGCTGCCATTCTTCCTGGCGGTCGACGCCGTGCGGCACATCCCAGCGGCCACCGCCGGGATCGCCGCGACCTCCGAGCCGGTGTTCGCCGCGGCCCTTGCCTGGCTGCTGCTCGGCCAGCGGCTCACCGCCGCCCAGCTCGCCGGCGGCGCCCTGGTGGTCGCCGGCGTGGTGCTCGCCCAGGCCGCCACCGCCAGGCAGAACGACGCCGCGGCCGAGGACCGGCCAGACCAGCCCCAGTACGGCTAAGGTAGACGGGAACACGTTGGGAGGGGGAGCACCGAGAGGCGGGAGCGAACGGTGAGCGACCAGGAGAACGTCACCCGGGCCGGGATGCTGCGCCAGCTCCCGGACGCCGATCCCGAGGAGACCCGCGACTGGCTCGACTCGCTCGACGCCGTGGTCGAGCGGGAGGGACCCAAGCGCGCCAGCTACCTGCTCCGCCGCGTCCTCGAGCACGCCGGCGAGCTGGAGGTCGGCCTGCCGCCGCTGCCCTCGACCGACTACCTCAACACCATCCCGGCCGCCGCCGAGCCCGACTACCCCGGCGACGAGGACCTGGAGCGGCGGCTGGTCAACCTCGCCCGCTGGAACGCGGCCGCGATCGTGTCCAGGGCCAACCGCCCCGAGCTCGGCCTCGGCGGGCACATGGCCTCCTACGCCTCGGCCGCCGAGCTGTACGAGGTCGGCTTCAACCACTTCTTCCGCGGCAAGGACGGCGACAGCCCCGGCGACCAGGTGTTCTTCCAGGGGCACTCCTCCCCGGGGATCTACGCCCGCGCCTACCTTGAGGGCCGCCTGACCGAGGAGCAGCTCGACCGGTTCCGCCAGGAGGACAAACCGGGCGGGCTCTCGTCCTACCCGCACCCTCGCCTCGCGCCCGAGTTCTGGGAGTTCCCCACCGTGTCCATGGGGCTGGGCGCGATCAACGCGATCTACCAGGCCCGCTTCAACAAGTACCTGGGCCACCAGGAGATCGTCGACACCTCGGACTCACGGGTCTGGGCGTTCCTCGGCGACGGCGAGATGGACGAGCCCGAGGCGCAGGGCGCCCTCACCGTCGCGGCCCGCGACCGCCTGGACAACCTCACCGTGGTGATCAACTGCAACCTGCAGCGCCTCGACGGCCCGGTCCGCGGCAACGGCAAGATCATCCAGGAGATGGAGTCGCTGTTCCGCGGCGCCGGCTGGAACGTGATCAAGGTCGTCTGGGGACGGCAGTGGGACGACCTGCTGGCCCGCGACACCGACGGCGTGCTGGTCGACAAGCTCAACACCACCCCTGACGGGCAGTTCCAGACGCTGGCGGCCGAGGGCGCCGCCTACATCCGCGAGAAGCTGTTCGACTCCGAGCCGCTGCGCAAGCTGGTCGAGGAGTACAGCGACGAGGAGATCGTCGCGCTCGCGCTCGACCGCGGCGGTCACGACCTGCGCAAGGTCTACGCCGCGTTCGCCGCGGCGGTGGCGACCGAGGGGCGCCCGAGCGTCATCCTCGCCCACACCATCAAGGGCCGCGGCCTCGGCCGGGAGTTCGAGGCCCGCAACGACACCCACCAGATGAAGAAGTTCGTCCGTGGCACCCTCGGCACCTTCCGCGACCGGCTCGGCATCGACGTGCCCGACGAGGCGATCGAGAAGGGCTACCCGCCCTACCACCGCCCGCCCGAGGACTCGGACCTCCAGCGCTACCTGATGGAGCGACGCCAGGCCCTGGGCGGCCCGGTACCCCGCCGGGTGGTCCGTGACCACCCGCTGGAGCTGCCAGGCCCCGAGCTGTACGAGCGGCTCAAGAAGGGGTCGGGCAAGCAGGAGGTCGCCACCACCATGGCCCTGGTCCGGCAGATCAAGGACCTGCTGCAGAACAAGGACGTGGGCAAGCGGATCGTGCCGATCATCCCCGACGAGGCGCGCACCTTCGGCATGGACTCGCTCTTCCCCACCATGAAGATCTACTCGCCGCGAGGGATGAACTACGACGCGGTCGACCGCGACCTGGTGCTCTCCTACAAGGAGGACGTCAAGGGCCAGATTCTCCATGAGGGGATCACCGAGGTCGGCTCGATGGGCAGCTTCCATGCCGCCGGGTCGAGCTACGCGACCTTCGGCGAGCCGATGATCCCGCTGTACATCTTCTACTCGATGTTCGGCTTCCAGCGCACCGGCGACTCCATGTGGAGCGCCGCCGACCAGCGCTGCCGCGGCTTCCTGATCGGCGCGACCGCCGGGCGCACCACCCTCAACGGCGAGGGGCTTCAGCACCAGGATGGCCATTCGCTGCTGGTGGCCATGACCAACCCCGGCTGCGTCGCCTACGACCCGTCGTTCGCCTTCGAGATCCCGGTGATCGTCCGCGACGCGCTCCACCGCATGTACGGGCCTGACCCCGAGGACGTCTTCTACTACCTCACCGTCTACAACGAGCCGTTCGTGCAGCCGTCCATTCCCGAGGGCCTGGACGAGGACCTGATCCTGCGGGGCCTGTACCGCTACCAGCGCGCCGACGACGGCCACGCCCACCGGGCCCACGTCCTGGCCTCGGGCAGCGCCATGCCGCGGGCGCTCGACGCCCAGCGGCTGCTCGCCGACGAGTTCGACGTGGCCGTGGACGTGTGGAGCGCGCCTGGCTGGCAGCGGCTGCGCTCCGAGGCGCTCGGCTGCGAGCACTGGAACCGTATGCACCCGGCCGAGGAGCCCAAGGTGCCGTTCGTGACCCGGACATTCGAGGACGAGGACGGGCCGATCGTCGCGGTCACCGACTGGGTCAAGAGTGTCCCCGAGCAGATCTCCCGCTGGGTGCCCGGCCCCTACTCGATCCTCGGCACCGACGGCTTCGGCCGTTCCGGCACCCGCGGAGCCCTGCGGCGGCACTTCAACATCGACCGCGAGAGCATCACCGTGGCGGTGCTGTACGAGCTGTCCCTGTCGGGCGCGGTGAACCGGGAGACCGTCGCCGAGGCGATCAAGCGCTTCGAGCTCAACTCCGACGCCACCACCGAGGTGCCGTAGGGGCTACTTCGGCGAGGCGTCCACGAACGGCGGGCGGCTGACCCGTACCGCGCCGCGGCGGCCGCGGACGTCGACCTGCAGGTCGGTGCCTGGCTCGGCCGCCTCGCGGAGCACGTAGGCCATGGCCACGCCGTGGCGCAGGGTCGGCGAGAAGGTGCCGCTGGTGACCTCGCCCACCGGCTGCTCGTCGCGGAGCACGGCCATGCCGTGCCTGGGGATCTGGCGGTCGGTCGAGACCAGCCCGACCAGAACCCGCTCCGGTCCGCGCGCCTTGGCGGCGACCAGCGCGTCGCGCCCGCGGAAGTCGCCCTTGTCCATGGCGACCGCCCAGCCCAGCCGGGCCGCGAACGGGTCGGTCTCGGTGGAGATGTCGTTGCCGTGCAGGGCGTAGCCCATCTCGAGGCGGAGGGTGTCGCGGGCGCCGAGCCCGACCGGCACGGCGCCGAGCGCCGCGCCGCGGTCGAACAGCTCGTCCCAGAGCCGCTCGGCCGCCTCGCCGGGCACGAGCAGCTCGAAGCCGCGCTCGCCGGTGTAGCCGGTGCGGCACACCCTGGCCTGCACGCCGTCGTAGCGCACCGGGGCCATGTGCATGTAGGCGAGCGTGCCGGCCACGTCGAACAACCCGCCGACCAGCTCGGGGGCGCGCGGCCCCTGGACGGCGATCACCGCCACCTCCGGGCGCGGCGTGACCTCGGTGCCGCCGGCGGCCGAGGCGCTGACCTGCTCGGCTACGGCCGGCCAGTTGGCCGCGTTCGGCACCAGCAGGTAGCCGTCCTGCTCGCGATAGACGATCAGGTCGTCGACGATGCCGCCGCGCTCGTCGAGGCAGAGGGTGTACTGGGCCGCGCCGGCCTCCTTGAGGCGGTCGAGGTCGTTGGAGAGGGCGTGCTGCAGGGCATCGTGGGCGCCGTCACCGCGGACCTCGACCTTGCCGAGGTGGCTGAGGTCGAAGATCCCGACCGCCTCGCGCACCGCGCGGTGCTCGGACAGCGTGCCGGCGTACTCGATCGGCATCTCCCAGCCGGCGAACGGGGCCATCTTGGCGCCCAGGCGCCGGTGCACAGCGTCCAGCGGCGATCGCTTGAGGGTCACCTCTCGGTCTCCTCGGTCGGTGGCGGGTCGGGCAGGGCGGAAGGCGGGGTCCCATCCGCCGCGCCGGAGGGCGGGGCGGGGTTGGCCGTCCCGGACGGCGGAGCGGTACGGGGCGGGCGCGGCATGCGGCCCGGCGGGCGCGAGGTGCGGACCGGGGGCCGGCCGGGGTCGCGCAGGACCCGCTCCCCGCCGCCGGCCTTGAGGCGCGCGTTGTAGGCGCGCATGCGCTCCGGGTAGCCGACGATCTGCACGTCGTAGATGGGCACGCCGAGGTCGTGGGCGAGCCGGCGGGCCACCTTGGGCGAGCCGACCCGGCGGCGGATCCACTCCCCGTCGGTGGCGATGGCCACCGCGGTGGTGTCGGTCACCATCGTCTCGGGCTCGACGTACAGCTCCACCCCGACCCGTGAGCGGGCGAAGCCGCGCAGGTCGTCCAGGTCGTCAGGAGTCGCCTCGCGGTCCATCGAGGCGACGATCCTGGTGCCACGGCCCCGGCGGATGCGGAGCCGGTCGAGAAAGCTCACGCGTTGTCGCCGGGGGGCGGCGTCGGCTCGGTCCTGTGCACCATCGACAGCACCCGCTTGGACAGCTCGAGGTGCTCGGGCTCGTCGGCCTCGGTCATGTCGCGGACGCTCAAGCGGACCAGGTCGCGCATGGAGATGATGCCGACCAGGCCCTCGTCGGAGATGACCGGCAGGTGGCGGACCCTGGCGCGGGTCATCTCCCTGGCGGCCTCCTCCAGGGAGGCGTCGGGATGGATGGCGATCAGGTCGTCGGTGAGCGCCTCGTGGGCGGCGACGTTCTTGGGGTCCTCGCCGGCCCCGACCACGCGGAGGATGTCCCGCTCGGTGAGGATGCCGAGCACGCGGTCGTCCTCGAGGACGATCACCGAGCCGATCTTCCGCGCGTCCATCAGGCCGGCGACGTCGGCCACGTTGTACTCGGGCCCGACCGTGACGAGATCCGTGGTGATGATCGCCGAGATGTCCACGAAGCAGTCCTCCTTCGTCGAAGCGCCCGTGGCGGCAGGGTCGGTCGCCTGCGCGGGCCGGATTCGCGGGCCAGGCTGAACCTTGAGCGTACCGTAGGGGCGTCGGCCAGACCACGGGGGCTGCTCCCGCGGACCCTCCGGCCACCGCCTGGTGTTTGCCGACCAGCCGCAGGGGGCAGCGCGTTGAGGAGGCCCGCAGGGCCCGTCCGTCGATAGACTCTGACTAGTACCGGTCGAGGGCAGGCGGCCAGGCCGCCAGCAGCGTCCCCGAGCCCGCAGCCGAGCGCGAACCAAAGGAGCGAAACGGTGGCCTCGAACTCCTACGACCTGGTCATCCTTGGCGGCGGGACCGGCGGGTACTCGGCCGCGCTGCGCGGGGCCAACCTCGGCCTCTCGGTCGCCCTGGTGGAGAAGGACAAGGTGGGCGGCACCTGCCTGCACCGGGGCTGCATCCCCACCAAGGCCCTGCTGCACGCGGCCGAGCTGATGGACGGCATGCACGAGGCGGCCGAGCGCTGGGGCATCAAGGCCACGGTGGAGTCGGTGGACTACTCGGCCACGGTCGCCGCCCGCGAGGACATCGTCACCAAGAACTTCAAGGGCCTGGAGGGGCACCTGAAGAAGGCCAAGGTGGAGGTCCTGAAGGGCGACGGGAAGGTCACCGGCCCGAAGACGGTCACGGTGGAAGGGAAGGGCGAGGTCACCGCGGAACGGGCCCTGGTGCTGGCCAGCGGGTCGGTCCCCAAGTCCATCCCCGGGCTCGAGATCGACGGCCGGCGGGTGATCAACTCCGACCACGCGCTGATGCTCGACTACCTCCCCAAGTCGGTGATCGTCCTTGGCGCCGGCGCGGTCGGGGTCGAGCTGGCCTCCTTCTGGCGCTCCATGGGGGCCGAGGTCACCGTGGTGGAGATGCTGCCGGGCCTGGTCCCGCTCGAGGACACCGACGCGCAGAAGGAGCTCGCCCGCGCCTTCCGCAAGCGCGGCATCGAGGTGATGGTCGACACCAAGTTCGAGGACGCCAAGGTCTCCGACGAGCAGGTCGACGTGACCGTCAGCAACAAGGGCAAGGCCAAGGAGATCACCGCCGAGCTGCTACTGGTCGCCACCGGTCGCGGCCCGGTCACCGGCGACCTCGGCTACGAGCAGATCGGGGTCCAGCTGGACCGCGGCTTCGTGGTCCCCAAGAGCTGGGACACGCTGGAGACCCACGCGGCAGGGGTGTACGCGGTGGGCGACCTCCTGCCGCCGCCGTCGCTGGCGCTGGCCCACGCCTCGTTCGCCGAGGGGATGCTGGTGGCCGAGCTGGCCGCCGGCCGGCCCTCCCCCGCGATCGACTACGCCGGGGTCGCGAGGGTCACCTACTGCACCCCAGAGGTCGCCAGCGTCGGTCTCACCGAGGCGCAGGCCAAGGAGCGGGGCTACGAGGTGGTCACCAACAAGTTCCCGTTCAACGCGGTCGCCAAGGGCCTGATCCACGGCCAGGGCGGCATGGTCAAGCTGGTGGCGGCGAAGGGCGGGCCGGTGCTCGGCGTCCACCTGGTCGGCGCGAGGGTGACCGAGCTGGTGGCCGAGTCCATGCTGGTCTACAACTGGGAGGCGCTGCCGAGCGAGGTCGCCCAGTTCATCCACCCGCATCCGACCCTGTCCGAGGCGGTCGGGGAGGCCTACCTGACCCTCGGGGACCGGCCACTCCACCAGGGCTGAGGGGCGTCGTGACCAGGCATGGCGAGCATCGGGAAGCGACGGCGGGGCGGGGCCGGCGGCACGGGACGGCGCGCGGCGGCACCAGGGCGGGACGAGCGCGGGCGCTTCGTCAGCGCAGCGAGGCAGGACGGCCCGGAGGAACGGGCGGAGGGCACCAGGCGAGCGACCAAGGCGGCGGCCTCCACTGGCAGTGAGGGCCCTTCACGGGGAGCGACGAAGGCCATGGCGACACCAGTCAAGATGCCGGAGATCGGCGAGTCGGTCACCGAGGGCACCATCACCCGCTGGCTGAAGCAGGAGGGCGACCGGGTCGAGGCCGACGAGCCCCTGTTCGAGATCTCCACCGACAAGGTCGACACCGAGGTCCCCTCCCCCGTCTCGGGGGTGCTCAAGACGATCAAGGTCCGGGAGGACGAGACCGTCCAGGTCGGCGCGGAGCTGGCCGAGATCGAGCAGGACGGCGACGCCCAGGAGGACGGGGAGGCCGGGGAGGCCGCGTCCGACGGTGGCGAGCAGGCGGAGGCCGGCGAGGACGAGACCGCCCAGGAGGCCGCCGAGCCGGAGGGCGGCGACGAGGAGGCGGCAGAACCGGAGCAGCGCGAAGCGGTCGCCGAGGCCGCCCCGGAGGAGGACGGGGGCGGCGCCGAGGAGGAGGGCGGCGCCGAGGAGGGCGAGGAGGCGCAGCCGGCCGCCAAGGCCGAAGGTGGCGACGGCGGCGTCACCGTCGTGACCATGCCCGAGATCGGCGAGTCGGTCACCGAGGGCACCATCACCCGCTGGCTGAAGCAGGAGGGCGACCGGGTCGAGGCCGACGAGCCCCTGTTCGAGATCTCCACCGACAAGGTCGACACCGAGGTCCCCTCCCCCGCCGCCGGGGTGCTCACCGCCATCAAGGCGCAGGAGGACGAGACCGTTCAGGTCGGCGCCGAGCTGGCCGAGATCTCGGGCGAGGGAGCCGCCAAGGGGAAGCCCGCGGCGGAGAAGCCCGCCAGCGCGAAGAAGGAGACCCCGGCCGCCGCGGAGCGCGAGAAGGCGCCGGCCAAGGCGGCCGAGCCATCCCGCGAAGCGCCGGCCGGCGACGGCCAGGCAGGCGACGGCCAGCCGGGCTCAGTGGTCTCGCCGCTGGTCCGCCGGCTCGCCCGGGAGCACGACGTCGACCTCAGCCAGGTCAAGGGCAGCGGCTCAGGCGGCCGGGTCCGCCGCGAGGACGTCGAGGCCTACCTCGAACAGCGCGGCAAGGAGCCGGCTCCGGCCCGCCAGCCGGCCGCCGCCGGCGACGGCAAGGCCGCGGCGGTGGCCGCCCCGGCCGCCAAGCAGCCCGCGCCGGTCCCGCTCGCCAAGGGCGTCCGCGAGGAGGTCACGCCATTCCCCCGCCTGCGCCGCATCATCGCCGAGCGGATGGTCGGCTCACTGCAGACCAGCGCGCAGCTCACCGCGGCGGTCGAGATCGACATGACCAACGTGATGCGCCTGCGCGAGCGGGCCAAGGAGGACTTCAAGAAGCGCGAGGGCGTCAGCCTCTCGCCGCTGCCGTTCTCCATCCAGGCGGTGATCGCCGCCATCCGCACCTACCCGAACGCCAACTCCGCCCTCGACCAGGACATGAACCTTCACGTCTACCAGGACGTGAACATGGGCATCGCGGTCGACACCTCCAAGGGGCTGTTCGTCCCGGTGATCCGCAACGCTGACCAGCTCAACCTGTCGGGCCTGGCCAGGGCGATCGCCGACGTCGCCAAGCGGACCCGCGACGGCAAGGTCGACCCGGGCGAGCTGAGCGGGTCGACCTTCACGGTGACCAACACCGGCAGCGTCGGCACCGTCTGGGACACGCCGATCATCAACCAGCCCAATGCCGCCATCTTCGCCACCCCGGCGATCGTCAAGCGGCCGGTGGTGGTCGACGACCCCGAGCTGGGCGAGATCATCGCGGTGCGCCACATGATGTACGGGATCATCACCTACGACCACCGCATCCTGGACGGGGCCGACGCTGCCCGCTTCCTGCAGCGGGTCAAGGAGGTCCTCGAGGCGGCCGACTTCGCCGGCGAGCTGGGCCTGTCCCGCGAGGACGCCGGCGGGTGAGCGGACGGGGGTGAGCGTGGTGCAGCCGCTCTGGATGGTGCGCGCCGGCACGGTTCCGTACCGGCGTGCCTGGTCGTGGCAGCGGGCGCTGGTCGAACGGCGCGTGGCCGGCGAGGTGCCCGACGTCGTGCTGCTGCTCGAGCACCCGCACGTCTACACCGTCGGCAAGCGTGGCTCCGAGGCCGACGTGCTGGCCAGCCCGGAGTGGCTGGCCGCCAGGGGCGCCGAGGTGGTCCGCGCCGACCGGGGCGGCCAGGTCACCTACCACGGGCCCGGCCAGCTGGTCGGCTACCCCATCACCCGCCTGCATCCCGAGCCGGACGTGCTCCGCTTCGTCGGCCTCCTCGCCGACGCCCTGGCCGGCGTGGCCGGCGAGCTCGGCCTCGACGCCCGCGCCGACACCGGCCTGCACACCGGGGTGTGGGTGGGCGACGCCAAGCTGGCCGCCATCGGCATGCGCGTCTCGCGCGGGGTGACCAGCCACGGCTTCGCCCTCAACTGCGCCACCGACCTGACCATGTTCGACGCGATCGTGGCCTGCGGCCTGCCCGAGGCGCGTGCCTGCTCGCTCTCCGGCCTGCTCGGCCGGACCGTCGGCGTCGCCGACGCGCTGCCACTGGTCGAGCGGCACCTGGCCGAGCGGCTGGGCCGCGCCGCGGTCGCGGTGGATGCCGCTACGCTTGACCTGCCTGCCGACGACTACCGGCCGGAGGACCCGCTCCCCGTCCCGCGGCGTGCCGCACCGGAGACGATCCATGTCTGAGTCCGTCATCCCGCCAGGCGCCCGCACCCTGAGCGTGCTGCCGACCGGAACCGAGGGCCGGCCAGGCGGCCGCAAGCCGCCGTGGCTCAAGGTGAAGGCGAGCCTCGGTCCCAACTACCGCGAGCTGAAGCAGCTCATGCGCGACGCCGAGCTCCACACCGTCTGCGAGGAGGCCGGCTGCCCCAACATCTACGAGTGCTGGGAGGCGCGCGAGGCCACCTTCCTGATCGGCGGCGAGGCCTGCACCCGGGCCTGCCCGTTCTGCCAGATCCACACCGCCCGGCCGAAGGAATACGACACCGACGAGCCGCGCCGGGTCGCCCACGCGGTCGCCCGCATGGGGCTGAACTTCGCGGTCATCACCGGCGTCGCCCGCGACGACCTGCCCGACGGCGGTGCCTGGCTGTTCGCCGAGTCGGTGCGGCAGGTCCGCGAGCTGCTGCCCACCTGCGGCGTCGAGGTGCTGATCCCCGACTTCCGTGGCCGCGACGAGAACCTCCGGCTGGTCACCGACGCCCGCCCCGACGTGCTCGGCCACAACATCGAGACCGTCCCGCGCCTGTACCGCAAGATCCGGCCCGGCTTTCGCTACCAGCGCTCCCTCGAGCTGCTGGAGCGGGCAAGGGCGTGGCTGCCGCCCGGCCACGCCACCAAGTCCAACCTCATTCTCGGCATGGGCGAGGAGCACGACGAGGTGGTCGCGACCATGCACGACCTGCGCGAGGCCGGCGTCGAGCTGCTCACCGTCACCCAGTACCTGCAGCCCACCCAGCGCCACCTGCCGATCGACCGCTACGTCCACCCCGACGAGTTCGCCGAGTGGAAGACGCTGGCCGAGACCCTGGGCTTCGTCCACGTGGAGTCCGGCCCGCTGGTGCGCTCCAGCTACCACGCGGGCGAGATGCACAAGGCGGCGGTGCGCAAGCAGCGCGGCGGGCTGCCCGCCTGGGCGGTGGCGGCGGGAAGCTGACCGCACCCGTGCCGGCCGGCCGCGTCCGCCTCGGGCTGCTCCTGCTGCTCGCCGCCCTGACCAGCTGGCTCGGGTTGCGCGCGGTAGCGGCGTTCGACGCCGACCGTCACCGCGCCGAGGCCGCCAGCCTGCTGCGAGCATCCGACCTGCGCAGCATCGACCTGCAATCAGTCTCCGCCGGCGGCGCGGCCGGGGCGAGCGGCCGCTTCCAGTACCGGCGGGACGGCTGGCTGTCGGTGGTGCGCCTGCGCGGCCTCCCGCCGGTCGAGGGCAACGAGCGCTACCTGGTGTTCCTGCGCAACTGGGGCGACTGGACCCTGGCCGGCGCGGCGCGGCCCGACTCGCACGGCGAGGCGGAGGTCCGTTTCGCCGCCGAACCCCGCCCCCGCACGGTGTACGAGGTGATCGTCACCAGGGATGTCGACAACGCGGTCAACTTTCCGCACGGCGAGCCCCTGTTGCACTGGTACGATCCGTCCCGCGCGCCGCGCGACAAGCGGCCGTTCGACTTCTCCAACCCGCAGGGCTGATCCACGCAGAGCGCCGTGCCGAGGCTGGCTCAAGGAGCCGTCCGGCCGCCGAGCGTTCCCAGTCACCCTGCCTGCGGGGCAGTCGGCGCGTTAACGGGCGTGAAACATCACGGCAACGGGCCCGAAAACGCCTGTTGCTACGGTCCCGGGCGACCGGACGCCATCAGGGCAAAGCCATCGTAAGGAGGGTGCCGCGTGACGGAATCGGTCGGTGACGTTCTCAGCATGATCAGGGACAACGAGGTCCAGATCGTCGACCTTCGGTTCGCGGACCTGCCAGGTCTCATGCAGCACTTCTCCGTGCCCACCAGCGAACTGACCGAAGAGTCGTTCGAGGAGGGCTTCGGCTTCGACGGCTCCTCCATCCGCGGGTTCCAGGAGATCCAGGAGTCGGACATGCTCCTGTTCCCGGACCCGGCCACCGCCGTGCTCGATCCCTTCGCCACCCACCCGACGCTGGTGCTCAACTGTTTCGTGGGTGACCCGGTGACCGGCGAGGCCTACTCCCGCGACCCGCGCAACATCGCCCGCAAGGCCGAGGCCTACCTGCAGGGCACCGGCATCGCCGAGACGTCCTACTTCGGGCCCGAGTGCGAGTTCTACATCTTCGACTCGGTCCGGTTCGACCAGAACCAGCACTCCGCCTACCACTTCATCGACGCGGTCGAGGGCCAGTGGAACTCCGGCGCCGAGGAGGGCGGGCGCAACCTCGGCTACAAGCCGAGGTACAAGGAGGGCTACTTCCCGGTCCCGCCCACCGACCACTACCAGGACCTGCGCTCGGAGATGGTGCTGACGCTGATCCGCTGCGGCATCGACGTCGAGGTCCACCACCACGAGGTCGGCACCGCCGGGCAGGCCGAGATCGACATGCGCTACGACACCCTGCTGCGCATGGCCGACAAGGTGATGCTCTACAAGTACGTGGTCAAGAACGTGGCCAGGCGCTTCGGCAAGACGGCCACGTTCATGCCCAAGCCGATCTTCGAGGACAACGGCTCGGGCATGCACACCCACCAGAGCCTCTGGTCAGGCGGCGAACCGCTGTTCTACGACGAGGCGGGCTACGCCGGCCTCTCCGACCTGGCCCGGTACTACATCGGCGGGCTGCTGGCCCACGCCCCGGCGATTCTTGCGTTCGCCGCGCCGACCACCAACAGCTACCGCCGCCTGGTGCCCGGCTACGAGGCGCCGGTCAACCTGGTGATGTCGCAGCGCAACCGCTCAGCCTGCGCCCGGATCCCGGTCTACTCCCGCAGCCCCAAGGCCAAGCGAGTCGAGTTCCGCCCGCCGGACCCCTCCGCCAACCCCTACCTGGCGTTCAGCGCGATGTTGATGGCCGGCCTCGACGGGGTGCGCAACAAGATCGAGCCGCCCCCGCCGATCGACAAGGACCTCTACGAGCTACCACCCGAGGAGGCGTCCAACGTCGCCCTGGTGCCGAGCTCGCTCGACGAAGCCCTCGACGCGCTCGAGAACGACCACGACTTCCTGCTCGAAGGCAGCGTGTTCACGCCCGACGTGATCGAGACCTGGCTCGAGTACAAGCGCACCAGGGAGCTCGACGCGGTCCGCCTCCGCCCGCACCCGTGGGAGTTCCACCTCTACTACGACATCTAGCACACCCGAGCGCCTGACCAGCGCAACCACCACTCACAGGTGACTCTGGGCCGTTGACAGGCCGTCGGCTGTCGTCGCTCCGTCAGGGAGCACGCGGTCGACGGCCCGTCGTGTCCGCTGCCCGCTGGGCGAGATGGGTGTCGGATTCGCGGTGGATCAGGCCGCTTGGCTCTCAAGCCTGCTGCGGCGGCGTTCGATATTGCTGCCATGGCAAACGTCCCGGCAACACCGCGCAACGCCGCGGCCGGTGAGGTCGGGCCGCCCCGGGCGGCAACGCCCTGGGCCGCTTGCGCCTATCTGGCGGTCGGCGCCGCCGCGGTGGTGGGCTACTTCCTGGTTCCAGGCGATGGACCGCTCGTAACCCGGGTCGTGAAGGTCGCGGCGTACTGTGCGGTGAGCCTGTCATCGGCGCTGGCGCTGATCGTCGGAATCGCTTGGCACCGACCTCGGCACCTGATGCCGTGGTGGCTCCTGGCGGCAAGTCAGGTCATCTACGCGTCGGCGGACGTAACCTTCTACGTGCGTCAGGATCTGCTCGGCCTGACCGCCTTTCCCTCGATCTCCGAAGTACTCTATCTGGCCCACTATCCGCCCCTGCTGCTCGGTCTGGCCCTGTTCATCCGCCGGCGCACCCCCGGGCGCGACGCTGCCGCGCTCCTGGACGGTGCGATTCTGGCGGTCGGCGCGGCGATCCTGGCCTGGATCTACCTCCTCGGCCCGCTGGTGCATGCCGCTGACACGCCGGCCATCGTCCGGATGGCGTCGCTGTCCTTCCCCGTGATGGACCTGGCGGTGCTCACCGTGGCCTTGCGGCTGATCATCGGCGCCGGGGCGCGGACGCGGGCGTACTGGATCTGCGTGACCGCGTTGATCAGCGTGTTGACCGCGGACGCCCTCTACGGCTTGCTGCAGCTTGCCGGGATCTACAGCACCGGAAATCTGGTTGAGGGCTTGTGGCTCTGCTACTACCTGCTGCTGGGCGCCACCGCCCTCCACCCGTCGATGCGGCGGATCACCGACCCGTCGCCGATCGCGGAGCAGACGCTGAGCGGCCTCCGCATGAGCTTGCTTGCCCTGGCTTCCCTGTCAGCCCCGGCCGCCCTCATCATCCAGCAGCTGCGCGGTGCGCCGCTGGACATCCCCGTGTTGGCGAGTGGCGCCGCCGTGCTGTTCGGGCTCGTGCTGGGCCGCATGGCCGGGCTGGTCGCGGTGCAACGCCATGCGGCCGTCACCGATGGGCTGACCAAACTGCACAACCGCCGCTTCCTGGAGGAGCAGCTGCGGC
Source organism: Actinomycetota bacterium (assembly GCA_035535495.1). Lineage (GTDB taxonomy): Bacteria > Actinomycetota > CALGFH01 > CALGFH01 > CALGFH01 > DASUZB01. The sequence goes on along the minus strand of DATLQA010000165.1, from coordinate 3,306 downwards.
TTGACGCCGATCGCGCCCGACGCGGCGAGCAGCAGGTCAGCCTGGTGCTGCTGGACATCGATCATTTCAAGGCGATCAACGACACCTATGGCCATCCCGGCGGGGACCGGATCCTCTGCCAGGTCGCCGAGCGCCTTCGGCAGGTGGTGCGTCCCGGCGACGTGGTGGCCCGCTATGGCGGCGAGGAATTCGCGATCCTTGTGCCCGGGGTGGGCAGTGCTCAGCTGACCGAATTGGCAGAGCGGCTGCGGCAAGCGATCGCGGGACTACCGATGCGACCCAACCAGTCCGCGTGGGTGGGCATCACCGTGTCGGTCGGCGCCGCCAGCCTCCCGGACCACGCCGACAGCGTCGCCGACCTCGTCACCTTCGCCGATAACGCCCTGTACGCCGCCAAGCACGCCGGCAGGAACTGCAGCGTCATCGGTCGGCTCGGAGGCGACCTCACCGCCGAGGCCCGCACGATCCGGGACACCAGTGCGATCAGGTTCCTGCAAGGCCTGGCTGAGGAGCTGGACCGGGTCCAATCGCCCAGCGAACACTCGACCGCCATCGGTGCATGGGCGGCGGCCGTCGCGTCCCGTCTCGGACTCGATCCGGGAACGCGGCAGCGGTGCGAACTGGCCGGCCAGCTCCACGACGTCGGCAAGGTTGTCGTGCCGGAGGCGATTCTCACCAAGCCCGGCCCGCTCACCGCCGACGAGCTGCAGATCATGCGTCAGCACCCAGCGCGGGGAGGCCAGCTCGTCACCCTGGCGCCCGAACTCGCCGATATCGCCGAGATCGTGCGCCAGCACCATGAGCGATTCGACGGAACCGGCTACCCCGACCGGCTGGCCGGGACCGAGATCCGCCTCGAGGCACGGATCATCGCGCTGTGTGACGCCTACGCGGCCATGCGCGCCGACCGCCACTACCGTGCAGCCCTCCCCGTGGAAGCGGCACTCGACCAGATCCGCGAGGGACGCGGCACCCAGTTCGACCCCGAGCTCACCGACATCGTCCTGGAACTCCTCGCCGCCGGCGTTATCGGCGAACTCCCCAGGCACGCAGAACGACCCTCCTCACCAAGCAGAACCGCTGGTTAGCGGGCTTGCCACGGAGACCGTGCAGGTCGCTATCTGCGAGAATCACAGCGAGGACATCGGACCACGTCGCGGAGAGCCGGCCGGCGCGAATGCTGGCCTCCTCCTCCCCTCGCAGGTGAGCGTGCCCCATGCGGGTCGGCAACCTCCTGATCAGCGCCGTCTCTGACGGTACGTTCGTCGCTCGCCCGAGCTATTTCGGTGACGGCGCCACCGCTGACGGCCACCACGATCTGTTCGACCGCCACGGCCAAGCCTGGCTGCCGATCGGCTGCTTCCTCGTCCGCAGCGGCACGCGATGCGTCCTGGTCGACGCCGGGATGGGGCCAGCCCGGATGTGGGACGGCGATGACGAGCCCTGCCGCCTGGTCGGCGGTCAGCTGCCGGTCGGCCTACGGGCCCTGGGGGTCGAACGAGACGACATCACCGACGTCGTCTGTACCCACCTGCACCCCGACCACGTGGGATGGCTGTTCGATCTGGACGCCAAGCCAAACTTTCCGGACGCGACCATCTGGTTCGGCGAGGGGGACTGGCGGTTCTTCATCGACCGCGACGATCCGCTCATCCAGGAGCACATCCACCATGGGTTCCGCACGCACGCCGATGACGCGCGCCTGCGGCCGGTAGATCGAGACACCTCGGTTGCACCGGGCATCACCGCGATCCAGGCACCGGGGCACACGCCTGGGCATCTCTGTGTCGTGGTCGCATCGGAGGGCCAACGCGCCCTCCTGCTCGGCGACGCGATCACCTGCCCGGTGCAGCTGGACGAGTCGGCCTGGCACTCCATCGGTGACGTCGACCCGGGTCTCGCCGACCGCACCCGCGAGCGGCTCTGGCGTGAGCTCGAAGGCGACGACGTCACCGGCACCGGCGCCCACTTCCCGGAGCTCAAGTTCGGACGGGTGCTCAGCGGCAGCGGCAAGCGCTGGTGGACGTGAGCCTCCGCCGGATCCGCACCGCCCGTCGGCTCCGGGTGGAGGAGGCTCAGGCCGGACGGACGGTCGCGGCGGTGCCGTAGGCGACCACTTCGGCCATCCCGTTGCCGATATCGGAGGAGTCGAACCGCACACCGAGGACCGCGTTGCCGCCGAGCTGCTGGGCGTGGGCGACCAGCCGTTCCATCGCCGTGTGCCTGGCCTGATCGACCACCTCGGTGAACTGGGGCACCTCGCCGGCCTTCAGCGAGCGGAGCCCGCCCGTCAGGCCCTTGCTCAGCCCGACGCTGCGCACGATCAGCCCCCAGGCCATTCCGTAGGTGCGTTCCACCGTGTAGCCGGGCAGCTCGAAGGTCGTCGAGGTCGGGATGCCCGCTGCCGGGTTGGTGGTCATAGGTGCTCCTTGTCCGGTCACGGCCGGCAGGCCGGCTACGCGATCTCGTTGACGAAGTCGGTCTGTGTCTCGACCAGGTGCCGCGCCGGGTCCGGATCGAGCGCGACCCGCTCCGGCGACGCGTAGTAGGCCGCGTCGGCCGCCTCGAAGGTCCCCGGCCCGTCGTGGGCGATCACCCAGACGAACTCGTCGGTACCCTCGACCGCCCATGCGCCGAGCACCTCGAACCCGTGGGCCTCCCGCAGCGGGCGGACCTTGCCGTCCCACTCCTCCAGCCAGTCCCGCATCTGCCCGTCCGCGACCCGATAGCGCCGCAACTGCACCGTTCTCACGGGATCACCTCCCCACCCGGCGCGTCGCGCCGCTCAGGTCTCGTACTTGTCCGGGAGCACGACGTTGATGAGGAAGCTCACCACGCTGATGATCAGCGCCCCGAGGACGGCGGACCAGAACCCGTCGACCTGGAAGGCGAGGTCGAACTGCTCGGCGATCCACTCGGTGAGCAGCAGCAGGAGCGCGTTCACCACCAGCAGGAACAGGCCGAGGGTCAGGATCACCAGTGGGCAGGTGAGGAACCGCAGGATCGGCCCGACGATGCCGTTGACCAGCCCGAAGATGACCGCGACCCCGAGCAGGGTGAGCGCCCGCTCGGCGTCGGTGCCCGGACCGACCGAGATGCCGTCGACCAGGGCGGCGGCGACGCCCAACCCGACGGCGCTGACGAGGATGCGGATGATCAACCTCACGGGGCCTCCTTGTCCGGTGGCGAGATCGCGAAGCGCCGCCAAATCACCACCGAGCGCAGATTTGACAACGCCGCTCGTCGTCGCACAACCGGCACAGAGCCGGGGACCCCAGCGGGATCCCCTATCCGCCGTGGTCCTCG
>DATLQA010000164.1:0-25371 GCA_035535495.1 Actinomycetota bacterium | reverse complement strand
CTAGCGACACCAAGATCAGCCGCGATCTCCCCCGCGCACCGTTGCCACACACGCACGAACATCCAGGCTGGACCACGAAGCGATCCCGCAGAGGGCGGCGCCGACGGCCCTCTCGCGGTGGTGCGGGTTGGCGGCTTGCAGCTGGCAGGTATCTACCTCGCACCCGGCATCATGGCCCAGTCGGCGCTGTTCATCGCGATCTTCTACGGGATCCAGCTCATCTGGGAGCGGGACTTCGGGATCCTCACCAAGCTGCTGGTGACGCCGACGCCGCGGGCGGCGCTGGTGACCGGCAAGGCGTTCGCCGCCGGCGTGCGAGCCATCAGCCAGGTCCTGGTGGTGCTGATCCTGGCCGCCGTCCTCGGCGTGCGGTTCGACTGGAACCCGCTGCATCTGCTCGGAGCGATCGCCGCCGTGGTGCTCGGGTCGTCGTTCTTCGCGACCCTGTCGATGACGATCGCCGGGCTGGTGCTCAGGCGGGAGCGGCTCATGGGGATCGGCCAGGCGATCACCATGCCGCTGTTCTTCGCCTCCAACGCGCTCTACCCGGCCGCGCTCATGCCGGCCTGGGTCCAGGCCGTCACCCACGTCAACCCGCTCAGCTACGAGGTCGACGCCCTGCGCGCGCTGCTGCTCGGCCTGCCGAGCAACCTGCTGGCGGACTTCGGCGCCCTGCTGCTCGCCGCCACCGTGGGGATTCTGGCCGCCTCCTCGCTGCTCGGCCGCCTCGCCCGGTAGCTAGGCGATCCCGCCCATCCAGGCGCCGACGGCCAGCACGATCAGGTAGGCGGCGATGCCGCCGGCGAGCACGGTGAGCCGCAGCCAGCCTGGCAGCTTCGGGCGGCCGGCGACGTGGTAGGCGACCACGCCAAGGAACGGCACCACCAGCACCACCAGGATCCAGGCGATCGTGGCCGCCCGGCCGAGATCCTCCCGGCGGGCCAGGTCCCACAGGGCCAGCGAGGTCCAGGCGGCGTAGAGCACGAACGGCAGCACGTAGCCGTACAGGCCGAAGACCAGCTGCCAGGCCGAGCTGGCCAGGATGGGCACGCCGAACATGGTGGGCTCCTTGCGGGTGGTCACCTCGAGACCGGCCGGCCACGCCGGCAGCGCGATCGCGTCCAGGTCGAGGTGCAGGCCGGTGTAGACGTTCACGGCGGGCCGGACCGGGGCCGACGCGCCGCCGGGCATGCCGGGCTGCGGTGGGGGCGGCGGCACGTCGCGCGATTCGATGTGCGGGTAGGCGTCGGTGTTGCCCTCGGCGGCCGAGCCGAGCGAGTGCAGCGCGGTGGAGAAATCCATGCGCACCGGCAGCCGCAGCCCCCGGCACGGCTGGAAGAACTCCAGGCCGACCGGGAGGGTGCTGCGCACGTCGTTGCCGGCGAAGCAGTTGCCCGGCCCGGCCGGGCCCGACAGCGCCAGGTCGGCGCGGCCGGAGCCGCGCACCAGGTTGTCTCGGACCCGGTTCCCCGACGAGATCCAGAAGCGCCGGTCGGTGTTCGGGGTGACCAGCACGCCGTGGTTGGGATGGTTGAGGATCAGGTTGCGCTCCACCCGCGAGTCGTCGCCGCCGGCCAGGATGATGCCGTTGCCGAACGAGGACCACTGCAGCCCCCGCGCCGGCGCGGTGCGGCTGCCGTTGCCCTCGACCAGGTTGCCGACCACGTCGACGCCCTTGAACGGGGGCAGCAGCTCGGTGTCGAGCGTGTTGGGCACGATCCCGCCGACGTTGTGACGCCAGACCGAGCGGACGATGTGCAGGTTGCCGCCGGCGTTGGTGCCCGTGTAGCCGAGGCCGTTGGACTCCGAGGTGACCCCGTCGATCACCGCGTCGCAGGGCTTGCACTGGCCGATGTAGAAGCCGGCGTCGTAGGACCCCGACGCCCAGGAGCGCTCGAACAGCCCGTCGGTGGCGTCGAACGCGTAGATGCCGTAGACCTCGTTGTTCACCGCGGTGACGTAGGAGGCCCGGTAGCCCTTGACGCCGGTCCAGAAGACCCCGTTGACCTTGGCGTTGCGGACGGTGAGGTTCTCCACCGCCACGCCGTCGGCGGTGACGCTGATGGCGTTGGCCCGCTTGAACTCGCCGTCGACGATCACGGTGTTGCGGTCGCGGCCGCGGAGCACCAGCGACGGCGTGCGGACCTTCACCTCCTCGCGGTAGACACCCGGGCCGACCAGGACCAGGTCGCCGGGCTTGGCCGCGTTCACCGCCAGCTGGATGGTGCGGTAGTCCTCGGGGACGCTCCTGGTGACCCCGCTCGCCTTGGCCACGGGGGCGACGCCGGTGCCGCGCTCGCCCTTGCCCGGGTCGTAGGGGACGTCGCCGACGACCAGGGTGGCGACCATGCCGTCGCGGGCGTCGGGGGTGGCGTGGAACGTGCAGTAGTAGCGGTAGACCCCGGGCGGCAGCGAGGCGACCACGGTGGCCGACTGCTCGGCGTCGATCGTCTGCTGGGTGCGGAAGGCGCCGCCGACGGCGACCGCGTTGTGGGGCGCGTAGCCCTTGTTCTCGAACACCACCGGCGTGCCGGCGGGCACCCGGGTGACGTCGCGGGCGTAGAAGTTGTCGAACATCCCCACCGACACCGACGGCCGCTCTGCCTGGCCGCCGCCACAGGCCGCCAGTGGCGCGGCCACCAGGATCGCGGCAAGCCACCAGCGCCTGGCCGCCAAGCGCGCGGCCGCACGAACCCGCATCCGCTCCCTCCGGCTCCTCCACCGGCGGCCTGCTCCCACCGCCGCACGCCGGTTCGCCAGGAGTCTGCCACGTCGGTGCCCGCGGCGGCACGCGCACGGTCCTCTCCAGTCACGCGGCCGGCTGTTCGTCTTGGCGAAGTTGAGAACGCCACGGTCAGGTCATGGATGACGCCGCCCGTCCCTCCGCGTACGGGTTTGACGGCGACCCGTTCCGCCCAATCGTGGCGCAGGGCAGCGGGATCACCCAGCACTACGGCTACCTCGTCTACGCCGGCGGGTACTGAGGCTAGGCCAGCTTGGGGGCGAGCTCGCGCTCCCAGAAGCGGAAGAATCCGTCCTGGTCGGGGCCGATCTGGTGGAGGTAGACGCGGTCGAAGCCGGCGTCGACGAAGGCAGTGATCGCGGCCAGATGGCGCTCCGGGTCGGGACCGCACGGGATGTGCTCGGTGGCGGCCTCCTCGGTGACCGGCTCGACCGCCTGCTCGAACAGGGACGGCAGGGCGAGTTCCTGGGAGAGCTGGCCGGACAGGCCGAGGTTGGGCCAGAGCTCGTGCACGGTCCGGCGGGCGTCGGCCTCGTCGGCGGCCCAGCACACCTTGACCTGGCCGTAGGCCGGCTTGTCCGGACCGGCGGCGGCGCGGAACTGGCCGAGCAGGTCGGTGTCTGGCGCGGTGTTCCACCAGCCGTCGCCGATGCGAGCGGCGGTCTCGGTGGCCTTGGAGCCGAAGGCGGAGACGATGATCGGTGGTGGCTCGTCGGGCAGGGTGTACAGGCGGGCGTTCTCGACCGTGTAGTGGCGACCGTGATGGCTCTGCTGGCCTCCCTGCCACAGCAGGCGGATCACCTCGACCGCCTCTTCGAGCATCTCCAGCCGCACCGGGGCGGGTGGCCAGTGGTCGCCGAGGATGTGCTCGTTGAGGTTCTCGCCCGAGCCGACACCGAGGAAGAACCGTCCAGGCAGCATGGCCGCCGCGGTGGCGGCGGCCTGGGCGATGATGGCCGGGTGGATCCGGACGGTCGGGCAGGTCACGCCGGTGCCGACCGCGATCCGGTCGGTGACGGCGGCGATCCCGCCGATGACGGTCCAGACGAAGGGGCTGTTGCCCTGCTTGTCGATCCAGGGATGGAAGTGGTCGGAGATGCAGGCGAAGTCGAAGCCCGCCCGCTCGGCGCGCCTGGCCTGGTCGACCAGCTCGGTGGGGCCCCAGTCCTCGGAGGACAGCGCGTAGCCGTAGGTCGCCATGTGGATTCCTCCCTGCCTGGCATGGTTGGCGCCGGGCGGCGGGGCTCTCCCACATGCCAACCCCGCCGGCCGGCGTGCCCTCCGGGTAACCGGGGTCACGCCCGCTAACCCTCGGCCAGAAGTCGATCGTCTTCTGCCGGTCGCCCGGCGGGGCGGTCAGCCCCTGGCGGCGGTGGCGGGGCGGGTGGCCGCCTGCTCGCGTGCGACCACCTCGGCGAGCGCGCGGGCCAGCAGCGGGTCGGCGTTGGGCAGCTCGATGCGGTGGAAGGCGATGCCGGCCTCCTCGGCCTCCTCGCGGGCGGCCACGTCGATGTCGTAGAGGATCTCGAGGTGGTCGGCGAGGAACTGCACCGGGACCACCAGGACAGCCCGGTGGCCGTCGGCGCGCAAGCCTGGCAGCAGGTCTTTCAGGTCGGGCTTGAGCCACTCCTCGGGGGTGTGGCCGGCGCTCTGGTAGGCGAACTGCCAGCGTGCGGGTTCGAGCCCGGCCCGCGCGGCCAGCTCCTCGCAGGTCTCGGCGAGCTGGTCGAGGTAGGCGGTGTCGCGCTCGACCACCGGCTTGGGCAGGCTGTGGGCGGTGAAGATCACCGGGGCGTCGGGCTCGCCCGCCGCGGCCAGGCGGTCGCGCGCCTGCTGGACCCGTCCGGCCAGGCAGTCGAGGAAGGCGGGGGTGCGGTGCCACGGGCCGGCCACAGTGACCAGCGCGTCCGGGCCGAGCCGGGCGGCCGCGGCGTCGAGGGCCCGGCCGTAGCCGCCCATGATCAGGGCGGAGAACTGCGGCGCCAGCACGATGCCGACCAGGCGCCGGACCCCGGCGGCGGCCAGCCGGGCCACGGCCTCGTCGATCCAGGGCGAGGAGTGGAGCATGCCCACCTCGACCAGGTAGCTGCCTGGCCCGTGCTCGGCGGCGAGCAGCGCGGCCAGGGCGGCGCCCTGCTCGCGGGTCCGCTCGATCAGCGGCGAGCGGCCCACCAGCCGGTAGCGCCGCTGGAACTCGGCGACCAGCTCAGGGTCAGGGTCCTTGCCCCGGTAGACGCTGCGCAGGTAGGCCGGGACGTCGTCGGCGGTCACCGCCGAGCCGTAGGTCATCAGCAGCACCCCGACCGGGGTTCCCAGGGGACCAGGCTGTCCGGGGGGCTCGTGCGGCGGGTGGGATGACGGCATCGTCACCTCGATCCTCAGGCCGGGCGGGTGGCCGCGGCGGCGCGGGTGGTGGTCTCGTGGACCAGCTCCACCAGGGCGGTCAGGTGCTCGGCCGGGGTGTCGGGCAGCACCCCGTGGCCGAGGTTGAAGACGTGGCCGGGCCGGTTGCCCGCCTCGGCCAGGACCCGGCGGGCCTCGCGCTCCACCACCGGCATGGGCGCGAGCAGGACGGCGGGGTCGAGGTTGCCCTGCACGCCAAAGCCAGGGCCGATCCGTGCCCAGGCCTCGTCGAGTGGCACGCGCCAGTCGACCCCGACCAGGTCGCAGCCTGCCGCGGCCATCTGCTCGAGCAGCGCGGCGGTGCCGGTGCCGAAGTGGATCCGGGGAACGCCGAGGCCGTCGAGCCCCTCGAAGATGCGCCGGCTGTAGGGCAGCACGTACTCGGCGTACTCGCGCCGGCCGAGGTCGCCGATCCAGGAGTCGAACAGCTGCACCACCTGCACGCCGGCGGCGACCTGCGCGCGCAGGTAGCGGATGGTGACCTCGGCGAGGGTGGACATCAGCCGGTGCCACAGCTCGGGCTCGCCGTACATGAGCCCCTTGGCGCGGGCGTGGTCCTTGGTCGGCCGCCCCTCGATCAGGTACGAAGCGAGCGTGTACGGGGCGCCGGCGAAGCCGATCACGGCCGCCCGGCCGGCCAGCTCGTGGCGGACCGTGCGGATGGTCTCGAACAGCTCCGGGGTGGCCTCCTCGGCCTCGACCACCTTCAGCGCGTCGACCGCGGCCGCGTCGCGCACGGGCGGGTGGACGATCGGGCCGACCCCCGGGTCGATGGTGAAGTCCACCCCCATGCCGAACAGCGGCAGGGTGATGTCGGCGTAGAGCACGGCGGCGTCGACCCCGAACGCGTCGATCGGCATCAGGGTGATCATGCTGGCCAGCTCCGGGGTGCGGGTCATGGTGAGGATGTCGTACCGCTCCCTGAGCTCCCGGTAGGCGGCCAGGCAGCGCCCCGCCTGGCGCATGAACCACACCGGCGTGGCGTCGACCGCCTCGCGCCGGCAGGCGGCCAGCATGCGCTGCTCGCCGGTCGTGCCCGGCTCCCTCACCTCAGACGGCACCTGGCCTCCTCACGACGACCTCGATCACGCCGTGTGCGCCGGCGCAGCCGCCAGGCTACGCGAGGGCGGCCGGGTGCGCCGCCCTGGGTTGGAGGCGGCGCTCAGCGGGATGCGTTGGCGGGCTCGGCGATGCAGGCGGTCCCCACCGTGCGGAAGCCGATGCGCTCGTACACGCGGCTGACGTCGTCGCTGCCCGCCGAGAGGAACACCGTCTCGACGCCGCGATCGAGGGCGTCGCTGACCAGCAGCCCGGTGACCGCGGCGCCGATGCCCCGGCGGCGCAGGGCGGGCAGGGTCGCCACCCCGACGATCTCGGTGACCTGCTCGCGCGGTTGATGGCTGCCGACCGACACCGGGTCGCCGCCTACCAGCGCCACCGCCGTGACCGTCCGCCCCGCGGCCAGGCGCTCGCGCTGCTTGGCGAGCAGCTCGGCGGCGGCGTTCGCGGCCAGGGGGGCGAGCGTGGGCACGCCGGCCTGGCCGACCGCGGTGCCAGGCACCGCGAAGCCCACCCGTGCCACCGCGTCGATCGTGGCGAGGTCGTCATCCGGCCCGACCAGCCGGAGCTCCACCCCCGCCGGTGTCGGCGGCCGCCGCGCGGCCGCCCGGTCGAGGACCATCAGCGGCAACGAACTCACCGCCAGCCCGGCCTGCTCGGCGGCGGGCCGCAGGCCGGGGGTGATCCCCTCCACCCATTCGAACGACTCGGGCTGGCCGAGGACCCGCTGGCGGCGGCGGACCGCGGCCACGTCCTCGGCGGTCACCGACTCGGTGCCGAGGCTGGGCCGCGCGTACCAGCGGAAGCCGGGTCCGGTCGCCACGAACAGCGTGAGCGGGCCGTGGACCTCGTTGCGGCTGTCGGCCCGGGGGACGAGGTCGTAGTACGCCTCGATCCGGTCGAGCAGTGAGCGCTGAGCGGTGGGATGCGGGGGAGGCATGCCGGCAGTCTCCCCTACCCCGCCCGCCCTGTCGCGTCCGTTCTCGGTCCGGCGCCGCCTCGGCGCGGTTTACCATGCCCGCGCCCCGGTGACATCCAACTGCAACCGGTCCAGGCCGCACGTGGGGAGGCCGCATGAAGAGCCCAACCATCGAGTCGAGGTCGCCACAGGACCCGTCGGACGTGGTCGCCGCCGTGCCCGACGCCGACGACGGCGCGGTCAAGCGGGCGGTCGAGCGGGCCGCCAATGCCGGCCGGGAATGGAGCGGCATGCCGGCGCCGCAGCGCGCCAACGCGCTGTCGGCCGCCGCCCAGGCGCTGGCCGACGCCGCCGAGGAGATCAGCCTGCTGGTGGTCCGCGAGGTCGGCAAGCCGATCGTGGAGGCGCGCCAGGAGGTCGCGCGTGGCGTCGGCATCCTCCGCTACCACGCCCAGGCGGCGCTCGACGCCGACGGTGAGACCTACCCGATCGCGCCTCCAGCCGACCGGCACGCGCTGCTGATGGCCAGGCGCCGCCCGCGTGGCGTGGCCGGGCTGATCACCCCGTGGAACTTCCCGGTCGCGATCCCGCTGTGGAAGGCGAGCCCCGCGCTCGCCTACGGCAACACGGTCGTGCTCAAGCCCGCCCCGGACTCGAGCGGGGTCGCCGTCCGCATGGGCGAGCTGCTCAACCGCTTCCTCCCCAAGCAGGTCTTCCAGATCGTCACCGGCGACGCCGAGGCGGGCAAGTCCCTGGTCGACCTGGCGGACGTGGTGAGCTTCACCGGCTCGGTCGGCGTCGGCCACCAGGTGGCGGCCGCGGCCGCCATGCGTGGCGTGCCGGTGCAGGCGGAGATGGGCGGGCTGAACGCCTCGATCGTCCTCCCCGACGCCGACCTGGCCTCGGCCGCCTCCGCGATCGCGGCCGCCGCGATGGGCTATGCGGGGCAGAAGTGCACCGCGACCAGCCGGGTGATCGTCGTCGGCGGGATCCTCGAGGCGGGCACGGTCGGCGAGGCGCTGGTCGCGGCGGTGCAGCGGCTCACCGTCGGCAACCCGGTGGACGAGGGCACCGTGGTCGGCCCGGTGATCACCGCGGCGGCCAGGACCAGGGTGCTGGAGGCGGTCGACGAGGTGCGCGGCCGCGGGGCACGGATCGCCACCGGCGGGATGGCCGGCGACGGCGCCGGCTGGTTCGTGGCCCCGACCGTGGTCGACGGCCTCGCGCCCGATGCCCGGCTGGCCCAGGAGGAGGTCTTCGGGCCGATCTGCGTGGTGCTCCGCGCCGCCGACGAGGACGAGGCGGTGGCGATCTCCAACGCGGTGCCCTATGGGCTGGTCACCTCGGTGTTCACCCGCGACCTCGGCGCCGCGCTGCGGGTGGTGGACGGCCTGGACACCGGCATGATCCGGGTCAACATGCCGACCTCGGGGGTGGACTTCCACGCGCCCTTCGGCGGCGAGAAACAGTCCAGCATCGGCCCGAGGGAGCAGGGCAAGCAGGCGCGGGAGCTCTACACCTCGACCCGGACGATCACGATCGCGCCGTAGCGCCGTCCCCACGGCCCGGGACCAGCTGGCCGACCGGCAGCACCAGCGCGTCCACCGCCAGGCAGCCATCCGGTCCCGCGATCAGCGGGTTGACGTCCAGCGCGTCGAGCCCCTGGCCGAGGTCGGCCGCGAGCACCGACAGGCGCGCCACCGTGTCGGCCACCGCGTCCAGGTCGGCCGGCCGGGCGCCACGGACGCCGTCGAGCAGGGGCCGGACGGCCAGGCGGTCGAGCATGGCGCGGGCCGCGCGCGGGCCCAGCGGCGCCAGACCGAAGCGCCGGTCGCGCAGCAGCTCGACCAGCACGCCGCCGGCGGCGACCATCACCAGCGGGCCGAACTGGGGGTCGCGCACCACCCCGAGGGCGAGCTCGACCCCTGGCGGCGCCATGGCGGCGACCAGCATGGCCGGCCCGAGCGCCGCCGCCAGCTCGGCCCAGGCGGCCCGCAGCGCGGCCTCGCCGGCCAGGCCGAGCCGCACGCCGCCAACGTCGGACTTGTGGACGGCGCCGGGGCTGGCGGTCTTGAGCGCCACCGGCCAGCCGAGCCGCGCGGCCGCGGTCACCGCCTCGTCGGCGCTGGCCACGGCGATGGCCGGGGTGACGCCGATGCCGTAGTCGGCCAGCAGCGCGAGCCCGTCCAGCTCGGAGAGGGGGGCGCCACCGGCCGGCGCCGCGGCCAGCCTGGCGCGCCAGCGCGCCCTGACGTGTGGTGGCGGGCCGGGCGGGGGCGGGTCGGGCACGTCCCGGGCAGCCCGGGTGTCGCGCCTGGCGAGGAGGTGGGCGAAGGCGGCCAGGCCGGTGGCGGTGCCTTCGAGCACCGGGACCCCCGCCGCCCGCGCCAGGGCGGCCTCGCGGCGGTCGACCGCGCTGGCCAGGTTGGCGAGGATCGCCACCGGCTTGGTGGTGTGCCCGGCCGCGCCGGCCGCCACCCGCACGTAGCCGTCGCCGGGCAGGGCCTCGGTGGTGAGGTCGACGCAGAAGGCGACCGCGGCGGTCGCCGGGTCATCCGCCAGCGCGTCGAGGCACTCCGCCAGGACCTGCTCGGCGTCGCGGCTGCTGCCCCACGCGTCGACCGGGTTGCCGGGCAGGAGCCCGGGATCCAGGACCGCCGCGAGCCGTCGCTCGGTGGCCGCGCCGACCGGGGGGAGGCCGACGCCGGCCTCATCGGCGAGGTCGACCAGGTGGGCGCGCTCGCCGCCGGAGTCGAGGACGGCGCCGAGCCCGCCGGGACCCGCCGCCCGTCCGGCCAGCAGCAGCTCGCAGGTGTCGGCCAGCTCGTCCATGGTGCGGACCCGCAGCACCCCGTAGGCGTCGAACAGCGCCTGCCAGGCGCCGTCCTCGCCGGCGAGCGCGCCGGAGTGGGCGGCCACCATGATCCGGGCCTGGCCGCTCCGCCCGACCTTGAGGGCGACCACCGGCAGGTCCCGTGCCGCCGCTTTGGCCAGGGCGGCCCGCAGGGCGTCGGGGTCGCGGGCGGCCTCGACGAACAGGGCCACCACCCTGGTCGAGGGGAGGTCGACCACGTAGTCGAGGTAGGCGGCCATGGTGGTGGTCAACTCCTGGCCGCAGGAGACGGCCAGGTTGCAGGCGAGGCCGCGGTCGTTGTGGAGCAGCGCGGAGAACGCCGAGCCGGAGTGGGTGAGGAAGGCGAGCCCGCCGGGGACCAGGTCCAGCGGCTGGGAGTAGCCGCAGGCACGCAGGCGGCGCTCCAGGTTGAGGAAGCCCATGCCGTTGCCGCCGCAGAGCACCATGCCCGCGTCGACGGCGATGCGGCGGAGCCGCTCGGCCAGCGTTGGCACGCCCTGGCGGGGCGGCTCGTGGCAGCTCGTGAACAGCACCGCCGCGCCCGCCCCCGCCGCCGCGGCGGCCGCCAGCTGCTCTTCGAGCCGCTCGTTGCCGATGCCGAGGATCGCCAGGTCGACCGGCTCGGGCAACTCGGCGATGCGCGGGCGGCAGGGGACGCCGAGCACCTCGCGGTAGTGCGGGTTCACCGGGTAGATGGCGCCGTCGAAGCCGCCCCGCACCAGCTGGACCATCAGCTCCTCGCCGAAGGACCCCGGCCGCGGGCTGGCGCCGACCACCGCCACCGAACGCGCCTCCAGCATGGCTTTCATAGAAACGCTGGCTACAGAAGCGCGCGGCGGCGGAGGCCGCGGCGGCGGTCGGCGAGGATCGCGCGGACGGCGTGATGGCCGGGGATGCCGCAGACGCCGCCGCCGCCGTGCGTGGCCGAGCTGGCCTGGTAGAGCCCGGCGATCGGGCTGCGGTAGTCGGCGTAGCCGGGAGCCGGGCGGAGGTGGAAGAGCTGCTCGAGCGACAGCTCGCCGTGGAAGATGTTGCCGCCGACCAGCCCGTACTCCTGCTCCATCTGCCAGGGACCGAGCACCTCCCGGTGCAGGATCGCCCCGGGCAGGTTGGGGGCGAGCTCGGCGTAGCCCTCGATCACCCGGTCGGCGAATGCCTCCAGTTCTTCGGTGTGCGGTGCGGCGGCCCACTCGTGCGGGCACCACTGGGCGAACAGCGACATCACCTGGATGCCCTCGGGACAGAGGGTGGGGTCGAGCACGCTGGGGATGCAGCCGTCCGAGAACGGTCGCGTCGCCCCGCGGCCGGCCTTGGCGTCCTGGAACGCCTGCTCCACGTAGCTGGGCGACAGCGCCAGCTCGATCGCGCCGGTGTGGTGCTCCTGCGGGTGGGTGCCGGGGTCGGCGGTGAAGTCGGGCAGCTCGCCCAGGGCGAGGTTGATCTTGACCACGCCGCTGCGGGAGCGCCACCGCTCCAGGTCGGCCACGAAGTCGTCGGGCAGCTCGGCCCGGTCGACCTGCTCGAGGAAGGTCAGCTTGGGGTGGACGGCGCTCACCACCAGCGGGGCGCGTACCTGCTCGCCGCCGGCGAGGACCACCCCGCGGGCGCGGCCGCCCTCCACGATGACGTGCTCGACCCTGGCGCCGGTGCGGACGGTGGCGCCGAGCGCCTCGGCCGAGTCGCGGATGGCGTCGGCCACCGCGCCCATGCCGCCCTCGGGGAAACCCCAGCTCCCCAGGTGCCCGTCGCCGACGTCGCCGATGGAGTGGTGGGCCATCACGTAGGCCGTGCCCGGCTCGTCCGGGCCGGCCCAGGTGCCGATCACCCCGTTGATCACCAGGGCCGCCTTGACCTGCTCGGACTCGAACCAGTCGTCGAGCAGGTCGGTGATGCTCATGGTCATCAGCCGGGTCACGTCGGCCACCGTCCGCACGTCCAGCCCGCGGTAGCGCCAGGCCAGCCTGAGCGTGTCGCGCAGGTCGGGCAGGCGCCGCGAGCCGAGCCGCGGCGGGGTCTGCATGAGCAGCGGCGCGAGCACGTCGGCGAGCCCACCGAGCCAGGCGTCCCAGCGGGGCATCGCGTCGGCGTCCCGCTTGGAGAAGCGGGCCAGCTCCTCGTGGTTGCGGGCCGCGTCGTCGGCGTGGATGCGCAGCGAGCGCCCGTCCGGCCAGGCCTGGTAGTAGGGGCCCATCGGGTGGACCTTGTAGCCGTGGCGGACGAGGTCGAGGTCGCGCACGATGCTCGGCGGCATCAGGCTCATCACATAGGAGAGGCGGGTGACCTTGATCTCGGGGGCCTCGGGCCACGGCGCGTCGGTGGTCGCCGCTCCGCCGGTCTTGTGGCGGGACTCGCACACCAGCGTGCGCGCGCCGGCTCGCGCCAGGTACGCGGCCGCGACCAGGCCGTTGTGCCCGCCGCCGATGACGACCGCGTCCCAGCTGTCGGCCATGCTGCCCCCGGCTGTAGTGGTGTTTGACTGAACATTCAGTTTAAAATGGGGTGCCGGCCCCGGCAAGCCCCTGACCCGGACGGGAACTATGAGCCCACGACGACAGCTCTCGGCCGCCCGGCGGCGGCAGATCCTCGAGGCGGCGGTGGCGGTGGTCTGCGAGCGCGGCCTCTGCGACACCCGCATCGCCGACGTGGCCGAGCGCGCCGGCACCAGTCCCGCCCTGGTCATCTACTACTTCGACACCAGGGACCGGCTGCTCGCCCAGGCGCTGGCCTTCTCCGAGGAGCAGTTCTACGAGGAGTCCGCCCGCGACCTCGCCACCATCCCGAGCGCCCGCGAGCAGCTCGTCCACCTGCTGCGCCAGAGCTGCGCCACCGGCAGCTACAACGACCTGGAATGGCGTGACGGCTGGCTGCTCTGGCTCGACCTGTGGGCCAGGGCCCCGCGCGACCCCGTGGTGGCCCGCGACCGCCAGCAGCTCGACCGCCGCTGGCGGGAGACGATCGCCGGGGTGGTCCGTCGCGGCCAGGAGCAGGGCGAGTTCGGCCCGGTCGACCCCGGCGACTTCTCCCTGCGGCTCGCCGCCCTGATCGACGGGCTCGCCATCCAGGTGGTGCTCGGCGACCCGGAGGTCTCCCCGGCGCGCATGTTCGACCTGTGCATGGCCAGCGCCGCCAGCGAGCTGGGCTTCGCCTGGACCGACGAGGAGCGGGCCCTCCCGTCAGCGGCCCGACTGGGATGAGCGAACCCGCGGTGCCGATCGAGCCGAAGCTGCTCGAACCGGTGCTCGCGCCGCTGGGCCGGAGCCGGACGCTGCCGGCCGCCGCCTACACCTCCGAGGAGGTGCTGGCGTTCGAGCGGGAGCGGCTCTGGGAGCGTTCCTGGGTCTGCGCCGGCCACGTCGGCGCCTGGCCGGACCCTGGCCACCAGGCCGCCGTCAGCGTGGGCGGCCAGGGCGTGCTGCTCGTCCGGGACCAGGCCGGGACGCTGCGAGGCTTCTTCAACGTCTGCCGGCACCGCGGCCACGAGCTGCTCGAGTGCGGCACCGCGGTGGTCGAGCGGACGGTTCGCTGCCCCTACCACGCCTGGGTCTACCGCCTGGACGGCCGGCTACGGACCGCGCCCCGCTTCGGCCAGCTCGACCCGGGCGACCCGGTCCGCGAGGGCCTGGTCCCCGCCAGGGTGGCCGCCTGGCACGGCTGGGTGTTCGTCAACGTCTCCGGGGACGCGCCCGACCTGGCCGAGCACGTCGGCAACCTGGGCGATCTGCTCGCCCCGTACCGGCCGGAGGCGCTGGTGCCCGCCGCCGGCCGCCGCTACCTGGTCGAGGCCAACTGGAAGCTGCTGGTCGAGAACTACCACGAGTGCTACCACTGCCCGAGCATCCACCCGGAGCTGTGCCGCGTGACGCCCAGCGACAGCGGCGAGGACTTCGAGCCCCACGGCCTCTGGGCCGGCGGCTCGATGGACCTGCGCGAGCACGCCGAGACCATGTCGCTGGACGGCCGCGGCGGCGACCCGCTGCCCTGGCTGCCCGAGCCCGCCAGGCGCCAGGTCCTGTACCTCGGCCTCTTCCCCAACCTGCTGGTCAGCGCCCACCCCGACTACGTACTCACCCACCGCCTCGAGCCGGTCGCCCCGGACCGGACCCAGGTCGAGTGCGAGTGGCTGTTCCCCGCCGAGGTGGTCGAGCGGCCCGACTTCGACCCGGCGTTCGCGGTCGACTTCTGGGACGTCACCAACCGCCAGGACTTCCGGGCCTGCGAGTCGGTCCAGCGCGGCACCGCCTCCCGCGGCTACCGCCAGGGTCCCCTCGCCCTCCAGGAAGGCTCCGCCCGCCATTTCCTCACCATGGTCGCCGGCGGCTACCTGAACGGCTCCCCCACCGGGCCGCGGTTGTAGCTCGCCGAGTCGGTCCGGTCGCGCCAGGCGGGCGTGAGCGCCACCAGCATCACCACCGCGGTGAGCGCGAACGCGGCCGCGTAGCCGGTCTGCGCGGCGACCACCCCGAAGCCGGCGGCGCCGAGGCCGAGCCCGGCGTCGTAGGCGAGGTTCCACATGGCGCTGACGGTGCCGTAGCCCGACGCCGGCGCCCGGTCGAACATCAGCGCCAGGGTGACGTTCTGGGCGACGCCGAAGCCGGCCCCGAACAGCACCATCCCGCCGAGCACCGCGGCAGGGCTCGAGGTCCAGATCAGCGCTGCGATGCCGGCCGCGCCGGTGACCACGCCCGGCACCAGCAGCACGCGCGGGCCGTGCCGGTCGCCGTAACGCCCGGCCCACCAGCGGGTGAGGGTGGCCGCGGCGGCGTGGGCGAGCAGGGCCAGCGCGGCCAGGTTGCCGGAGGCCGGCGGCACCGCCAGCGGCAGGAAGGTGACCACGATCCCGGCCGCCATGGTGGTGCCCGCGAACACGATCGACGGCCGCACCAAGGCCGGGGTGCGCAGCCCGGTGAGGATCCCGACCGGGTGCTCCGGCCCGGCCTGCCTGCCCGGCAGGCCGGCCACCACCGCCAGCCCGGCCAGCGAGGCCACCCCGCCGGCGACGAACACCGGCGGGAAGCCGGCGTGGCCGGCGAGCCAGACGCCCAGCGGCAGCGCCACCACCGACGGCACCCCGACGACGATGCCGTACAGGCCGAGCCCTTCCCCGCGGCGCTGGTCGGGGACGAGCGAGGCCACCAGCGCGCTGCCGACCACCACGGTGATCGCGAAGCCGAGGCCACGCACCACGCTGACCGCCAGGATCGCCGCCAGGCTCCCCGCGCCGGGCAGCGCCAGCGCCGGGGCGCCGAGCAGCAGCAGCCCGGCCGCCAGCATCAGGCGGTAGCCGAACCTGGCCACCAGCCGGGGGGTGACCAGTTCGGCGGCGACCGTGGCGAACATCAGCGCGGCGGTGGCCAGCCCCGCCCCGATCCCGCTCGCCCCCACCGAGGTGGCGTACAGCGGCACCACCGACAGCAGCAGGTAGAAGCTGGTCGACGAGCCGAGGGCGCAGACGAACACCAGCGCCAGGGCCCGGCCTACGATCCGTGGCCGCGAGGCGTTGACCATGACGCTCCTTCCCCGTCCGTCCGGGCACCTTAGACCGCGGCGCGTTCTGCGTGCTCGTCACGTAGACTCCGGGCATGGCCGGTGACGACGAGGCGCGCCGCCTCCTGAAGAGGATGGAGCGGCAGCCGCGCGTTGACGAGCGGGAGGCCGCCATGCTCGCCGAGGCGATGCGCCGGGGCAGCTGGGCCAGCGACCTGGTCGCCAACGGCGCCGTGGCCGAGGAGGATGGCCCGGCCCAGGCGGTGGCGGCACGGGGAGAGGCGGCGCGGCGGCGCCTCATCGAGGGCAACCAGCGGCTGGTGGCATCCGTGGCCAGCGAGTACCGTGACCACGGCCTGCCGTTCGAGGACGTCATCGAGGCCGGCAACGACGGGCTGGTGCGGGCCGTGGACCACTTCGACTGGAGCCGCGCTCCCGAGTTCCCGACCTACGCCGCCGCCCACATCCGCGAGGCGATCGCCAACGCCGTCGCGGCCGGCGGGTAGCCTGCCTCACCGAGCACCGACCGTCCGACGGCTCGCCGCCAGGGAGGGCCCGAGGGACATGGAGACGCGCCCGTGAGCACTTCCACCGTGACCCCGCCGGCAGGCCAACCAGAGGAGCAGGACGCCGACCCGCGCCGCTGGGTCGCCCTCGCCGTGGTGCTGACCGCCGCGTTCATGCAGCTGGTCGACATCAGCATCGTCAACGTCGCGATCCCGTCG
Source organism: Actinomycetota bacterium (assembly GCA_035535495.1). Classification (GTDB taxonomy): domain Bacteria; phylum Actinomycetota; class CALGFH01; order CALGFH01; family CALGFH01; genus DASUZB01. The sequence continues at coordinate 9,184 of DATLQA010000164.1, read as the reverse complement.
ATCCAGCGCGACCTCGACGCCACCTACTCGCAGATCCAGTGGGTGCTCGCCGGCTACCAGCTCGCGTTCGCGGTGACGCTGATCACCGGCGGGCGGCTCGGCGACATCTTCGGCCGTAAGCGCCTGTTCATGCTCGGCATGGCCGGCTTCACCCTGGCCTCCGCCCTGTGCGGCCTGGCCCAGAACCCGGGCATGCTGATCGGCTCGCGGATCCTCCAGGGGCTCATGGGCGCGATCATGTTCCCGCAGACCCTCTCGGTCATCCAGGTCACCTTCCCGCCGCGGCAGCGGGGCACCGCCTTCGGCCTGTTCGGGGCGACCATCGGCCTGGCCACGATCACCGGGCCGCTGGTCGGGGGGCTGCTCATCAACGGCGACCTGCTCGGGCTCGAATGGCGACCGATCTTCCTGGTCAACGTCCCGATCGGGATCGTCGCCCTGGCGGTGGCAGGGCGCTACCTGCACGAGTCCAGAGCGCCCGACGCGCTGCGCACCGACCTGATCGGCGTCGGCATCGTCAGCGCCGGCCTGCTGCTGTTCGTCTTCCCGCTGGTGCAGGGCCGCGACCTCGACTGGCCGCCGTGGACGTTCATCTCCATGGCCGCGGCCGTCCCGGTGCTGGCCGGGTTCGTGGCCTGGGAGCGGCGCAAGAAGGCCGCCGACGGTTCGCCACTGGTCGAGCTCGACCTGTTCCGCCAGCGGGCGTTCGTCGCCGGCCTGCTGGTCGCCGGCATCTTCTTCATGGGCATCCCCGCCTTCTTCCTCACCTTCACGCTGTGGTTGCAGATCGGGCTCGGCTTCAGCGCCCTGCACGCGGGGCTCACCGGGATCCCGTTCGCGGTCGGCTCGGCGATCGCCTCGGGCGCCTCGGTCCGCCTGGCGCCACGGCTCGGCCGGCGCATCCTCAGCCTCGGCGCGCTGCTGATCTCGCTCGGCATGCTGGGCATCATCGTCACCGTGGACCGCTACGGCGGCGCCATCCACTCCTGGCAGCTCATCCCGGCACTGGCCGTGTGCGGGCTCGGCCTCGGCTGCGTGATCGCGCCGCTGGTCAACGTCGTGCTCGCCGGGATCAGGGGGCAGGACGCCGGCTCGGCCTCTGGCGTGCTCACCACCGTGCAGCAGCTCGGCGGCGCGGTCGGCGTGGCGGTGATCGGGGTGATCTTCTTCGGGCTGCTCGGCAGCCACGCCCGCGCGGTCGGCGACGAGCTCGCCCCCAAGCTCCGCGGCGACCTGCAGACCGCCGGCGTCTCCGCGCCGGTGAGCCGGCAGGTGGTCACCGGCTTCGAGGCCTGCTTCGAGGACCGGTCCAGCGCCAAGGACCCGTCCGCCGTACCGGCCAGCTGCCGGCAGGCTCAGGCGCAGGCACGGGACGGCGGGCAGCGCCAGATCGGCCAGGTGGTCGGGGCGGCCGCCGACGCCGCCCGCAGGCGGAACTTCTCCGACGTGCTGGAGCGGACCCTGGTGTTCGAGGTGGTGGTGTTCCTCAGCTGCTTCCTGCTGATCTTCCTGCTGCCCCAGGCGCGGGGCCGCGCCGCGGCCCGGCCGGCCGGGGCCGGCGCGGCCGCCTGAGGGAGCCGCTCCCTGATCCATTCGGGGGGGGAGCCCGCTTCCCCCCGAGCCCCCCAGGAGCGGCAGTCGTCCGGGGGATCCCCAGCAGCGGCAGTGGCCCGGGGATCCTCGTCAGCCCGGCCGCTCGTCCGGGGCGGCGCGGAGCACCCGCAGGGCGTCGGCTGGCAGGTGGGCGGCGACCGGGGTGCCCTGCCGCCAGGGCAGGGTCTCGCCGGCGTCCTGCACCACCGCCTGGACCGCCTCGCCGTGGGCGAGGCGGACGATCAGCTGGGTCACCGGGCCGAGGTAGACCAGCCGCTCGACCATGCCCGGCATGCGGTTGGCGCCGCTGGTCCCGTGCGGCTCCAGCCGCACCCGCTCCGGGCGGATGACCACCTTCACCGGCCCGCGCGCGGCGGTCTCGCCGCGCCCGGCGTCGAGCTGGAAGTCGCCGAGGCGGACACGGCAGCGCCCCTCCCCCGCCGGGCCCTCCGCCTCGGCGGCCATCAGGTTGGCGACGCCGAGGAAGTCGGCCACGTACGCGCTGGCCGGCTCCTGGTAGACCTGGACCGGGGTGCCGACCTGCTCGACCCGGCCCTGGTTCATCACCGCGAGCCGGTCGGAGAGCGCCAGCGCCTCCTCCTGGTCGTGGGTGACGTGCACGAAGGTGATGCCGACGGTCTCCTGCAAGGTCTTCAGCTCGAGCTGGAGGGTCTTGCGGAGCTTGGCGTCGAGCGCGCCGAGCGGCTCGTCCAGCAGCAGCACCGCCGGCTCAAGGACCAGCGCGCGGGCCAGGGCGACCCGCTGCTGCTGGCCGCCGGAGAGCTGGGCGGGGCGGCGGCCGGCGAGGTGGTCCAACTGGACCATGGCGAGCGCGTCGAGCACCTTGCGGCGCACCTCGCCGCGGGGGACGTCCTTGTAGCGCAGGCCGAAGGCGACATTGTCGTAGAGGGACATGAACGGGAACAGCGCGTAGCTCTGGAACACGGTGTTGACGTTGCGCCGGTGCGGTGGGGTGCGCGCCACGTCGGCGCCGTCGAGCAGGATCCGGCCGGCGTCGGGCTGTTCGAAGCCGGCCACCAGCCGCAGGGTGGTGGTCTTGCCGCAGCCCGACGGGCCCAGCAGGCAGAAGAACTCGCCGCCCGGCACGTCGAGGTCGATCCCGTCGACCGCCACCACGTCGTCGAACTGCTTGACCAGTCCGGCGAGCTGGACCCGTCCGCCGGCCATGTCAGGCGGCGACCGCCTCGGCGAACGCCGTGAAGTTGGCCAGGAACCGGTCGACGTCCTCGTCGGTGTGCTGGGGCGAGACCAGCCACTGCTCGGCCTTGCCCCACGGTGGCAGGAACACCCCGCCGTTGTGCTGGAACAGCCAGTGGCAGTGGCTCCAGCGGCCGTCGATGGCGGCGAAGTCGCGGTAGTTGCGGACCGGGGCCGGCGAGAAGGTGACGCAGCCCTTGGCGCCGACCGCGACCACGTGGGCGGGCAGGCCGGTGCGGGCGATGACCTCCTCGCAGCCGGCGGTCATCCGCGCCCGCAGCCCGTCGACGTGCCGGTAGGCCTCGTCGGTCAGCGCCTCGGTGAGGGCGGCCTTGGCCGCCGCCATCGCCAGCGGGTTGCCGTTGAACGTGCCCACCTGGTCGTAGGTGCCGTCGACGATCCGCCCCATCACCTCGGCGGAGCCGCCGATGGCGGCGGTCGAGAGCCCGCCGCCGAGCGCCTTGGCCAGGCAGGTGATGTCCGGCTGGACGCCGTACCGCTCGGTGGCGCCGCCAGGGGCGACGGTCATGCCGGTCTTGACCTCGTCGAAGGCGAGCAGGACGCGGTGCCGCCTGGTCAGGGCGCGCAGGCCCTCCAGATAGCCGGGCCCGGGCGGGATGATGCCGGCGTTCATCATGATCGGCTCGACGATCATGCCGGCGATCCGCCCGGCGTGCTCGTCGAAGACCCGCTCGGTGGTGGCCAGGTCGTTGAACGGGACGATCAGGGTGAGGGCGACCATCTCCTCGGGGATGCCGGCGCTCGACGCGAGGCTCGCCGGGCGGATCGCCGGGCCGAGCCGGTCGACCGGCTCGTAGACCGAGACCTGCACCGAGTCGTGATGGCCGTGGTAGGCGCCTTCCAGCTTGACGATCAGTGACCGGCCGGTGATGGCGCGCATCAGGTGGACCGCGTCCATGGTCGCCTCGGTGCCGGAGTTGGCGAACCGCCACAGCGGCTGGCCGAAGCGGCGCACCAGCTCCTCGGCCACGGCCAGCGCGTCCTCGGTCGGCTGGGCGAAGTGGGTGCCCCTGGCCACCCGCGCGGCGACGGCGGCGACCACCGCCGGGTGGGCGTGACCGACCGCCATCACCCCGTAGCCGCCGTGGAGGTCGACGTACTCGGTGCCGTCCACGTCCCAGACCTTGGAGCCGACGCCGTGGCTCAGCCACACCGCCTGGGGCCGGGCGATCTGCCAGCTGGAGGTGACTCCGCCAGCCAGTGACCTGCTGGCCCGCTGCAGCAGCTGCGCCGAGCGCGGCTGGCGCTCGAGGAACCGCGCCTCCTCCCGGGCGATCAGCGCTTCGAGCCGTGCCCCGACCCGCTCGGGGTCGAGTCGACCTTCGGCGCCGCGTTCGAGCCGTGGTGACCGTGCCTCTACCGCCATGCCTGAGCCTCCTGCCCGCGGCCGGGGAGTGCGCTGCACGACCCTAGCCGATGAGCCGGCCGACGCCGCGCTTGGCGAGCTGGCCGGCGATGATGATGCGCTGGATCTCGCTGGTCCCCTCCCAGATGCGGTCGACCCGGACCTCGCGGTAGAGGCGCTCGGCCACGTTCTCGCGCATGTAGCCGCGGCCACCGAAGATCTGCACCGCGCGGTCGGCCACCCGGCCGGCCATCTCGGAGGCGTACAGCTTGGCCATGGAGCACTGGGCGTGCTGGACCTTGACGTCGAGGCCGGCGTCGATGCCGCGGGCGGTCTCGTAGGTCATCAGCCTTGCGGCCCACAGCTCGGTCAGGGAGTCGGCCAGCATGAACTGGATCGCCTGGTAGCCGAGGATCGGCTTGCCGCCGGCCTGGCGTTCCTTGGCGAACGCGGTGGCCTCCTCCACCAGGCGCTCGGCGGCGCCGAGGGAGCGGGCCGCGATCATCAGCCGCTCGTAGCGGAACCACTCCCAGGAGAAGGCCATGCCGTCGCCCTCGGCGCCGACCAGGTGGCCGGAAGGTACCCGGACGTCCTCGAAGGCCACGATGGCGTGGTGGTGGGAGATGGTGTGGCTGTAGGTGGGCACCCGGAGGATGCGGATGCCGGGCGTGTCCAGGTCGAGCACGAACAGCGCGTGCGCCCCCGCGTTCGGCCCGTCGGCCAGCTTGGCCTGGAAGAACACGTGGTCGGCGTGGTTGATCGAGGTGACGTGCCACTTGGTGCCGTTGAGCCGGTAGCCGTCGCCGTCGGAGTGCGCGGTGGCCTCGATCGCGTCGACGTCCGAGCCGGCGCCCTCCTCGGTGATCGCGTAGCACTCGCGCCGCTCGCCGCGGATCGCCGGCAGCACCCACCGTTGCAGCTGCTCGGGCGTGGCGACGGCGGGCAGCCATGCGGCCGGGGTGTGCACCACCCAGCCGAGCGCGTTGGTCGCCCGGCCGAGCTGCTCGGAGACGAGCACCTGCTGGAGCATGGTGAAGCCGCCGCCGCCCAGCTCCTTTGGCATGTTGATGGCCTCGAAGCCGAGCTCGGCGACGCGCTTGCGCTGGGCGGCGACCACCTCGGCGGGCAGCTCGCCGCCGTGCAGCTCCGCCTCGACCTCCCAGGGGATCAGCTCGTCGACGAAGGCGCGGGCGGCTGCCTGGATCTCGCGGTCGGCCTCGGATAGCGCATGGCCAGCGTGCACGCGCGGCTCCTGGTCCTCAAAGGGGCTGGTAGTGGCCGGAATTGGCGAGGCCGAACGGCCAACTGACTTTATTGACTGAACATTCAGTTTATTGTACGTTGCAGCCGCCCCGCAAGCGCCGCCGGCGCGGCTGCTCCAGCTCCACCGGGCGCGGCGGCGCTGGCTGGCTGAAGGTGAGCCAGCCCCGCTGCCGGGCTCGTAGAAGGAGGGGATGATGGCTCGGGATCTCTGGGAGCCGTCCGGGCGACCGATGGGCCGCAGGGCGTTTCTCGCACGCTCGGCCGGGGCTGCCCTGGCCATGTCCGGTGCCGGCGCGCTGCTCGCCGCGTGCGGCAAGCCGTCCGCGCCCGGTCAGAAGGCCGCCGGGCCGCCGCTGGCGAGCCCGCAGAACCCGGTGACCTGGCCGATCACGGCCGACAACCAGCCGATCGCCGCCGGCCTCGAACCGGAGCGCAACGCCGTCCTGAAGCTCTACAACTGGACGGACTACATCTACAAGAAGGTGGCGGTCGACGACTTCCAGAAGAAATACAAGAAGTACGGGGTCAAGGTGGAGATCTCCACCTTCAACACGATGGACGAGGCGATCGCCAAGCTCCGCACCGGCCAGGTCGACTTCGACCTGTTCTTCCCCACCTACGACCGGCTCGGCAAGATCGTCCAGGCCGGCCTGCTGCGGCCGCTCAACCACAGCTACATCCCCAACATCGACCAGGCCTGGCCGGTGTTCAAGAACCCCTTCTACGACCAGCAGTGGCGCTACACGGTGCCGTACACGGTCTACACCACCGGGGTCGCCTGGCGGAACGACAAGGTCCGCGACGACGTCGCCAAGCTGGCCAACCCGTACGAGGCGCTCTGGGACCAGCGCTACCACGGGCGGGTCGGCATCCTCGACGACTACCGCGAGGCCATCAGCATGGCCCTGCTGAAGAACGGCATCACCAACCTCAACACCGGCGACCCCAAGCAGATCGACACCGCCAAGCAGGACCTGCTCCGCCTGGCCAAGGCGGTCAAGCCGGTGGTCAACGTCAAGGACTACGTCGACCTGCCCGAGGGGCGGACCTGGATCACCCAGGCATGGTCGGGCGACATGAACAACGCCCAGTACTACATGCCGAAGGGGCAGGACCCAGAGGTGATCCGCTACTGGTTCCCGCCTGACGGCCACGGCTCGGTCGGCAGCGACCTGGTCAGCATCCTCCGCGGTGGCAAGAACCCGGTGCTCGCCCACCACTTCCTCAACTACATGCTCGACTTCGACGTGGCCATGGAGAACCTCGGCTGGAACGGCTACCAGCCGCCGCTCAACAAGGCCACGCCCGAGGCGATGGTCAACGACGAGTACATCCCCAAGACACTTGAGACCACGGTGGTGCTGCCCTCAGACTTCGACAAGGGGTACCGGCAGCTCGAACTGTCACCGGAGGTCGACAACCTGTGGAACTCGGCCTGGCAGGAGTTCAAGGCGGGCGCCTAGTGCCGAGGACGGCGGTCCGCTGGAAGGCGCTTCCGCCGAGGGCAGGGTAGCCGGTGGCGACCCTGCCGGCGCGCCCGGACTCGACCGACGTCGAAGCAGGCCCGCCGCCGGCTCCCAAGAAGCGCCGGCGGGGCGGCCGCGCCGCGCGCGCCACCAGCGGCGCGCGCTACCCGCGATGGTACTGGCCGGCGTTCGCCGCCCCCGGGATCATCTGGCTGGCGGTGCTGTTCGTAATCCCGCTCTACGTGGTGATCGCGATCGCGTTCGGCACCATCGACCCGCTGTTCCGCACGCCCGTGCCGACCTGGAACCCGGTGTGGTGGGACACCACCGCGCTCCGCACCCTGCTCGGGCACATCTTCGGCAGCGACGCCTACCTCGCCCCGGCGTTCATCCGCACCTTCGCCTACGTGATCCTCGCCTCGGCGCTGTGCCTCCTGGTGGCCTATCCGGTGGCCTACTTCGTGGCCCGCTACGCCGGCCGTCGCAAGGTCTTCTACCTGCTGCTGCTGGTGGCGCCGTTCTGGATCAGCTACATGATGCGGATGCTGGCCTGGGTCAACCTGCTCTCCACCGACGGGCTGCTCAACCGGGCCCTGGTCGACGCCAGGCTGATCGGCGGGCCGGTCAACTGGCTCGACGGGCGGGCGAGCACGGTGGTGCTCGGGCTCACCTATGGGTATGTGCCCTACATGGCCCTGCCGCTGTTCGCGGCGCTCGACCGGATCGACCCGAATCTGCTGGAGGCCTCACGTGACCTCGGCGCCAGCCGGGCCCGGACCTTCTGGCGGGTCACCCTGCCCATGTCCCGCCAGGCGATCCTGGCGGGCCTGGTGATCACCGCCCTGCCGATGTTCGGCGACTACTTCACCAACGACCTGCTCTCCGGCTCGCCTGGCACCTCGATGGTGGGGAACCTCATCAACGACGCGGTCAGCTCCCCCGGCCAGGCCATCACCGGCGCCGTGCTGGTGGTGCTGCTGATGGTGATCCTGCTGATCCCGATGCTCTGGTACGTCCGCGCGACCGCCCGCGCCGACGGCGAGGCCGGCCGGTGAGCCGCACGGCCGCGCCACCGGCAGCCGCGGCCCGGCCGCGGCCGAGGGCGTTGCCGGTGCCGGGCCCGTGGCTCCGCAACCCCTGGCGCAAGCCACGCTTCCTGGAAGCCTTCACCCTGCTCTACCTGGCCTGGTCGCTGCTGCCGGTGGCGATGGCGGCGCTGTTCTCCTTCAACGCCGGCCGGTCGCGCAGCTCCTGGCAGGGGTTCTCGTTGCGCTGGTACTGGCAGGACCCGGCGCTGTCGGTGTGGCACGACCCGGAGCTCCACCGGGCGCTGTTCCACAGCCTCCGCCTGGCCCTGGTCACCACCCTGGTGGCGGTGCCGCTCGGGGTCGCCTTCGCGATCGGGGTGGACCGCTGGCGCGGCCGGCTGGCCAAGGGCGCCAGCTTCCAGATGCTGCTCTCGTTCGTGGTACCGGAGCTGGTGCTCGGCGTCGCGCTGCTGTTCGGCGTCACCAGCCTGTTCCGGTTCATCCCGCTCGGCATCGGCGCGCAGGTCCTCGGGCTGGTCACCTACCAGCTCTCCTACCCGGCGGTGATCGTGCGGGCGCGGCTGCTCTCGATCGGCCCGGAGTACGAGGAGGCCGCCATGGACCTCGGCGCCTCCCCGTCGCGGGCGCTCGGCCGGGTGCTGCTGCCGCTGCTCTGGCCGGCCGTGTTCGCCAGCGCGGTGATCGTGTTCGCGGACGTGATCGACGACTTCGTGATCGTCCGCTACCTCTCCTCCGACGTCGCCACCGAGCCGATGTCGGTGAAGATCTACGCCGGTGCCAGGGCGGCGCCGACCCCCGCTCTCAACGCCCTGGCCACGATCATGCTGGTGTCCTCGCTGGTGGCGGTCGCGCTCGGCGTGCTGGTCTACCGCCGCCTCACCCGCGGCGAACGAGGCTCCTCCGCCATCTCTGACTTCGCCTCCCAGCTCTGACCGGGCGCGAGCCTGCCCGGATCGTCCCGGAGTATTCCCAATGCGAGCGACCGGGCGTTACGCTCCGGCCGGGCTCGGACGACGGCCACTCCAGGGAGGGAGGGCCCCGGGAGCCGGTCCCAGGGCGCCGGCACGGCTGCTCGAGCTGGTCACACCGCTCGGCGGTCAGCGTCCGGCACTAGGCGAACAACCGCGTGAGCCAGCTCTGCCACGCCTGCTCGGTCCGCTCCTCGTCGACGCCGTCGGCGAAGAGGTGGTGGCCCACCCCGACCATGCCGCCCCTGCCGACGAACCGGT